>NZ_JBHXWI010000036.1:0-113787 GCF_042671975.1 Rhodococcus sp. NPDC127593 | reverse complement strand
CCGAGGGCCCTCGATGGTGATCGGTTCGAGGGTGAACTCGGTGTGGGGTTCTCTCGCGACTGCTGCGAGTGCTTCCATCGTCACATACTCCATGTCTTGTGGGCCGGCCCGAGAAGGGCCGGCCGGAATCGAAATGCTCAGAGAACGGCTTCCCGCAACGAGACGACGGGATCGGCGAGAGCAATGGCGTCGATCTTGGTGCGGTTTCCGATGAACTTCTTGCCCGCCATGAATTCTGCTGCGGCGTTGACGGTCTCGACGGCGACGGGTATGCCGTCGCTGTCGAGGTGGAACAGGGCGAAGGAGGAGTCGGACGGGCTACCTCGCAGGACCGCCCGGGTGTCCGGACCGACCATCCCTGCCATCTTCATCTTCAGGTCGAACTGGTCGGACCAGAACCACGGCACTTCGTGCGGCGGCAGGGGCGCATTCATGATGACCGCCGCCGCCTGCTTCGCCTGTTCGACTGCGCTGGGGATACTTTCGAGCCGCACCATCTTGCCGAGCGTGTCGTGCAGGCGGTAGGTCACGTCACCGATCGCGAGGACGTTCGGATCGCAGGTGTGTGCCGAACCGTCGACGATGATGCCCGCGAGACAGTCGATGCCCGATTCGCGTGCCAGAGCGTCGTTCGGGATTGCGCCGACACCCACCAGCACGAGGTCGCAGGGGATTTCGGTTCCGTCGCCGAGCACGACACCGTCGACTCGACCCGCCGTCCCGGTGATCTCCCGAACCTCCGCGCCCGTGCGGATGTGGGTTCCGCGGTTCCGGTGGAACTCGGTGAGGACCGTCGACAGTTCCGGACTGGCGACCCGCGCCAGCACCCGATCCTCCCGTTCGATGACCGTGACCTCGCATCCGCGAGCGCGGGCCGACGCTGCGACCTCGAGCCCCACGTACCCACCGCCGATGATGGCGAGCGCCGATCCGGTGTGCACGGCGTCGCGGAGCAGGGTGGCGTCGGCGAGGGTGCGCAGGCTGAGCACACCCTCGAGATCGCTTCCCGGCAGCGTCAGCGTTCGCGGCGCTGCGCCCGTCGCGAGGACGAGCGTCGTGTACTCGAGGACTGTGCCGGACGCCGTCGTCGCGGTTCGGGCGTCGCGATCGATCCGGACGACCGGATCTCCCAGCAGCGTCTCGATCGCGTTGTCGGCGTAGAACGTTTCCGGTTTGAGCCACTGGACGAACTC
Organism: Rhodococcus sp. NPDC127593; assembly: GCF_042671975.1. Classification (NCBI taxonomy): domain Bacteria; kingdom Bacillati; phylum Actinomycetota; class Actinomycetes; order Mycobacteriales; family Nocardiaceae; genus Rhodococcus; species Rhodococcus sp. NPDC127593. The sequence continues at coordinate 112,594 of NZ_JBHXWI010000036.1, read as the reverse complement.
GTCGTCGGCGTACTTCTTCGACAGTGGAGGGCGGTGATACGGCGGATGCGACTCTTCGCCGCAGAGGACGATTCGGCCGTCGAACTTCTGCTGCCGCAGCATGCCGGCGAGTGTGCCGCCGGCATGCCCGGCGCCGACGATCACCACGGTGGGTGACGAATGTGCTGTGGTCATCGTGCTAACCGGTGAACTCGATCTGGACGGGCATGTTCTTGAGCCCGCCGACGAAGTTGGTCTGGATCATCTTGGTGTCGTCCACCAGCTCGAGCGATTCGATGTGGGGGAGCAACTCCTCGAACATGATGCGGAGTTCCAGCTTCGCGAGGTGCTGGCCGATGCACATGTGCGGGCCGTAGCCGAAGGCGATGTGCTTGTTGGGCCTGCGGGTGTAGTCGAAGCGGTCGGGTTCGGGAATTACGTCGGCATCCCGGTTGCCCGACTGGTAGAGCAGCATGAAGCGGTCACCCTTCTTGATGTCACGACCGCGGAGCGTGTAGTCCTGCGTTGCCTGACGCATGAAGTGCTTGACCGGTGACGCCCAGCGCAGCGACTCGTTGACGATCTGCGGCGCGAGCGCCAGGTCCGCCTTCGCCCGCGCCAGCATCTCGGGATTACGGCCGAGTTCGAGCATGCCGCCGGCGAGGGTGCTGGACGTGGTGTCGTGCCCCGCGGTCGCGATCGCGATGAAATATCCGTAGGCCACCTCGTTGGGGTAGTACTCGCCGCTCTCGTCGCGCGCCACCGAGATGATCGTCGCGAGGTCGTCGCCGGGGTTGGCGCGCCGGTCCTGGAGCAGCCTCTCGAAATACGCGTAGAAGTCCTGGATCGTGGCTACCCACTGCTTCGCGGCTGCGTCCGGGGTGAGCGGTTCGACATCCTCACGGGCGGCGTCGGGGTCGGCGGTGCCGAAGAACTCCTGCGTCAGCGCCATCATGCGGGGCTCGTCTTCCTCGGGCACCCCGAACAAGCTCATGATGACGTGCAGGGGGTAGTGGAGTGCGAAGTCCTTGACGAAGTCGATCCGCCCATCCGTCTCGCGGAGCCTTCCGACGGCGGCCTTCGCCAGGTCGCGGATGACCGTTTCCCACTTCGCGAGGTTGGTCGGCCGGAACCAGTCCAGCGCGATGTCCTTGATCGCGGTGTGCTCCGGCGGGTCGAGGTAGGTGAGGGTCTCGAGGATGCGAAGGCTGCCGTTGTTGATGCTCTTGGTGAACTGGTCGCCGGCCTGGTTCGCCAGGATCGGGTTGACGGAGCCCTTGTCCTCACCGCCCGCGCTCGTGAAGATGTCGGGCTGGCGTTCGATCTCCATGATGTCTGCGTGCTTGCTCACCAACCAGATGGGGTCGTATCCGTCCACCACGGCGCGGCCCAGGGGGTTGTTCTCCCGTAGCCAGCGGTAGGCCTCGAACAACGCGTCGTTGTCCCGGTGACCCTCCGGCAGAACGATCTGACGGGCGATGGCGTCCGGAATCAGTTCCGTGACCTGCTCTGTAGTGCTCATCAATTCCCCTTCGTGGTGCAGTGAGTTCCGGCGCCGTCTGTCGCGGCGCCCTCGCCGACTGGAGTGCCTTCAGCCTGTCAGCCACGAGAGTGAGGGGCATCACACCATTGATCGAAAGTTGTCCACCTAACGGGGTATGTGTGCTGGGTCACGCGGTCGTCGGAGGCCTTCTGCAGCGCAACTTCACCCCACCGGAGGGGGGTAATCCGCCGAAGTGGTGATGTGCCCGATGAGTGACCCGCGACACAATTGCGGTACAGATCGCGGCCAGATCCCCGAGACGGCAACCCGCTAGGCGAGACGGTCCGCGCAGATGTTCACCGATCAATCCGAAGGAGATCGCCATGCCCACCGTCGTATACCAGCTCCCCGACGGCTCGACGTCGTCCGTCGACGTCCCCGCCGGCCAGAGCGTGATGGACGGGTCGGTACGCAACAACCTTCCCGGCATCGTCGCCGAATGCGGCGGTAGCTGCTCGTGCGCCACCTGCCACGTGTACCTGGACGGGGACTCCGCACCGGCCTTCGAAGCGCCGACGTTGGAGGAACAGGACCTCCTCGAGTTCCTCGACGGCGTCCAGCCGTGCTCCCGCCTCGCGTGCCAGCTCGTGCTGACGCCGGACGTGGACACCGTCACGGTGACCGTGCCGTCCTCGGACGCCTGACGCCTTCCGGCCGAGTCACCGGGTGGAGGACTGATACTTCGCGATCAGTTCGGCACGGTTGGTGGCGCCGAGTTTTCGGAGGATGCGTTTCACATGCGACTTGACCGTGTCGACCGTGATGACCAGTTCGGCGGCGATCGTGGAGTTCGACGCCCCGGTGAGAATCAGCCGGACCACGTCCGCCTCGCGTTCGGTCAGCGGGTCGAGCAGGCGCCGCTCGGCGTCGTGGTGCTCGGCACCGGCCGGCGTGAGGTCGGCAGACCCTCGCGCGGTCACTGCGTCGAACTCGGTGTCACTGCTCCACCGCTGGGCGCTTTCCCGGAGGAGGACGTCCTGGCGGTCGCGACGGGATTCGAGCCCGACCCGCTCGAAGCATCCGCCGAGCACCTCGGCGAATACTCCCAGGGCGTGGCGTCGTGACCCGTCCAACGGTGTCCCGACGTGGACGAGCGCAGCAGCGGTCCCGTCGACGACGACGGGCACGATGGTGAAGCCGTTCGCGCGCAGCGCCTCTCGCAGTTCGGCGGGAACGTGGGAACCGGCCGTGACCGTGTTCGTCTCGAGGGCGTGCGCTTCGGGCGAACCTGCCGGGAGGCCGAACTCGGAGGGCAGCGCGGGCGCGGTGCCGGGGTCGGCGCTGAACGAGGCGACGGGAATGATCCGGTCGCCGTCGAGGTGTGAGAGGACAACCTTGTCCGCGGAGCAGAGTTCGGCGACGCGCTCGCACGCTCGCCGCATGAGTTCCGTACTCGAGGCGGCGTCGTCGAGTGCGGAGACGGCGCGATCGATACCCTTCGCGATGGCACCGATGTCGGCGGTGCGCGTCGCAGCGAGTGCGTTCCTGCGGTCGAGGAGATCGACCAGACGCCTCCCGAGTTCGACGGCGTGCTCCGAAGTGGCCGTGCGCATTTCGGTGAGGGTGTCCGAGATGGCCCGATCGAGCTCGGTGTCGGTGGTGTCCTCGCCCGGGTGCGGTTCGGCGTGGGGATCGTCAGCCACCGTTCACCGTCTTGGCATGGGCGCACAGCGCCGCCACCTCGGCTCGCGTCGACACGCCGAGCTTCTTGAAGATCCGCTGGACGTGGGATTTGACGGTGCCGTCGGAAATGCACAGCCGACGGGAGATGGTCGCGTTGGTCGCTCCTGTCGCCATCAGCGTGAGTACTTCCCGCTCACGAGCGGTCAGCGTGTGTGCTCGGGGAACGATCGCTGCCTGTGCAGTGTCGTTCGACGTGCCCGCCCGGGGAAGTTCGGAGGTGGCCAGTTCCGGCATCGTGACGGGTGCCTCCTCGAGGTGTCGCAGTGCCCGGGTGAGCCGTTGGATCTCGGCGTCGACGTGCTCGTTGCGCGCAGAGATCTGTTGCCGCAGGTCGGCGCGCTCCCTTACCGAGGCACAGACACCCGCCAGCGCTCCGACGATGTGGACGTCGGTGTCGGTCAGGCTGTCGCTCTGGCGGTCCACGTGAATCATCGCCACCGCACGCGAGTCGACGACGACGGGGACCGCGAGGTATCCCGCAGGACGCGACAGATCGATGAGAGGGCGGTACGTGTGCCGGTAGGTGTCCACGCCGTCCACCGCATACGGTCGGCGGCGCCGGACCAGTTCGGCCTCGCGGGGCGCCTCGCGCAGCGAGATCTCCCGGCCGTCGATCGCCGTGACGAGTTCGTGGAAGTCGCCGGTCAACTCGGGATTGACAGCTAGCGCGATGGGAGACCAGGTGGAACCGCGAACCACGGAGAACATCGCCTTGCCGTATCCGAGGCTCGTGCACAATTCCTGCGTCACGATGCGGGCGATCTGGTCGGCTCCGGCATCGATCGCGCGGACTACCTGCTGCAACGCCTCGAACTGCTCGGTGTGCACGCGTAGTCGGCGAGCGATGTCGTCGCGGCTCGCGGTGTCGAGTCGTGTCACGAGTTCCGCGAGGCGCACGGCGTGCTCGGGTGAGTCGAGGCCTTCCCGCAGTTTCCGGGCCGCGAACGCGCGGATCACGGTCAGATCCGGCTCGCCGTCCGTCAAGCGGATGAGGTTCGGCTCGCTCCCGAGTAGCTCCAGCAGCTCTGCAACTGCCTGCTCGGCAAGCTCGAACGAACTCGTCGAAATGACCACTCACCACTCCTTGCGCCGCGGCTGCCGCACGGACGGCGACGACACCGTCGCGCATCCCTGTGACACAACGCACAGTATAGAGAAGGTGTCACCTGGGCGTTCGCTACCGTCTGCAGCCTCGGTATCAATGTATATGGTCAGTCCAATTGCGTCACGCATTCCGGGGAAAGTGCTTCGAAGGAGTGCTTGTTCCCGACGTCCGGTCCGTACTAGGGTCGAATGGTACGACCAAACTGGAAGGATCGGCACTATGGCGCACCCTGTGCGATACGACGTCGACGAGCACGTCGCCGTCGTCACCCTCGATCGCCCCGAAACCCGCAACGCGCTGTCCGACGACCTGCTCGACGAACTTCTTGCGGCACTCGAACGCGCCCGCGGAGACGAAGATGTGAGAGTTGTCGTCCTGGCCTCGTCGCACGAGAAGATCTTCTCGGCGGGCGGTGACCTCAAGGCGTTCGCGAGCGACACCCCCACAATTGTGAAATATGCCGGACTGGACCGCTTCCCGAAGCTTTACCAACTCATCGGCGGCCTCGGCAAGCCGGTGATCTGCGCGGCCGGTGGCGACGTGCTTGCGGGGGCGTTCGGGCTCGCGTTGGCCTGCGACTTCGTGCTTGCCAAGGAGTCGGTGCGGTTCGGGTGCCCGGAGATCAACGTCGGTGTGTTCCCGTTCATGATCTCCGCCTTGATCTATCGGAACGTCGGTCGGCTCAAGGCGAACGAGCTGATGATGTGTGGCGAGCTCATCACCGCCGCGGACGCACTCGAACTGGGGCTCGTGAATCGTGTGATTCCGGATGAAGACTTCGAGGCGGAGGTCCGGGAGTGGGCGCGCCGGCTCGCGAGTAAATCGCCGCTTCTCATGCGTCTCGGCAAGGAGGCGATCAACAACACCCGCGACATGTCGCTGCCCGACGCCCTCTCGGCGCTGCAATCCCAGCTCGCTCTCGCGTTCACCACCGACGACATCGTCGAGGGTGTCACTGCCTTTCGTGAAAAGCGTTCTCCCGTATGGAGCATGCAATGACGGTCGGCATCGGAACTCGTTGCGCTTTCGGTCCAACCATTATATTGTGAGGGCCAACACAGGGTTTCTATTCCCTCTCCACATCTGCGCTCAGAGGAAGGCCTCCCATGGCGTTCGCATCGGTCACCGATCGCTATTCGGACGAACAGATCCGAGAGTTCTATGCCACCGGGCAGTGGCACCGTGACACGTTCTTCGGCCTGCTCGAGGCTCAGGTCGCCGAGCGGGGCGACCGCGTCTTTCTGACCGACGACACCAGCGGCGGCATCACCTTCCGGCAATTGCGGGACAAGGCTCTGTGCCTGGCGGTCGGTCTCCGGCGTCATGGGATCACTGCCGGCGACCGCGTGTCGGTGCAGGTTCCGAACTGGATCGAGTTCGCGGTCATCTCCGTCGCGTTGTCGCGACTGGGCGCCGTCCTCGTGCCGATCATGCCGATCTACCGCCGGGACGACGTCGAATACATCCTGAACAATGCCGGTGTCCGGCTGGCGATTACGCCGCAATGTTTCAAGAAGTTCGACTACGCCGGCATGTACACCGAGATCCTGGGTGTGGTCGACTCGCTCGAGGATGTCGTCGTCGTCCGTGGGGCCGGCGCGTTGCCGGACCGGTCGGTTTCGTTCGAGTCGCTGTCGGCGGACGTGAGCCCGGAGGAGGCCATCGCCGAACTCGGCCCCGGCGTCGGCCCCGACGAGCCGTTCGTCATCGTCTACAGCAGCGGCACGACATCCCGGCCCAAGGGGTGCATCCACACGTTCAACACATTGGCCTGTGGATCCCGTTTGCTGGCCAAGGGATTCGCCTACACACCCGATGACATCCAGTTCGGCCCCTCGCCGATCACCCACACCACCGGCCTGGTCACCAGCATCATCCTCCCGCTCATTCACGGCGCGGCGTCGCATCTCATCGAGGTGTGGGAGCCGGTCCGTGGAATGGAGCAGATCAAGGAACGCGGGTGCACCGTCGCGGTCAGTGCCACGACGTTCCTGCAGATGCTCATGGAAGCCTACGATCCCGCCGTGCACGACATCGGCAGTATGAGGCTGTGGGTCGCTGCCGGTTCCCCGATCCCCGGTAGCTTCGTCACCCATGCCGCCGAACAGTTCCCGGGTCTGCAGGTGCTCAGCCTGTACGGCCGCTCGGAGAACGTCACCACCACCAGTTGCACGGTGCGCGACGACCCCCAGCGGTCGATCACCTCGGACGGTCGTCCGCTGCCGATGCAGTCGGTGAAGATCGTCGACGAACTCGGCGACGAGGTTCCGCGCGGCGAGGAGGGCGACATCGCCTACAAGGGCGCCATGCACATGCTCGCGTATCTCCACAACGACGAGGAGACGGCCAAGCTGTTCACACCGGACGGATACTCCCGCTCCGGTGATCTCGGCCGGATGGACGAGGACGGCTACGTGCGCGTCACCGGTCGCACCAAGGACATCGTCATCCGCGGTGGCATGAACATCAGCGTCCGTCAGGTCGAGGATCTCCTGGCGGCGCATCCCGCCGTGCGCGGTGTCGCGGCGGTCGCGATGCCCGACGAGCGGCTCGGCGAGGCGGTGTGTCTCTACCTCGTTCCCGCACCCGGGTACGGCGACATCACTCTCGAGAAGATCAAGATCTATCTGGTCGAGCAGGGCGTCGCCATCCAGAAGGTTCCGGAGCGGCTGGAGATCGTCGAGGCGTTGCCGACGACGGCGACGGGCAAGATTCAGAAGCACGTGTTGCGCGCGCAGATCGCCGCGAAGATCGAGGCCGACCGCGAGGCGCGGGCCGTCGTCTGATCGAACGGGAAAGGGGGCGAAGCCGATCGGCTTCGCCCCCTTTCCGGCGGTATGAGCAGGTGGTCAGGTCGTGGCAACGACGACGGTCGCGGATCCGGTGACCACCGGACCCTTGGTGCCGGACACGACGAGATCGACATCTGCCAGCGACTTCCCGTCCGTCTCGGCGATCGCTACGACCGTCCCGCCCACGGTCAGCGTGTCACCGAGAAAGACCGGGGCGACGAACCGCACGCCGAAGGAGCGCACATGCTCGACGCCGAACGTGTCGGAGACCCAGCCCGCCAGAACTCCGGCCTGCATCTGGCCCATCGCGATGACGCCGGGGAATCCCGACGTGACGACGAACTCGGGATCGTGGTGCAGAGGATTGAAATCGCCCCCCGCACCGGCAAATCGAACGATGTCGGTCTGGCTCACCGGGCCGACTACCCGGGTGTCGGGCACGTCGCCGACGCGGACCTTCGCCGGTGTTCTCATCGCTGCTCTCCTCGTTCGATCAGGACTTCCTCGAGTCGCACCACGGGCACACCGTCGGCGTCGACGTACTCGGTCTCCAGGGTGACGACGCGCATCGTCCCGCCGCGCTTGCCTTCTCGCTGCACGTCATCGACGACGCGGCGGGTGCCGACGACGTGGTCGCCCGCAGTGAGCGGTCGCAGGTACGTCCACGTGACCGAACCGACGACCACGCGTTCGAGCGCCAGGCCCAGCGCGTCGACGAACGCGCGCTGGTCGCGCTGGTGTCCGGCGACGACCGTGTGTGTGAGAGTGGCCGGCACGTCGCCGAATCCGGCGTCGCGCGCAGCGGTCGGATCTGTGTGGACGGGATCGGTGGTGAAGGTTGCGCGCGTGAACTCGCGGATCTTGCCGCGTTCGACGTCGTAGTCGACGCGGTCGACGACGACGGGGAGTGTGTCCGGCATCCAGGCCTCCTTTTTGGACTGACCTATAGTATCATTGAGCCTAAATTCGTGAGGAGGGTGCAATGGAGCTCGCTGATTCCCCAGACGAGGCCACATTCCGTGCAGAAGTCCGGGAGTGGGCCGAAAAGGCGGTCCCGACGCTGCCGTGGCCGGAACCGGTCGATCTGGTCGACAAGGTGCCGTTCTGGCAGCAATGGCAGCAACTGCTCTTCGACGCCGGCTACGGCGGGATGTCGTGGCCGCAGGAGTACGGCGGTCAAGCCGCCGACCCGATCCGCAAGGCCATCTTCACCGAAGAAATGGACCGGGTGGGAGCGCCGGAGCGTCTCAATACCATCGGCGAGGATTTCGCCGGCCCGACCATCATCGACTTCGGGACACCCGCCCAGAAGGAACGGTTCCTCCGGCCCATCCTGACCGGTGAGGAAATCTGGTGCCAGCTGTTCTCCGAGCCGGACGCCGGATCGGACCTCGCCTCGCTCCGCACCAAGGCCACGAAGGTGGATGGGGGCTGGAAGGTCAACGGGCAGAAGATCTGGACCAGTCGAGCGCACATCGCGGCCCACGCCATCCTGCTGGCCCGCACCGGCGGCGGCGCGCGGCACAAGGGCATCACGTTCTTCCTGGTGCCCATGGACAGTCAGGGCATCACGGTGCGGCCGCTCGCGCACATGCTCGGCGAGACAGAGTTCAACGAGGTGTTCCTCGACGACGTGTTCATTCCCGACGACCTCGTCGTCGGGGAGGTCGACGGCGGCTGGAAGGTCGCGATGGGCACGCTCGCGTACGAGCGGGTGGCGATCGCGACGGGCCGCGTCAACACGAAACGTGCCGTCGACGACATCGTCACCGACATCGCGGGGATGACCGACGTCGCGGGCCGACCGTTGGGCGAGGATCCGGTGATCCGGCAGAAGGTCGCCGATCTGTACGGCCGGGCCCTCGTCCACTACCTCATCGGTCAGCGCGTCATCACACTCGCGGCCAACGACGGGCCCCCGGGGCCGGTCACCTCGATCGGCAAGCTGTTCTTCTGCCCCCTCGTGGAGGAACTGGCCGACTTCCGGTTGTCCCTCGAACCGGTCGGCGGGCAATTCGCCCTCGACGAGGAGCAGCAGCGGACCGCGCGGTGGCAACGGCTCGCCTACCAGGCCCGCGGCACCGCCATCGCCGGCGGTTCCACCTTCATCCAGCGCAACATCGTCGCCGAGCGCATGCTCGACATGCCGAGGAGTTGACCGTGTCCGACTACACCTGGCACCCCACCGACGACTACGTCGAGAACGCGAATGTCACCCGGCTCGCCCGCGCCCACGGACTTGCGGGCCTCGGCGAGCTCCGCGCCCGCTCCGTCGCCGACGTGCGGTGGTACTGGGACGCGGTGGTCCGCGACCTGGGCCTGCCGTTCCAGGCGCCGTACCACGAGGTTCTCGACACCTCCCGGGGAATCGAGCACCCGGACTGGTTCGTGGGGGGCAGGGCGAACGTCGTCGACGCGTGTCTGGAGCGTTGGCTCGCCGACCCGGTTTCCGCCGATCGGGTGGCCGTCACACACGAATCCGAGGACGGCACCGTCCGCAGCCTGTCGTATCGCGAACTCGCGGCAGACGTCGAGCGTGCAGCGGCAGGACTGCGTGAGCTCGGCGTCGGCAAGGGCGACGCCGTCGCCCTGTTCCTGCCGATGATCCCCGAGGCGGTCGTATCGGTGTACGCGGTCGCCCGGCTCGGTGCGGTCCTCGTTCCGCTCTTCTCCGGATTCGCGCCGAGTGCGATCGCGTCCCGCATCCAGGACGCGGACGCGAAGGTGGTGATCGTCGCGGACGGAACGGTGCGGCGTCGCAAGACCGTCGCGATGAAGCCGGCACTCGACGAAGCCCTGGCAGCCTGCCCGACGGTGCAGTCGGTCGTCGTGATCGAGAACGTCGGCATCCCTGTGGATTCCACCGGCCGCGACATCTCCTGGGCGAAGCTCCTCGGGAACGGCGGCGACCCGGGTCCGGTCGAGGCGATGGATGCCGGCGAGCCGTTCGCGCTGGCCTATACGTCCGGCACGACCGGCAAGCCGAAGGGCGCCGTCCACACGCATGCAGGATTTCTCGTCAAGACGGCCAGCGAGGTCGCGTACTCGTTCGACCTGAAGCCGGGCGGCGCGTTCTGCTGGATCACCGATATGGGCTGGATCATGGGCCCGTTGTCGATCGTCGGCACCCACGCCAACGGCGGAACTCTCGTGCTGTACGAAGGCTCCCCGGATGTACCGGACACCAACCGGCTGTGGCAGCTCGCGGAACGGCATCGAGTGACGATGCTCGGCGTCTCCCCGACGCTGATCCGCACCCTGCGCGGGCGGGAGACGGATGTCGCGGCGCGGTACGACCTGTCCTCGGTGCACACGATCGGGTCCACGGGTGAGCCGTGGGACCCGGATTCGTACGACTGGCTGGCGCGGGACGTGTTCGGTGGGCGCGTGCCGGTCATCAACTTCTCCGGCGGCACCGAGGTCGGTGGGTCGTTCCTCGCGCCGTACCCGGTGGAGCCGATCCACAGCTGCTCGCTGGGCGGGCCCTCGCTGGGCATGGACGTCGACGTCGTCGACGACGCGGGACGCTCGTTGCGCGGCGAACAGGGCGAACTCGTGTGCCGGCAACCGTGGCCTTCGATGACGCGCGGGGTGTGGAAGGACGAGGAACGCTATCTGGAGGCCTACTGGTCGACGTTCCCCGGCATGTGGCGGCACGGCGACTACGCGCTCGTCGACGACGATGGCCAGTGGTACATCCGGGGCCGCTCGGACGACGTGATGAACGTGGCCGGGAAGCGTCTCGCACCGGCGGAGGTCGAGGCGGTGCTCACCGCACATCCGGCGGTGTCCGAGGCGGCCGCGGTCGGTGTCCCGGACCCGAAGAAGGGCGAGGCGGTCTGGGCGTTCTGGGTTCCCCGCGCAGACGCGGTCGGCGACACGGCGGACATCTCGGCCGAGTTGATCGCCAGTGTGGCCGCGGAACTCGGCAAACCGTTCGCGCCCAGCGTGGTACACCGGGTGACGCGGCTGCCGAAGACCCGGTCGGCGAAGATCCTGCGGCGCGCGGTGCGGGCCGCCGCCCTGGGTGCCGACCCGGGTGACCTGTCGGGTGCCGAGAATCCGGAGGCCGTGGACGAGATCCGCGCCGTGGTCATCGCCAACTCGGCGACGTGAGTGCTACGAGGGCCCCACACCGGCACGGTGTGGGGCCCTCGTAGCTAGTGGATGAAGTTATGCTGCAGCGACATTCATTCGTCGAGAGGAATGGCGGTGCGCTCCTCGAAGTCCTTGATCGACTCGGCGTACGAGTGGACGTGCCTGCTCATGCGCCGCACGGCGGCATCGGCGTCTTTGTCGCGAATGGCCTTGGTGACCGAGCGGTGCGCCCGGACGGTGATTTCACGGACCTTGTCGTCGATGAAACCTTCGTTCTCGGTTGCGGAATAGATCGCCCGCGAGAGCGAGATCATGAGACCCGACAACAGTTCGTTGTGACTGGCGCTCGCGACGGCGACGTGCCAGTCGATGTTCGCCTGAAGGAACGCGTCGAGGCTGTCGCCTGCGCCCGCGATGTCGTCGTTGGCGGCGTCGAGTCGCGCGAGATCCTCGTCGGTGCGATGGCGGGCGGCGAGTTGGGCGCAGAAGGGCTCGATCGCCTCGCGGGTCTCGAGCAGTGCGGCGAGACGGATCTGACGACCGCGGATGAGCAGGGCCACCGTGTCCGCCATGGACTGTTCGCCCGGCCGCTGAACGAAGGCGCCCCCGGCCCGGCCCGCCTTGATGCGCACGAGTCCCTGCACCTCGAGGATGCGGAGGGCCTCGCGGACGGTGGTGCGGCTCATCTTCGTCTGAACGACGAGTTCGCGCTCCGGCGGCAGCGGTGTGCCTTCGACGTAGTCCCCGCTGAGAATGCGCTCGCGCAGCTCGTTCGCGAGGACGTCCGACGCCTTCGGTACCGCCATCGGTGTCAACTGGATGGAGGAACGTCCGTTCCGGGTGGTGTTCGGCACGGCTGATGGCATGGCTCCCCGCCCTCTCTGGTCTAACGGTCAGACCTAATATACCATTGGGTTCTCGCTGCGTTCGTCTTGCAGCCTATTCTTCGTCTCATCGAGAGGGCCAGTTGTATGCGCTGGGAACTGTCAGAAGAGCAGGAAATGTTCACCGAAGCCCTCGACGGCTGGCTCGGGCGGTTCGCTGCTCCGGCGAATGTCCGCAAGTGGGGTGAATCGGGTGATCCTGCCGAGTTCGAGCAGAAATTCGTCGAGGAGGGCTGGTTCTCCGCCGGCCTCGCCGAGGACATCGGTGGTCAGGGCGGTGGTCTACTCGAATTGGCGTTGACCGCCGAGGCGCTGGCCCGGTACGCCGCGCCGTCGAGTGCCTGGACCGCGTCCGTCCTCGCGGCGCCCTTGCTGCCCGCCGACGTCGCCACCGACGTGCTGTCAGGGGGTGGGTTCGCGGCCGTTGCCGTCGACGCGGCCCGTCCGTTCGGCGTCGCCGACTCGGTGCGCGCCGACGAGAGCGGCGCGCTGACCGGTCGCGTCGCAATGGTGCTCGGCGCCGAACGCGCGAAACTGCTGGTCGTCCCGGCGACGGGCGCCGACGGAACGGCCGCCCTCTACCTCGCGCGCGTCGACGATCCCGGTGTCACGGTCGAACCGCGGCGGTTCCTCGACCCGTCCCGCGCGGCCGCGGATGTCCGGTTCGACGGCGTCACCGGACAGCGTCTCGACATCGAGGCGGCCACGGCACTCGAGGACGCCGGACTGCGCGCGGCCGTGCTGGTAACCGCGGATTCACTCGGGGCGATGGATCGCATGCTGCATCTCGCCGTGGACTACAGCAAGCAACGCCAGCAATTCGGTGTGCCGATCGGGTCGTTCCAGGCCGTGAAGCACGCTGCGGCAGGCATTCTCGTGTCCGTCGAGGCGGGCCGCTCCATTGCCTACTTCGCCGCGGCGTCGGTCGATCTCGGTCTCGGTGATCGTGCGATACACGCCGCCGTCGCCAAGGCGCAGGTGCCGCGAAATGCGGTGCAGGCGGCCGACAGTGCTCTCGTGATGCACGGCGCGATCGGCTACACGTGGGAACACGACCTGCACCTCTACTACAAACGCGCCAAGCTCGACGAGAAGTTGTTCGGCGGCCCGGACGTGTGGAACGAGCGCCTCGCGCGGGATCTGCCCCTGTTGCCCGTCGCCGGGTGATCCACCGTTGCTTTTTGGTCTGTCCTTTAGTAACTTAAGTCCAAACGGAACCAACGACGACGGGACGTGCTGTGGACTTTGATCTGACCGAGGATCAGGCGACGATCCGAGATGCGGTGCGAGAGCTGGCCGGCAAGTTCGACGAGCAGTACTGGGTGGAGAAGGACAGCGAGCACGAGTTCCCCACCGAGTTCTACGACGCGTTCGCCAAGGGCGGCTGGCTCGGCATCACCACGCCCGAGGCGTACGGCGGGCACGGCATGGGAATCACCGAGGCCTCGATCCTGCTGGAGGAAGTCGCCGCTTCCGGCGCCGGCATGAACGGCGCGAGTTCGATGCACTTGTCGATCTTCGGGATGCACCCGGTGATCGTGCACGGCTCCGAGGAACTCAAGCAGCGCACCCTTCCGCGGATCGTCGACGGCGACCTGCACGTCTGCTTCGGTGTCACCGAGCCCGGCGCCGGGTTGGACACCACCAGGATCACCACGTTCGCGCGACGTGAGGGCGACAAATACATCGTCAACGGCCGCAAGGTCTGGATCTCCAAGGCAATGGAGTCGGAGAAGATCCTTCTCCTCACCCGCACCACGAAGTTCGAGGACGCGAAGAAGAAGACAGATGGTCTGACGCTGTTCCTCACCGACCTCGACCGCTCGAAGGTCGACATTCGCCCGATCAAGAAGATGGGGCGGAATGCGGTCACGTCGAACGAACTGTTCATCGACAACCTCGAGATTCCGGTCGAGGACCGCGTGGGCGAGGAGGGTAAGGGCTTCAAGTACATTCTCGACGGCCTCAACCCGGAGCGCATGCTCGTGGCATCCGAGGCGCTCGGTATCGGCCGGGCCGCACTCCGCCGGGGCGTCCAGTACGCCAACGAGCGTGAGGTGTTCGGTCGCCCCATCGGCATGAATCAGGGTCTGCAGTTTCCGCTTGCCGATTCGCTCGCCCGCCTGGACGCCGCAGAACTCGTCCTGCGCAAGGCGACGTGGCTCTACGACAACGGAAAGCCGTGTGCCCGCGAGGCCAACATGGCCAAGTACCTGTGCGCCGACGCCGGTTTCCAGGCCGCCGACCGCGCCCTCCAGACTCACGGCGGCATGGGCTATTCGGAGGAGTATCACGTGGCCCGGTACTTCCGCGAAGCCCGCCTGACCAAGATCGCCCCGCTCAGCCAGGAGATGGTTCTCAACTACCTCGGCGAGCACGTCCTCGGCCTCCCCAGGAGCTACTGATGTTCGAACTCACCGGAAAGTCCGCACTCGTCACCGGCGCGGGCAGTGGAATCGGCGCCTCGGTGGCGCATGCCTACGCGCGAGCAGGTGCGGCGGTGCTCGTCACCGACGTCGACGGCGATGCCGCGGCGGCCGTGGCCGCGGAGATCACCGCGGCCGGCGGTTCCGCGAAGTCCGCGGCCCTCGACGTCCGTAACGGCGATCAGGCGGCCGCCGCGGCGGAACAGGCCGCCGCGCTGAACGGCGGCACCCTCAACATCCTGGTCAACAACGCGGGTGCCATCGCACCGGCGATGTTCCCGAACCTCGAAGAAGAGGACTTCCGCCGCATCGTCGACATCCATCTCGTCGGCAGCTTCGTCTGCAGCAAGGCCGTCCTCCCGTACCTGCCTTCCGACGGCAGCGGCCGCATCATCAACGTGACCTCCGCCGCCGGCCTGGTGGGCACCATCGGGCAGGCGAACTACGGTGCCGCGAAGGCGGGCATCATCGGACTCACGAAGTCGCTGGCGCGGGAACTCGCCAAGAAGCAGGTGACGGTCAACGCGATCGCGCCGCTCGCCGCCACCACGATGACCGAGAACATCCGCAGCAACGAGAAGCTCTCCGCGAAGACGCTCGCGCGAATCCCGCTGGGCCGCTGGGCGGAACCGGAGGAGATCTCTTCCAGCTTTGTATTCTTCGCGTCCGACGGCGCGTCCTACATCACGGGCCAGGTACTGCCCGTCGACGGCGGAACGGTGATCTGATGGCCGAGAAGCGCAACCCCTTCCAGCGCTCCGCGCGCGAGGTCGTCATCGCGGAAGCGGCCCGCACTCCCATGGGCAAATCGCACCCCGAGCGCGGCTGGTTCCGCGACACCCACCCCAACGACATGCTCGGCGCGGTCTACACCGACCTGATCCGACGCAGCGGCCTCGACCCGGCCGTCGTCGAGGACCTCGTGATCGGCTGCACCGCACCGTTCGGCGAGCAGTCTCGCAACATCGGCCGCAACGCCTGGCTGCAGGTGGGCTACCCGCCGGAGGTCCCGGCCGTGGTGCTGGACCGCCGCTGCGGGTCCGCCCAGACCGCGGTCGAGATGGGCGCCGCCCTGGTCGGTTCCGGCACCCACGACGTCGTCCTCGCCGGCGGTGTCGAGCACATGGGACACGTGCCGATCACCTCGCCCGCGAAGATTTCCGAACTGTACGGCGACCCGTGGCCGGAAGCGCTGCGCGACCGCTACGACTTCGTGCACCAGGGCGAGAGCGCCGAACTCATCGCGGACCGCTGGGAGATCTCCCGGCAGGAGATGGACGAGTTCGCCGTCCGCTCCCATCGCCTCGCGACCGAGGCCATCGAGGCGGGTCGCTTCGACGCCGAGATGATCCCCCTCGACCTCGCCGGCGAGACCCGGACCACCGACCAGACCCTTCGTCCCGGAACGAGTCTCGACAGCCTCGCGGGCCTGAAGACGGCGTTCCGAGAGAACGGGCGCATCACGGCGGGCAGTTCGTCGCCGATCTCCGACGGGGCCGCCGGTGTCCTGCTCGCGTCCCGCGAGGCCGTCGACGCCCACGGACTGCGGGCCCGCGCCCGGATCCTCGATCAGACCACCGTCGGGGTGGACCCGATCATCATGCTGACCGGTCCGATCCCGGCGACCCGGAAGTTGCTCGAGCGCAACGGGATGACCATGAACGACATCGACCTGTTCGAGGTCAACGAGGCGTTCAGCTCGGTCGTCCTCGCGTGGGAGCGGGAACTGAAGCCGGACATGGACCGCGTCAACGTCAACGGCGGCGCGATCGCGCTCGGGCATCCGGTCGGCGCGACCGGTGCGCGGCTCATCGCCACCATCGTCGCGGAACTGGAGCGGCGGGACGCCGAAATCGGCCTGGTGACCATGTGCTGCGGCGGCGGTCTGGGAACGGCGACCCTGATCCAGCGGACCGACTGATGATTGACCTGACGCAACACATCCGGCCCGGCGACGGGATCTGGTGGAGCCAGACGAGCGCGGAACCCACCCCGCTCGTCCACGCCCTGCTCGACCAGGTG
Source organism: Rhodococcus sp. NPDC127593 (assembly GCF_042671975.1). Classification (NCBI taxonomy): domain Bacteria; kingdom Bacillati; phylum Actinomycetota; class Actinomycetes; order Mycobacteriales; family Nocardiaceae; genus Rhodococcus; species Rhodococcus sp. NPDC127593. The sequence continues at coordinate 96,062 of NZ_JBHXWI010000036.1, read as the reverse complement.
CCGTCGATCGGCCCCGTCCGAGCCTTCGTCGGGCTCACCTGGAATCGGCGGCTGACGAGCGAATTGCCCGACGAATTGTCCGTCGTCTCCTACGGTGGCCTCGGCGAACTGCGGCGCCTCGCCCGTCTCGAGGTCGTGCCCTGCCACTACGGGGCACTGCCGCGGCTGTTCGCCGAACGGCGCCTGCCGTGCGACGTCGGGTTCGTGCAGGTGTCACCGCCGGACTCGGCCGGAAACTGCTCGCTCGGGGTCGGTGTCGACTACATCGCCGACGCCCTCGACCACACACCGGTCCTCATCGCCGAGATCAACCGGCGCATGCCCGTCACTCTCGGCGCACCGAAAATTCCGCTGTCGCGGTTCGCCGCGGTGGTCGAGACCGACCGGCCGTTACTCGAGGCGCCGGACCGCGAGCCCGCGGAATTGGAACTGGCGATAGCGCGGAACGTCGCCGATCTCGTCGCGGACGGAGACACCATCCAGATCGGCGTCGGGACACTGCCGTCCGCCGTCCTCACCGCTCTCGAGGGACACAAGGACCTCGGGCTGCATTCCGGCATGATCTCCGACGCGGCGCTCAGGCTGATCGACCGAGGTGTGCTGACCGGGGCGCGGAAGGAAATCGACCCCGGACTGCACGTCGCGGGTGCCGCGCTCGGCACGGCGACGCTGTACGACCGGCTGCCGGGACTTCCGGTGGCGTTCCGACCGGCGAGTTACACCCATGCGCCGCAGGTTCTCTCACAGCTTCGGTCGTTCGTGTCGATCAACTCGGCGATCGAGGTCGACGTGACCGGTCAGGTCGGCGCGGAGCTGCGCAACACGACCTACGCCGGCGCCGTCGGGGGTCAGGTGGACTTCTCCCGTGCGGCGGCGATGACCGGCGGCCGATCCATCATCGCGATGCGCGCGGATTCGCGCGGGGAGTCGACGATCAAGACGGCCCTCCAGTACGGGGCGGTCACCACCGCCCGTGCGGACGTCGACTTCGTGGTCACCGAACACGGCGTCGCGGCCTTGCGGGGGTGTTCCCTCGGGGAGCGGGCGCGGCGCATGATCGCCATTGCGGCCCCCGAGCACCGCACCACACTGGAATTCGATCTCGAGGAGTACGACCTTGCATCCGCAACGGAGTGAGGGGAAAGGAGCCGACGCCATGACGCGTCCCCACAAGGTTCAGATCCGGGAGGTCGGACCGCGTGACGGTTTCCAGAACGAACCGGAACGCATCCCGACCGACGACAAGGTGCGGTTGATCAACGCCCTCGGGCGGGCGGGATTCACGCGGATCGAGGTGGCCAGCTTCGTGCGGCCGGATGTGATCCCGCAGCTGGCCGACGGCGTCGAGGTTCTCGAGCGCATCGAGGTCCCCGACGAGACGAAGCTGATGGTGCTCGTCCCCAACAGCAAGGGGCTCGACAACGCACTGAAGGTGCGCGACAAGTTCCACGAGGTCGCGATCTTCGTCAGCGCGTCGGAGACCCACAACAAGAAGAACGTCAATCGGACCGTCGACGAGACGATGGCGGACAATGACGTCATGGCCAAGCGGATCGTCGCCGAAGGCCTCGACTGTGCCGCCGTGATCGCGACGTCCTTCGGCTGCCCGTTCGAGGGCAAGGTCGACCTGACCCGCGTGCTCGATCTCGCGGAACGGTTCGCGGAGGCCGGCGCCACCGAGATCGGCTTCGGCGACACGACGGGCATGTGCAACCCGGCGTACGCGTCGCAGTTCTTCGCGGCGGCCCTCGACCGGCTACCCGGCGTGGAGGTCACCGCGCACTTCCACAATACCCGCGGCCAGGGCCTCGCCAATGCATACGCGGCCCTCGAAGCAGGTTGCGCGAGCTTCGAATCGAGCTTCGGTGAGCTGGGCGGCTGCCCCGTTCCGGCAGGCTCGACCGGCAACATCGCCACCGAGGACCTGGTGAGCATGTTCCATGAAATGGGCGTCGAGACGGGCCTCGACCTTCCGCGCGTCATCGACGCGGCCCGGGAAGCGCAGAGCGTGCTCGGCCGCAAGCTCACCAGTCATTCGATCGTCGCGGGCCCCATCGAGTGGGCATCGAGCCTGCGCTGAAGTCCACCGAACCTCGAACCACGACACAGACAAACGGAGAAGAACATGAGTAATCGAGTTGCATTCGTGACAGGCGGTGCGCAGGGCATCGGCAAGGGCATCTCCGACGCACTGGGTGCTGCCGGCTTCCGCGTCGCGGTCGCCGATCTCAACCTGGAGGTCGCCGAGGAAACCGCGGCCGGCATCCGCGACGCCGGCGGCCAGGCGATCGCCGTCCCCGTCGACGTCACCGACACCGCGTCGGTGCAGGCCGCGGTGAAGCAGGTCGCCGAGCAGTTCGGCCCCGTCGAGATCGTCGTGAACAACGCAGGCTGGGACGACTTCATGCCGTTCCTGAAGACCGACGAGGCGTTCTGGGACCGGATCCTGGACATCAACTTCAAGGGCCAGCTGCGCGTGATCCAGGCGACCGTCCCGGGCATGGTCGAGCGCGGCTGGGGCCGTGTCATCAACATCGGTTCGGACGCGGGCCGCGTCGGCTCGTCGCTCGAGGCCGTCTATTCGGGGGCCAAGGGCGGCATCATCGCCTTCACCAAGACCCTCGCCCGTGAGGTCGCGACCAAGGGTGTCACCGCGAACACGGTGTGCCCCGGCCCGACCGACACTCCCGCGCTCCGCAAGTTCGCCGACAGCTCGGGCCAGGAGGCCGACAAGGTGATCGGAGGCATGACCCGCGCCGTGCCGATGAAGCGCCTCGGGAAGGCGGAGGATATCGGTGCCGCGGTGGCGTTCTTCGCGTCCGACGCGGCCGAATTCGTCACCGGCCAGACCCTGTCGGTCAGCGGTGGCCTGACGATGTCCTGACGGGCACATCGATTCGGAAGGTGCGGCCCGGTTTCCGGGCCGCACCTTCGGCATTCGCAGGATCGGTCGGTAACGATCGTTATCGGTGTGCCTATGATCGCTACATGACGAACTATGGTGATACAGCGGATTTCGTGTCCTGGACGGCAGTCGGTGAGTTCGAGGACATCCGATACGAGCACAGCGGCGACGGGATCGCGAAGATCACGATCTGCCGTCCGGAGGTGCGCAACGCGTTCCGGCCGCAGACGCTGATGGAGATCTCCGAGGCGTTGGTCGACGCGCGCGAGGACTCCTCGATCGGCGTCATCGTGCTGACGGGCGAGGGACCCGACGCGTTCTGCTCCGGTGGCGACCAGCGGGTGCGCGGCGACACCGGCTACCTCACCGAGCCGGGCAAGGCGGGCGGTGTCGGCCGGTTCCACGTCACCGATCTGCAGATCCAGATCCGGCGCCTGCCGAAGCCGGTGGTCGCCATGGTCGCCGGCTACGCGATCGGCGGCGGGCACATCCTGCACCTGGTCTGCGACCTCTCCATCGCTGCGGACAACGCCCGGTTCGGTCAGGTCGGCCCGAAGGTCGGGTCGTTCGACGGCGGCTACGGCGCGGGGTTGCTCGCCGAACTGGTCGGGGTGAAGAAGGCCAAGGAGATCTGGTTCCTGTGCCGGCAGTACGACGCACAGCAGGCGCGTGAGATGGGCTTGGTCAATACCGTTGTCCCGCTTGCCGACCTCGAACGGGAAACGGTGCAGTGGTGCCGCGAGATGCTCGAGCTCTCCCCGTTCGCGCTCCGGCTCATGAAGGCGAGTTTCAATGCGGCCGAGGACGGCATGGCGGGCATTCAGCAGCTCGCCCACGATGCGAACCTGCTCTTCTACTCGACGGACGAGGCGAAGGAAGGCCGGGAGGCGTACAAGGCCAAGCGGCGCCCGGAGTTCGAGAAGTTCCCGCGCCGTCCCTGACCTTCCATTTCGGTCCGACAATTAGTATGGTTAGTTCAATACCTCATGTGAGTGGCAAAGTGTGCCGGCGCGCACTTTGCCACTCACATGGGACTGGACCGAGAAGGATGGTGTGCATGTCGGAAACCGCAACGCCCGCAGTCGCGTGGAGCGACGTCGATGCCGGCGTCATGACGATCACGCTGCAGCGCAGGCCGGCGAACGCGCTCGGGGTGCCGATCATCGACGGGCTGAACGCCGCGCTCGACGCGGCGGACGCCGACGGCTCGGTGAAGGTGATCGTCGTCCGCTCCGACATTCCGGGCTTCTTCGCGGCCGGCGCCGACATCAAGCACATGTCGTCCGTGGACGCGGACTCCTTCACCGCGTACGGCGATCGACTCCGTGGGGCGCTCGACCGGCTCGCATCGGCCGACCGCATCACGATCGCCGCGGTGGACGGCCTCGCGCTCGGGGGCGGACTCGAACTCGCCATGGCCTGCACGCTGCGGGTCGGCGGAGCGGACGCGAAGTTCGGGCTGCCGGAGGTGAAGCTGGGCCTGATTCCCGGAGCCGGTGGAACACAGCGTCTTCCGCGCCTCGTGGGCCGCGGCCGCGCCCTGGACATCATGCTCAGCGCCCGTCAGGTCCTTGCCGCCGAGGCACATGCGATCGGCCTGATCGACCGGCTCGTCGACGCCGGCGCCGCAACGGACGCCGCGCTGACGCTCGCCGCCGAGTTGTGCACGATGTCCCTGCCCGCGCAGCGCGCCGTCATCCGTACGGTCGACGCGTCGTTCGACACGCCGCTCGAGGAGGGCTTCCGGTTCGAGGTGGCCCAGGAACAAGATCTGTTCGAGAACGGAGAGGCGAAGGAGGGCATCACCGCCTTCCTGGAGAAGCGCGCCCCGCGCTTCTCCTGAACGCCATGTCGTCCGGGCGTGCCGGAAGGGGCGCGATCGCGTTCGCCCTGTTCCTCGTCTATGTGATCTGGGGATCGATCTACCTCTCGATCCGCCTGGTGATCGAAGAAGTTCCGCCCCTCGGCTCGATGGGTGCGCGGTTCCTCCTTGCCGGCGCGCTGATGGCCGCCTTCCTGGCCTGTCGCGGCGGCTGGCGGCGGCTGCGCCTCACCCGGCGGGAAGCGTCGGGTGCGGCGTTCCTGGGGGTGCTGCTGCTCGCGTGCGGCAACGGCCTGACCTCGGTCGGCCAACTGCATGGAGTTCCCTCCGGGGTGACGGCGCTCCTCGTCGCCATGGTGCCGCTGTGGATCTGCCTCTACCGCACGCTGGCCGGTGACCGCCCGCGGATGCTCGAGTTGGCGGGTGTCGGCGTGGGGCTGATCGGTCTCGCAGTCCTGTTCTTGCCGCACGGCGGCGAGCGGTCCGGGCTCCCCGTCGTCGGTGTGGCCGTCATCGTGCTGTCCAGTCTGTCCTGGTCGTTCGGCTCGTGGATCAAGCCGAGGGTCCGGTTGCCCCGAGACGTGTATGTCGGTGCGGCGTACCAGCTTCTGGCTGCCGGCGCGGCCATGTCGCTCGCCTCGGTGGCGACGGGTGAACGGCTGGACGGGGAGATTGGGCCCCGCGCGTGGGGCGCGTTCGGCTACCTCGTCGTCTTCGGCTCGATCATCGGATTCACCGCGTACGCGTGGCTGCTGCACCACGCCCCGCTGTCGCTGGTGGCCACACATACGTATGTGAATCCGGTGGTGGCCGTGGCGCTCGGGTCCGTCGTTCTCTCCGAACCCGTCACTCCCGCCCTCATGATCGGGGGAGCCGTCGTACTGATGTCTGTCGTCCTGGTCGTCAGTGCGCACGCCCGGCCGCGGAGTCGGGGGGATTCCTCCGTGAACGATTTCAAGGTATTATTATCAGACCAAAGATCGGCAGGAGGTGGGTAGATGGTGCGGGACGACTCGAAACGCTCGTTCACCGGGCCGCTGTCGGGCCTGAAGGTGATCGAAATCGGTTCGATCGGGCCGGGTCCGTTCTGCGCCATGCTCCTTGCCGATCTCGGCGCGGACGTGATTCGCGTGGATCGCGCCACGGGTTCGGGGCTGGTGGGGCCGAACGGTGACTTCCGCACGGAACTGCTGCACCGCGGACGTCGCTCCCTCGCCGTCGACCTCAAGCATCCCGACGGCGCCGCGGTGGTGCTCTCGCTCGTCGCGGACGCCGACGTCCTGATCGAGGGTTTCCGTCCCGGGGTCGCCGAGCGACTCGGTATCGGACCCGACGACTGCGCGCAACGCAACGCCGGGCTGATCTACGGCCGCATGACCGGTTTCGGGCAGGACGGCCCACTCGCTCAGCACGTCGGCCACGACATCAACTACGTGGCGCTGAGCGGTGCCTTGTCGCTGATCGGGCGCCAGGGGCAACCGCCCACCCCGCCGCTCAGCCTGATCGGTGACTTCGGCGGCGGAGGAATGCTTCTCGCGCTGGGCGTCCTGTCGGCGCTGTTCGAGAGGCAACGCTCGGGGCTCGGGCAGGTGGTCGACGCGTCGATGGTGGAGGGCGCCGCACTCCTCGCGACGCCATTCTTCGGGTTCGCGCAGACCGGGGTGTGGGGCGAACGCGGCACGAACATCGTCGACAGCGGTGCCCCCTACTACGACGCCTACGAGACCGCGGACGGCAAGTGGCTGGCCGTCGGCGCGATGGAACCGCACTTCTACGCCGACCTCGTGACATTGCTGGAACTGCCCGACGACCTGCCGGACCAGAACGACCGCTCGCAGTGGCCGCAGATGAAGAAGGTCTTCGCCGACGCCGTGCGCGGCCGCACACTCACGGAATGGCTCGACGCCGCCGAGGGGCTGACGCCGTGTATCGCGCCCGTCCTCGACGTCGACGAGGCGCCGTCGCACCCCCACCACGTTGCCCGCGGCGCGTTCGTCGACGTCGACGGTCTCGTCCAACCGGCACCGGCGCCCCGGTTCAGCCGGACGGCGGCCACGGTGGACCGCCGTCCGCCGATGCCGGGGGAACACACCACCGAGATCCTGACCGACTGGGGAATCGACCCGGACCGCAGCGCCGAGTGGCTGCGTTCGGGCGCGGTGCGCGAGGCCGCAGAGACCTGACCCGCCGGGCCATTGACGTCCGGACCACAACGAAACGTGTGGCGACCACCTGGGATCGCCGAACTGAGAAGGAGTGCACTCGTGACCGAGCCCACGACATGGGAAACGTTCACGCTCGAGCGGCCGGAACCCGGCATCGCCGTCGTGACGTTGAATCGCCCCGAACGGATGAACTCGATGACGAACACCATGTTCGTCGAACTGGAGAAGGTCGCACTGCAACTGGACCACGAGCACGACCTCCGCGTCGTGATCCTCACCGGCGCCGGTAAGGCGTTCTGCGGTGGCTTCGACCTCGACGATGCCGAAGGGCTGTCGTCGATGACGCCGATGGGCATGCTCGACCAGCAGGAACTGGCCGCGCGGGCACTCACGGCGATCCGCAGTATCCGGGTCCCGGTGATCGCGGCGGTCAACGGTGCGGCCGCCGGTGGCGGGCTGTCCCTGTCTCTCGCCGCCGATATCCGGATCGGTTCGCCTGCCGCGCGGTTCAACGCGGCGTTCGTGCGGATCGGACTGTCGGCCGGCGACCTGGGAGCCTCCTGGCACCTGCCCAGGCTCATCGGTCCCGCGCGGGCAGCGGAGTTCGCCTACACCGGCCGCCTCATCGAAGCCGTCGAGGCGGAGTCCCTCGGGCTGCTGAACGCGGTCGTGCCCGCCGAGTCGCTGCTCGACGAGGCTCTCGCGATGGCCCGCCTGATCAGCGCGAATTCGCCCGCCGGAGTTCAGCTGTCGAAGCGTGCGCTCCACGCGAACATGGAAGTGTCGTCGTACGCGGCGGCGCTCGAACTCGAGAACCGTGGGCAGGCACTGCTTACTCGTGGCGACGACATGCCCGAGGCGCTGGCCGCGTTCAAAGAGAAGCGCAGCCCGAAGTTCACGGGAAGGTGAGCCAGATGACGCAGACCGATGTGCGGGAGAATACGGCGGTGCTGAGCAATTACGAGCCGCCCCAGTTGGAAACCCTCACCCTCGAGGTGCTCGACGGCAAGATCGTCGTCCTCACGATCAACCGGCCCGACCGGATGAACTCGATGGTCGTGAAGATGTTCGAGGAGTTCAACACCGTCGCGTACGCATTGCGCGACACCGACGCGCGGGCCCTGATCATCCGGGGTGCGGGGGATCGGGTGTTCTGCGCGGGCTTCGACCTGGACGAGATCGACGTGATCACCCGGATGGGTGTGCGTGAGTTCCTCCGGTTCCAGGAGACGGCGACCGGCGGGCTGGCGGCGCTGCACCACCTGCCGTTCCCGGTGATCGCCGCGATTCACGGTGCCGCATCCGGCGGTGGGCTGTCGCTCGCGCTCGCCGCCGACATCCGCCTCGTTGCACCCACCGCGAAGTTCAACGCGGCGTTCGTCAAGGTCGGACTGTCCGTCGGAGAACTCGGCACGTCGTGGCAGCTCACCCGGCTCGTCGGGCCGGGCCGGGCGGCGGAGATCGCCTACACCGCGCGCTTCGTCGACGCGGAGGAAGCCGCCCGAATCGGGCTGGCGAATCGGGTCGTGCCGAGCGAGGACCTGTTCGACGAGGCCGTCGCGGTGGCCGAGGCGATCGCGTCGAATTCCCCGGGCGGCGTCCGGATGTCGAAGCGTGCTCTGCAACGGAACCAGGAAGTGACGTCGTACGCGGCGGCGCTCGAGTTGGAGAACCGGGGACAGGCGCTGCTCACCCGGTGCGCCGACATGCCGGAGGCGCTCGCCGCGTTCAAGGAGAAGCGGGCGCCGCGCTTCACAGGGCAGTAGGAATCAACGAATGACGACACGGATGGAGGCGAGCGCATGACCTGGGAATGGACGCCCGACACGCTCGGTGCGCTGGAGACGTTCCTGCGCGAGCGCGGGATCACCGAGGGCCCGCTCACGACCGCCCGGATCGGCGACGGACATTCCAACCTGACGTTCCTCGTGTCCGACGGGGTCCGTCAGGTGATCGTCCGCCGGCCGCCGCCTCCGCCGGTTCCGCCGGGCGCCCACGACATGTTGCGGGAGGCGCGTCTCGTCGGCGGCCTCGCGGGCAGTGGCGTGCCGGTTGCGGACGTCCTCGCCGTCGGCCGGACCGGCGACGTGCTCGACGTGCCGTTCTACGTAATGGACTACGTCGCCGGTCCGGTGGTCACCATCGAGACACCGCCGGCGTTGAGCGCCCCCGCGGATCGTCGCCGGATCGGTGAGGCACTCATCGACACCCTCGCAGCGCTGCACGCGGTGGACTGGCAGGCTGCGGGACTGGGTGATCTCGGCCGCCCGGAAGGATTCAACGAACGTCACCTGCGCCGCATGGGCAGGTTGGTGGCAGGCGAGGACGGGACACCGCCGCCCGAGTTCGCGGACATCGACGCGTGGCTCGGCGCCAACGTGCCCGCCGAATCCGGTGCGGCGATCATTCACAACGATTACCGCATCGGCAACGTCATCCTCGCCCCCGATTCCCCGGGACGTATTGCCGCAGTGCTGGACTGGGAGCTCGCGACGATCGGCGACCCCCTGTTCGATCTCGGCTACTTCCTCACGTCGTATCCCGTCACTGGGGAACAGCGCACACCGACCGAGGACCTCGGTGTGGCCGTGCTCGAAGAGGGGTACCCGACGCGCGACGAACTGGCTCAGCGGTACGCGGCCGCCACCGGCGCCGACCTGTCGAACCTGAACTGGTACACGGCTCTGGCCCTGTGGAAACTGGCGGTGCTGTACGAGTACGGACGTCGTCGGGCCGTCGCCGGAGTCGGCGACGAGTACTACCGCGACGGCGCACTCGTGCGTTCATTCCTCGACGCCGCCCACCGCGCCGCAGGGCTGGCGCAGTCGGTGGTCTGACCTTCATTTCCGGAGCTGTCTCGGAAGGGATGTACGCATGAGCCCGAGCGGCTTCCTCGGCGACAGCGCCCCTGCACACAGGAATTGCGGACCTCGGGCCGCTCACCTCCGACGAGGAGGTCAGCCTGTCAACACTGGCCAGCGATGTTATAGCTTCTCACGGTTCTCTGGCACGTTTGATGGGACTCTCGGAGCAGACCGCCGCGACTGCGGATCGCCGCGCTCCGCAGTCGCGGCCGGATGGTGCTTCGCGCGGTAGTGGAGCCGCACTTGATAGGTCTGCCTATCGAGGCGATGCTGCGGATCAAAGTGGCTCCGAAGGATGTCGATGCGACGGCGCCGCTCTCGCGACTCGGCGAACGTACGCTATGCAGCGGCGTCATCCCGAAGGTGGACAGGACTTCCTCGTCGGCAGGGGCGCCAAACAATTGCCACCGAGCTGCGAACGCGGCTAGATCACGGCCCAGCCGTAGGGACGTATCAACTGCCGGCGCGCGACGGATCTCGTTCATAGAGACAGATTTTCGTAGGAAGAGGTGGTGGATGCCGCTTCTACCATGCCGTTGACATCCACGATCTTGACCCTGGGGCGTCCCGCGGGCTGCCCTGCGGTCTGTTCGACCCTGTCGATTCTCTGCCAGCCTTCGTAGTCGATCGCTTCGGGACTTCGTATTCGCACGAGATCGAGCAGCGATCGGCTGTCGCCCGTTGGAGGTGTGAGTCGTCCGTTCGCGTGGTCGTCGAGAATACGTTCGACGGTCTCGATCGAGCATTGCTTGTTCGTGCCGATCACGCCGGAGGGGCCACGCTTGATCCACCCGGCCACGTACACGCCGACCTGAACTTCCCCTGTACCCGGCTCAACAACCTGTCCGTTGCGGTTCGGGATGATTCCGCGCTCGATGTCGAAGGGAAGTCTTGGCACCGGGCGGCCTCGGTAGCCGACTGATCGCACAACGAGCCCGCACTCGAGCACATCTGTGACCTTCGTCGACCTGATCGCGGAACGATCGTTACCTTCAGCGTGCATCTCATTGCGCTGCAACCGTATGCCTCGAACGCGATCGTCACCGAGGATTTCCGCTGGGGAAGACAGATACCGCAGCGCTATCCGCCGCATCGCACCGCTTGCGGGTTGTAAAGCGAGCTCATCCGCAATCTGCGCTTTCAGGGTCGTCGGCGAGTTAGATGTCTGATCGAACTCGTTCGGCGGGTGATTCACTTCCATCGTGCTGGGACAATCGACGGCTAGCTCGACCTCGGTTGTCAACCCGGCAAGCCCGAGCAGCTCGGGTGTCGTGTATGCGGCGTGCGCCGGGTCGCGGCGGCCGACCACGACGACCTCTCGGATGCCGCTGCCGGCCAGCGCTGACAGGGCGTGGTCGGCGATATCCGTTCGTGCCAACTCCTTGACGTCGCGTGTGAGGATCCGTGCGATATCGAGCGCCACATTCCCGTTGCCCAGTATCACGGCCCGCTCGGCGGACAGGTCGAAGACGTGGTCGGCGTGATCGGGATGGCCGTTGTACCACCCGACCAGATCGGTTGCGGACACGCTGCCCGGTAGGTCTTCCCCGGGAATGCCCAGTCGCTTGTCGGCGGGGGCACCTACCGCGTAGATCACCGCATGATGGTGGGCACGGAGTTCGTCGTGGGTGAGGTGCGTGCCAATCTCGACCCCGAGGTGGAAGAACACCCCCGGGCGATCTGCCATTCGCTCGAATGTTCGCGTCGCAGACTTGGTGTGCTGATGGTCCGGCGCGACTCCATAGCGAACCAGGCCCCAGGGCGTGGGCAGCCGGTCGAAGATGTGGACCTCGACGTCGAGACCCGGTGTGGTGGTCAGCTCCTCCGCCGCGTAGCAGGCGCTCGGCCCGGACCCCACAATCGCCACCCGCAGCGGGCCGACCGACGACCCGCTGTGGTCGGGCCGTGTGCGCACGACTCGGTCGTGCTCGTACCGCGTTCGTGTCGAGTCGCTGAAATAGTGGGCGTTGAGTTCCGCGTACCGGGCGGTCGCGGGTGTGAGGGCAAAGTCCGGGACGATCGCGTCGACGGGGCAGACGTCGACGTCCGTGCATGCTCCGCAGTCGATGCAGGTGGCGGGGTCGATGTAGAGCATTTCTGCGCGGGCATATCCGGGTTCGTCGGGGGTGGGGTGGATGCAGTTGACTGGGCAGACGCTGACACAGGTCGCATCGTTACAGCACTGTTGGGTGATCACGTGCGGCATGGGCGTCGGCCCTTTCGATCGAGACGGGGATGTTGGTCATTCTCGGCTGCCCGGTGAACCGGTCGAACTTTTCGGAGATGGACACGAGGCGGCTGGGGCTGCTGCCGACCGCCCGTACTTCCTCGTCGTCATTTGTCGGTCCGTAACCGAACGCCATCGAAACCAATCCGGTTCGTAGTGCTGGATCTTTCGTTGCCACTGCGGTGATGGAGGATAGGTCCGAGCTGATTCGGATGAGTGTGCCGTCGGATAGTCCCAGCTCAGTCATATCGTCGGGGTGCAGGTACGCCGGGTTGTAGGGGACGCCGCGGTGGGTTCGGTCGATGTTGCAGGAGGAGTTGTAGACGTGAAGGTGCCGTCGACACAGGAGCCGGTAACGCCGGTCCGGCTGGGACAACTCGACAACACCGGCATGTCCTGCCAACTGTGTCAGCATCAGGCCGTTGCCGATGTCGAGGCGGTCGAGTACGTCGGGGTCGCCTGGTTGCACCTCCAGGAGGCGGGACGTCCGGGTCATGCCGTCAGGATGAGTTTTTACCTCCGACAGGGGGATTGCCGAGTCCTGTGACAGGATTTCGATGAGTTCGTCGGTTGTCCGGACGCCGTCGATCGGCCGGCGTGGAGAAGACGGACATCCGAAGGGCGATACCTCGACCGGATACCCGAGTCGTTTCATGAGCCCGTAGAAGAATCGCCATTCCTCGAGGAGGTCGGAGCCTTCGGGGCGGTTGACAACGGCGGGCGAATACTGTGCGTAGGCCTGTCCGATTCCGTAGCCCGTTCCCCGCGCCGCGAGCGCGTCGAGAAACACGGTCGTCGACGGCGCCTCCAATGGCATCGTCGGTGCGATCACGTAATCGGCCAAACGGGCGGAAGCGGAATACCATGGGTCGATCTGGACGAACAATTCCAGGGACTCGAGCGCCTCGACCGTCTGCCGCTGATCGGGGAACGCGACGGCAGGGTTCCCTCCCCAGCTGATCAGCGCACGTACCTGCCCCTCTCCCGGAGTGAGGATCTCTTCCGGCAGCGTTGCCGTGGGCATCCCGGCTTTGGTCTTACGCAAACCACGGACACGGACACGGCCCTGCAACGCCCAATCCGCGTCCGGAGACTTGGCCTGGGCGACAGGAACGTAGGACGGGAGCAAAGTGGGTGAGGCTGAAACGGTTTCGCCCGCGCGTAGCCAGCGTCCGCACAGGGTCTCGAGAACCAGCACCAGGTACTCGACGAGTGTGCCCTCGCCGGCCATGTTGGGCCCGGTACCTGCCATGGTGTAACCACGCTTCGCACCGGCGTAACAGCGGGCGGCGCAGACGAGGTCCGCACCGGCTATTCCCGCACGCCGCGCCACGTCGTCGGGGTCGAACCGGTGCACCGCGGCCGTCAACTCCGGAAGGCCGCGCACGTGCCGGGCGACGAAGTCCCGGTCGAACAAGTCCTCGTCGATGACGATCCTGATCATGGCCGCCAGAATCGCGATGTCATGCCCCGGAGCCGCTTGCAGATACCAATCGGCGTGCCGTGCCACATCGGTCCGACGCGGATCGACGACGATCAGTTTGCATCCACCGGCAAGCGTATCGAGGAGCCATTTCTTGGGTGAGCCCGCCGGAAAACCGGTGCAGGTGACGATCGGGTTGATCCCGATCAGCAGTATGGCCTCCGGTGCGTCGAAACCTTGCGATGGAGCTGCCCAGTACCCGAGGAGGGACTGCGCGACCTGCTTTCCGCCCTTGTCGATGGTATTCGGATCGAACCTCATTTCGGATCCGAGGGCATCGAATAGGGCGTTGTGCAGTGGGGCCGCGGTTGGCGCGGTGGTGATGTGGGCCATGGTCCCGGCGTAGCTGGCGATCGAGCGAGGCCCGTGGCGGTCGCGGATGTCCGCGAGTTTGGCGGCGATCTCGTCCATTGCCTTTTCGGCCGGGAGGCGAACGTGGCCGTCGGGTGTCCGCACCAACGAGTGCACGAGACGATCGGAGTGGCGGAGGTATTCGTGCTGTGATCGTCCTTTGACACAGGTGTAGCCGCCGTACACCTGATTGCGGCTATTCCCGTGGATCGCGGTCGCGACCCCGTCGTCGACGTCGACGAGTATCGAACAGTGATTGATGCAGATCCTGCAGAAAGAGTTTCGCGTATGCTTCACAAGTCTCCCTACATCGGGGGACAGAACTCGATCGTCGAGGTGTCCTGGAGCAGCGATGGTCTGTTCAGCGGGCTGATTGTGGCCGCGTCATGACATCCGTACGGTCGGCATGTGCAGTTCGGTCGAGCCATCACAGTTTCCGCACGAGTGCGCAGTCTGTCCGGTGGGCGAGAGCTCGACGTCCGGTCGTGAAACCACGGTGCCGGACGTCTCGAGCGCGAGAAGCGCTGCACCGTAGGCCCCGGTGATCTGCGGGTCCGGCGGCACGTCGACGCGGACACCCAGTGCCGAGCTCAAGAAGTGAACAGCCGCAGCATTCTTCGCGACCCCACCTGTCATCACAACCGGTGTCTTCTTGCCTACCTGAGCAACCAAACCAAGTGTCCGAGCCGACACCGCTCGGTGGACGGAAGCGGCAATGTCTGTCCGCTCGGACCCGCTTGCGAGCAACGACACGATCTCGGTTTCGGCGAAGGTTGCGCACATGCTGCTGACCTCCAGGTTCTTTTCACCCGCCATGGCGAGGCCGGCCAGTTCGTCGACCTCGCATTCGATCGCCCTCGCGAGTACCTCGAAGAATCGCCCAGTGCCGCTGGCGCATCGGTCGTTCATCGCGAAGTCGTCGACGAGACCATCTTCGTCCACGGCGATGACCTTGCTGTCCTGCCCACCGATGTCGACGATCAATCGGACACCCGGGCACAGTGCTGCCACACCGCGCGCATGACAGGTGATCTCGGTGAACGTGCGCCCGATGTCCGGGACGAGTCTGCGACCGTAGCCGGTGCTGATGGTGGCCGTGAGCTGCGACAGCGTCACAGAGGCTCGATCGAGTGCGTCGTCGATGGCCCGACGCATTCCAGCTCGGCTCACGGCCCCCATCTGGATGGCGCTCGCGCCCAGGAATGCTCCGGACTCGTCGAGGATGACGGCTTTGGCAGACGTCGATCCCAGGTCGACGCCCATGAAGTATTCCGTCACGTCGATCAGACCCGGCTTCGGCGGACGTCGATGCCCTCAAGCATGGCGGCCAGGCGGCTTTCGAGGATCTCGTCCTTGTAGAACGACGCGTCGGCGACGTCACCTTCGAAGAACATCGAAGGGATGCCGAGTTCTTTCTGCGCCGACTTCGCGAGCAGATGCTGTGGGTTGGTGAACGCGCGGCAGGTACGGGAGGCGTGGAAGACGATTCCATCGATTCCGTAGTCGACGCAGTCGCGGTTGGTGAGGTGCTTGAGCGTCTTCACGCCGTGGTTCGTCGGGCACAGCAGATAATGCTGAGCCATTCCGAGAATCGGATCCTCAGTGTCGATGAGGTGCGGTTCTTGCCAGAACGCATTGTGTGTGTACCTTCCGCAGACCACGGCGACATCGGCGTCGGCGAACTTGCGCGACAGCCAGCCGAGCTTGTTCCAGTTCATGATGCCGTCGAAGTACATGCGGTAGCGCTCGTTGCGGACGCCGGGGATGGCGTGGTCGAGACGGTACTGCACTTCGGCTTTGACGTCGGCGAAGTACTGGACCAGTTCCGGCCCGGCGGGCATGAAGTTGATGTGCGCGATGCTAGCGATCCAGTCCCAGTAGGTGGCTGGTGTCGGGGCGGCGCGGCACAGCGCCATTGCTTCGCGCCGCAGTTCCGAGGCGCGCTTGATGTAGGACATGTTCTGCCGTAGGGCATCCCAGTCGAATGGTCGGCCTGTCATTGTCTCCAGGAAAGCGATGAGCTTGTGCAGTTGATCGGCCACATAACGCGATGCCTGCTCCCACTCCTCACCGCGAAGGTAGCCGGCGTCGGGCTTGTTGCTCGGCAGGAAGGGGAGGGAGACATTGAAGATCGGCACCTGTTTACCGAAGACTCGATACGAAATTTCGTCCCACTGCTGGCCGGTGCTGCATCCTGCATACGCATTGACGAAGAAGTCAGGTGCAGGCAGGCGTGAGGCGAGCTGCTGTTGGTCCACAAGACCGACGATGCCGTTCTCGTCCTCGGACCTTGCCTGTTTGGTGAGTACTGCACAGCCGAGGTGCGTTCTCGCGTATGAACACAACTCACCGATGTACCCGTACTCCTCCCCAGCGAGCTGAGCCGGCTTCTCGAGCTGTTGTGCGGCCAGGCGTGCCGAGAACGCTTCTCCGTGGCACCACTCGAGGCCGGCGGCCTGGAAGATCGGGTTCACGGCTGAGCCGTTGTACCAGACCACCTGCTTACCGCGTTCCTTCGCCGTGAACAGGTTCTCCCAGTAGTCGCCCACCATGTTGGTAGCGGTCGGGATGACTATCTTGTTGGAATTGCCGAGCGTGGGTGCTGACACAGTAGTTTCCTCCGAAGGTAGATGGGTGCTAGACGGTGGACAGTTGCTTGCGTCTGATTCGCTCCACCAGCGCTTCCACTCGGGTTCGGATGGATTCCATCGGCAGACCCTCGTGTTCTGTTTCGATCAGCAATAGTGGAATCGATTTGGCTTCCAATGCTTTCCGTAGCTCGGGATAGAAGAGCATGTGGGGTTCGCAAAATTTCGCCATCAGCACGATGACGCCCTGCGCGCCGCTCGCGTAGACGGAATCGACGAGGAAGCGATCCCAGTCGGCTTCGTGTTGAACCCGCGTCGGGCAGGGTACGGCGGTGTTGCGCCGGAGGTACACCGATGCGAGGGCTTCGAGTGGGTCGCCTATGGCTCCTATATCCGTTGATACGTACCGAGTTCCGTGGAAGAGGTCGTCATCGACAACGATGGCTCCGCAGTCCTCGATGAGGTCCAGCAGTTCCGGTTTCGGGGCGTGGCAGAAGTGTCCGGACAGGTGGACGCGGATGCGATCGTTGCGGGGCACGAAGTTCAAGCTTGCTGTCACCTGGCGCAGCAATTCCGAGTGCTCCTCCTTGTCCATGATCATGCTGGACTTGACGAGAACCTGGAGCTGGGCGGATGTCAGCGCTGCATCGCCGGAGCGCCTGTTCTCGAAGATTGTCCGCATCAAGCGACGATTGGTATCGAAGATGTCGATGCTTCGCGCGAGATCCGCGTCGGAGATCGTACGATGCGCGAACCTCTCGAGCTCGCTGCGAAAATCTTCCATTTTGCCCAATACCTGCGGAAATGCCCATTCATCGCTCATCGATGACATCAATTGGCCGAAGTAGACCGGCTTGTCCGACTCGTCCTCGCGCACCACATCGATTGCACCCAGCAACTGGATGCAGTGGTCCGCGTGGAAGAAGCCGTCGTAGACATTCAATCGTCCGAGTGCTGCCTGATCGGCGACGTTGCGGGTGTAACCGCAGTTGAACTCGCCCAACAGATTTCGGCCGACCGTGATTGGCTCACGGTCTTCCTGGATGATCACGGGAAGTACGCCTGCGGCGTGCGCCAGTTCGGAAGGGAAGTTCATCGGAAACACTCCGAGTGCTTTTCGCCCGGTAGTTCTTTTCCATTGTGCGACATAGTCGGTCGGACTATCGGCTACGGCACTCATGGTGAGCATGGCCTGTGTGAACGTCGACGGCATGGTTTCTCGCCCGTCCTTCTCTCGTGTAGCTCATGGCGCTGGACCCAGGTACGTGTGTTCGGCTGTGACGTACCCGACAGAAGTGATCATGCATCCAATTTGCACAACTTGCAACTAAATGTGTCAGAAAATGTACAACGTTGCAGCTAGATGGGGTACTGTAGCGAGAGTAGGGCGGTCGAAGTCAGGGTGGGCGACTGGGGTCGTGAAAGGTGGGTGCGGTGTGCGGTCACTGGGTCCGCGGGTGGAGATTCGTGGAAGATGCTGGCGCCCAACGGACCTCGTCGAAATTTCTCTGAAATGCCTCTTGACGAGATCCATATCACACTCTATGGTCGTACCATTCACAGCCCGGCCCACAAGCGATGCCGCGGTCGATTGCGCCGCGACCCGTCCTCTTCCAAGAGTTCCAGGAGAAGAAATGTCTTCGTCCCCGCCTCTCGACATAGTCACGCCACCATCGAAAACCACATCGCGACGCGCGTCTCTCGCTGCCTTCTCGGGATCGGCGATCGAGTACTACGACCTTGTCGCCTATGGAACTGCCGCAGCCCTTGTCTTCGGCGACCTCTTCTTCCGCGACGTCAGCACCCACGTCGCACTGTTGCTGTCCTTCGCCACCTTCGCCGCAGGATATGTGGCTCGCCCACTCGGTGGGTTGCTGTTCGGCTACATCGGTGACAAGTACGGTCGCCGGACCGCAGTGCTACTCACGATTTCAGTGATGGGCACCGCGACCGTGTGCATCGGTCTGCTGCCGACATACGACTCGATCGGTTCGTTCGCTCCGGTCCTGCTGGTCGTCCTACGTGTCCTGCAGGGACTCGCAGTCGGCGGTGAACTGGGCGGGGCGGTCCTGATCTCGGTCGAACACGCCCCGAAGAACAAGCGTGGTTTCTATGGCAGTTTTTCCACCGCAGGCGCGCAGGGCGGCACCCTTCTCGCGACGATCGTATTCGCGATCGTTACTCTGATGCCGGATGATCGGTTCAGTTCGTGGGGTTGGCGGATTCCATTCCTGCTCAGTGCCGTCATCGTTCTCGTCGGCATGCTGATTCGCCGCGGTCTGGACGAGACACCCGACTTCAAGCAGAGTCAGGCCGACCGCGCTACCGCGTCCGCTGGTGCGTCTGCGGTCAAGCATAATCCGATTCGTGACGCGCTGTCCAAGCATCCGATGACGATCCTCGGTATCACGTTCATCATGGCAGGGATGATGTCCATCTGGTACGTCATTACCGTGTACAGCCTCAGTTACGCCGTCAACCAGTCGGGTATCCCGCGAACGAGCATGCTGTGGGTCGTCTCCGCGGCGACGCTGGTCGTAGTCCTCATGAACCCGGTGTGGGGAGCGCTCTCCGATCGAGTCGGTCGAAGTCGCCTCATCGTCTTCGGTCTGCTCAGCGAGGCCGTACTTCTGTTCTTCTACTTCGCAATGCTCGGCGTCGGCAACCTCGCTCTGGTGTTCGTCTCGCTGATCCTCGTTGCCGGTCTGGGGCACGCAGTGGTCAACGGAATCTTCCCGGCCTTCGTCGTCGAGAGCCTGCCCGCCGTTGTGCGATACACCGCAGGATCATTCGGAATGCAGCTGGCTGCACTGGTTGCCGGCTTCGCACCGCTTGTGGCCACGGCTCTCGAGCCTACCGCCGGCGGCGTCTGGACGGTCTGTGCGCTGTGCCTCGCACTGTGCACGCTGGGCGCGTTCAGTGCAATCTACATCGTCAAGATCTATGCTCCGCGACAAAATTCGGCCATCACGGAGACAACTCAGCCATCTTCAAAGGAAACGAGCAGCGTTAAATGACTCACTCATCCGACACACCGCAGCCGTCCGCACAGGGCGGATACGACTTCTCCGGCTCAGGCATCCTCATTGCGGGTGGGACGTCCGGCGTGGGTCTCGCCACTGCGCGATACTTCGCCGACGCCGGAGCGGCGAAGCAGGTACTGGTCGGCCGCAACGAACTTCGCGGTAAGGACGCACTCGCTCGACTTGGAGAGACCAATCCCGAATGCGACGTATTGTTCGTCGCCGCGGATATCAACGAGGCCGGTGCAGCGGACGATGTCGTCCGGCAGGCGCAGGAGCATCTGGGTGCGGTCGACATTCTCGTCAATTCGACTGTCGCGCAGTACCAACCCACGTTGCTCCACGACATCGAACCTGAGAAGTTGATCGATATTTTGGTACAGCAGGCAATCGGGCCGATTCTGATGAGCAGGGCCGTCGTGCCCGTGATGCGTTCTCTCGGACACGGCTCCATCATCTCGATCGCCTCCGATGCAGCGAAGGTCCCGACACCCGGCGAGACCGGAATCGGTGCCGCGATGGCAGCGATCGTGACGTTCTCGCAAACGCTCGCCGTCGAAGCCAAGAGGTACGGCGTTCGCGTCAACGTTCTGACGCCGTCGCTCATCGTCAACACTGGATCGTACGACCGGGCCATGAATGCCGAGTTCAGCAAGAAGATCTTCGACAAGATCGTCTCGCAGGCTCAGCTGGGTCTCACCGAACCCGAGGATCTGGCCAATGCGATTCTGTTCCTCGCGTCTCCGCTCTCGCGCAGAATCACAGGACAGGTGATCAGTGTGAACGGAGGTATCTCCGTTGTCTGAGGTCAGCGAGCGTGGGCCATTGGTGCGCCATCGGGTCCGGTCGCGCGAGGACATTCTCGACGTGGAACAGCAGCGGCACGAGCACCTGCTACCCGGCTCGACGATCCACGCGTGTATTGCAGAATCGGCTCGTCGGCACCCGAGCAAGAGCGCGATCCTGCACCTCGAGGCCCCGGACTTCATGACGCCCACCCGAGAGGTCACCTACCGCGAGCTGCTCGTAGCAGTGAATGCGTCGGCATCGGTGTTCCTCGAGCGTGCTGCGGGTGCGCCGAGTGTGGTCGCAGTGATGGTGCCGATGGTACCCGAGGGATTGTTCGCCACCTGGGGTGCTCAACGGGTGGGCAGGGCCGTGCCGTTGAATCCATTCTTGGAACTGGCTTCGCTTGTCAATATATTGAATCGCACTGCCGCGACCGTTCTGGTCACGACCGGCGAAATCCTTCGGGAACGCGGGGTAGATGCGGCTGTGGTACTGGCGAGTGTTCCGACGCTGAACGATGTCCTTCTCGTCGACGGTGACAACAGTACGTTCAACGCAGCATTGGCAGAACATCGCGGCCGCATCGTGGATGTCGAGGACGATCCTCAGCGGGATGCAATGGTCATGCCCACCGGCGGTACGACGGGCGCGCCGAAGTTGGTGCGCATGTCGCAGTGGGGCCAACTCGTCGTTGCGTGGAACGTCGGAGCGCTGATGGGCTCCGAGGAAGACACCGTCATCGGCCACGGAATGCCGAACTTTCACTGTGGCGGAAGCATCGCACTCGCCCTGAGATCGGTCGTCTACGGACAGACCCTGCTGACATTGACGTCCGGAGGCTTCCGGTCGCGGGACGTTGTCGAGAACTTCTGGGCCATCGTCGAGCGATACCGCATGACGTCGACGATGGCCACACCGACGACGGCATTCGCGATTTTGAACGCGGAGACCGCACCCAACGGCCCGCCGACGTTGACGGACTTCAACGTCGGCGGTAGCACGGTTTCGACTGCTCTGATCCGGGCGTTTCACGCTCGGTTCGGAGTATGGTTGCGCGAATGTTGGGGAGGCACAGAGTTTCACGGCACGATCACGGGCCATCCGAACGATGGTGTGGAACCGCGCGTGGGTTCGGCCGGTCGGCCCTTGCCGCATTCCCAGGTGCGCGCTGTCGTCCTCGACATCGACGGTCGGTGGAGCCGTGACTGCGAACCCGGGGAGCACGGAGAATTGCTGATCGGTGGCCCGACTGTAAGTCCTGGATACCGTGATGCCCATCTCGATGCCGGATTCTTCGTGGCCGATGTGCCCGGCGGGAGTGTGTGGGGACGGACGGGCGACCTCGGCACCGTGGACGACGATGGATTCGTGTGGGTGTCCGGGCGCAGCAAGGATCTGATCATTCGTGGGGGTCACAACATCGATCCCCGTGATATCGAGGAGGCGCTGGGCTCGCATCCGGCTGTCGAAATGGTGGCTGCGGTGGGTCGGCCCGACCAGGCGAAGGGGGAGATGCCGGTCGCTTATGTTCAGCTCAAGGCGGGGTCTGTCGCCGAATCCACCGAACTGTTGCAGTTCTGCCGAGAACATGTACAGGAGAAAGCGGCTACTCCGGTCCATGTCACGGTGCTCGATCGGCTGCCGTTGACCCCGGTCGGTAAAATATCGAAGCCCGCGTTACGAGCACTTGCTCTGAAAGAGGAAGTGCACAAGGTCGTCTCGAGCTCGAGCCGGGTGCCAGTAGTCTGTGATATCGCGCTCGATGACACCGGTTTGCGCCGAGAAGTCACCGTGACGCTGACGCCCGAGTTGGCGTGGAGCGTCGACATCGAGTCGTTGGAGGACAAGTTGGGGGCCTACGAGTTCTTCTCGCGGGTCGAAGTGAGTACATTTGTTGCGAGACAGTAGGAGGATTCGTTGATAGTGTCCAATCGACTCGCTCTGCAGCCACTGCCGCCGCCGAGTGCGCGGTCGATGCTGTTGACGGTCATTGGTGAATTTCTGTACGACTCCGAAGAAGGCGCCTGGACGGCCGCGCTGATGAAGGTGCTCGGCGGCATGGGAATCGAGGATCACGCCGCACGGCAATTACTCTCGCGTGCCGCGTCCGCCAAGTGGATCGTACGTGAGCGTATCGGTCGCGGGGTGCGCTGGCATCTCGCAGACCACGGTCGCGCGTTGGCGGCCGACGGCATCAAACGGTCGCATGCGTTCCTTGACGGTCCGACGCCATGGGACGGCGAATGGCTCGTGCTGACGATCACGGTGCCGCAACGCAAGAACTCAGTTCGTAACCGTCTCAACGGAGGTCTGGCCTGGCTGGGAATGGGCAATCCCACTCCAGGAGTGTGGGTTACACCGCACGTCGACAGGGCGCGAGAACTGAGCGAATTGGTTTCGACGCTCGGTCTGTCCGAATCGGCACTCATTCTCACCGGCAATCTTAGCCCGGGAGGGCTGGGCAACCACGAGATCGTTGAGCGAGCGTGGGATCTGACCGACCTGGCCGACAGTTACCGAACACTGCTCACACAGGACGGCGCATCCGAGCCGCGCGACGACGATGAACTGCTACTTTCCTACATCGAACTGGTTAGTCTGCAACAGAGGTTTATGAGGCTTGATCCACAACTGCCCAAGGAACTGTTGCCAGAATGGATCGGTCGTGATGGCGCTGTGCTGTTTCAGCGTCGCCGCGAACAGTGGTCAGCGAAGACCCACGCGCACTGGCTCAGGGTCGTCGAGGCATCCGCACCGAAATAGCCGCAGTAGTGTTCACTAGGCTGCACCACCGCAACACCGCTGCGCCGGCGCGCCCGATTCGGTGCCAGTTCGCTCAGGGGCGCGCTGGTCGGCGTCGTGCCGGCAACGGGTCGGTCGACGGTTGAGTTGTCACCGACGAACGTGAGATCGGGCTCGACGGCCTTGACTTCCTCGATGAAGTGTCGGCGACTGAGTGAACCCGGCTGAGAGTCGCGAGCGCGTCGGCCGCGGGTCGGTGGCCGATCATGAATCTTGCCATGGTCGATCGAGCAGCGCCTCGAACGGGATTGTGCGAAATGTGCGTCCATCAGTCGACTGCGCCTTGCCGAACGACGCATGCAGCGTACGGTCGACTCCTAAAACTTGCACCGCCGCAAAACGCTCGATTGGACGCCCGAATACGGTCGTTGTCCGACGCGCTCAGAACATTCGGAAACTCGTGGCGGTGTCACCATGCTCCTAGCATCGGTATGTCTCCGTCGCGGTTTCCGGCGGCGAGGAGGGATTCCTGCCGACGCGGATCCAGTCCCGAACCGGCTTCTCGGGGCCGCCGACCGGGACTTCCGCTGCAGCCGGAGACGAACGACGAGAGGGGGTCGCGTCGCTGTGCCCGGGTGTATGGCGAACGTGAAGGACAAGACGAAGCTATCGGGCAGTGATCTGGTGCATGTCTTTCCGATCGATTGCGTCCGACGACCTGCATGACGGCGACGCTGGATAGTGGCACATGGCGAAGGCCTGCCGGCCGGGACTGAGTCGTCACCGGCAGGCAGGCCTCGTAGGTGGGCGTCAGACTCCGCGCTGCGCCTTCGCGGCTTCGCTGGCGGCCTTGCTCTTCTCCCGGGCGGTGGCCCAGTCCTCGTTGCTCATCGATGTCAGACCGGCGAAAGTGCCGGGGCCGGCGAGCATCTGGCCGCCGTCCATGGCGATGGTCTGGCCGGTGAGGTAGTCGCAGGCATCCGACAGCAGGAAGATGGTGAGGTTGGCGAGCTCTTCCATCGTGCCCATCCGGCCCATCGGCACCTGGTCGGCCTGGGTCGCCCCGACTGCACTCTTTTCGGTCGGGTTGAGCATCTCCCACGCATAGTCGGTCGGGATCGGTCCCGGCGCGAGCGCGTTGAGGCGGATGCCGTAGCGCGCCCACTCGACGGCGAGAGACATTGTCATCGAGTGCACGGCTGCCTTCGCCATCGCGGACGGGACGACGAACGCGGAGCCGCTCCAGACCCAGGTGGTGAGCGTCGACAGGACGACGCCCTTGGTGCCGCCTTCGATCCAGCGGCGGCCCGCGGCGTGGGTGGTGTTGAAGGACCCGTTCATCACGGTGGAGGTGACGGCCTCGAAGGCGCGCGGGCTGAGCGATTCGGTGGGGGCGATGAAGTTCGCTGCGGCGTTGTTGATCACGCCCGTGAGCGGGCCGTGCAGCGTCCAGATCTCGTCCATCGCCGACGACACCAGGTCGGCGTTGCGCACGTCGACGGTCTGCCAGTGGACCGAGCCCGGCCGGGAGACCGACGCTTCCGCCGCGGCCTCTTCGAGGACCGCGGGACGCCGGCCCCACAGGTGGACTTCGGCGCCGTGGTCGACGAGATGCCGGGCTACGCCGCGGCCGAGGCCGGTGCCGCCGCCGGTGATGAGCACGCGCTTGCCCGCGAGGGCGTCGGACGCGAAGGGAGAAGTGGTCATGCGATGGTCCTATGGTCGGGAACGAGGGCTACAGGCCCAGGCTCTTGCTGATGATCTCGCGCTGAATCTCGTTGGTACCGCCATAGATCGGCGGAGCCAAGGAGCGGCGAACCTGTTCCTCCATGCCGTATTCGCGGGTGTAGCCGTAGCCGCCCATCATCTGCATCGCCTCGAGTGCGGTCTTCTTCGCGATTTCGGTACATTTCAGCTTAGCCATCGACCCCTCGCGGTTGAGGTTGTCTTCCTCGCCGGCATCGATCCGCTCGGCCACCTCGTACACGAACGACTTCGCGAACGCGATCTCCGTGGCGAGATCCGCGATGCGGTGACGGATGGCCTGGAAACTGCTGATCTTGTGACCGAACTGCTCGCGCTCGGTGACGAAGGCGATCACGTCGTCGAGTGAGCGCTGGGCTCCGCCGAGTGCCATCGTGGCGATGATGAGGCGCTCGACGCTGAGCCCCCGCATGAGGTGACGCCACGCCTGGTTCGGAGTGCCGACGACAGCGCTCGCCGGGACCGCGACGTCGGTGAAGTACAGGTCGTTGCAGGTCCGGGCCTCCATGGTCTTGATCTCGTGAATTTCGAGCCCGGGCGTATCGGCCGGCACCATGAACAGGGTCAGGCCCTGGTGTTTGTTGCCGGTCGTGTCGGTCCGGGCCAGGAGGAGGATGTGCTCGGCGATGTGGGCCGCGGAAATCCAGGTCTTCTGCCCGTTGATGACGTAGTGGTCGTCGACCAGTTCCGCTTTGATCCGGACACCACCGAGGTCGGAACCCGCACCGGGCTCGCTGAGGGCGATCGCCTCGAGCTTGCCGGACGCCATGTTGCCGACGATGGTGCGCTTCTGTTCTTCGGTGCCGTAGCGCAGGTAGGTCTGGGCTGCCGTGAGACCGGTGGAGTAGGCGGTGATGGGGGCGAGGCCGCGTGCGGATTCCTCGAGGAAGATGCACTCCTCGACCATTCCGGCGCCGCCACCGCCGTACTCCTCCGGCAGCGACACGGCGAGCCAGCCGAGGCCGGCGAACTTGTCGAGAATGACGGGGCTGTTGGCCAGGGCGCCGCCGTCGGTCAGCAGGTCGCGCTGCTGCAGGGTCTTGCATTCGGCGTCGCAGAACTCGCGGACGGCCGCCGCGAACTCTCGTTGTTCTCGGGTGAAACGCATGTGGGCGACTGCTCTCTGTGACGGGTCCTGGGGCGTGAGTTGCCGGACGGCGGGGCGGGAGTCAGCCCCGCCGCCCGGAAGTCAACTGTCAGGCGCCGCGGAACTTCGAGAAGTCGGGCTTGCGCTTTTCGTTGAACGCGCTGATGCCCTCGATCGCCTCGGCGGACTCCCCGAACAGCTTGAGCGTGGAGTACGCCATGTTGCCCTGCGCGATGAAGTGCTCGGTGTCGGCGTTCAGGGACTGCTTGAGCACCTTCAGCGACGTCGGCGACAGCTGCAGGATCTCGTCCGCCCAGGCCCGGACCTCCGCCCGCAACTGGTCGCCGGGCACCACCTTGTTCACCAGGCCCCAGTCGAGGGCCTGCTCGGCGCTGTAGCGCCGGCACAGGAACCAGATCTCCCGTGCGCGCTTCTCGCCGATCGCCCGCGCCAGGTACCCGGTGCCGAGGCCGGCGTCGAACGACCCGACGCGCGGGCCGTTCTGCCCGAAGATGGCGTGCTCGGCGGCGATCGACAGGTCGCACAGCAGGTGCAGCACGTGCCCGCCACCGACCGCGACACCGTTGACCGCGGCGATCACGGGCTTCGGCACGTCCCGGATCACCCGGTGCAGTGCCTCGACCTCGAACAGTCCGCTGTCGGACGGGCCGTAGTCGCCCGTCTCCATCCGCTGCTTCTGGTCGCCACCCGAGCAGAACGCCTTCTCGCCGGCGCCGGTCAGCGCGATCGCCCCGACCTCTGCGCTGCCCCACGCCTTCTTGAACGACTTCACCAACTCGTCGACGGTCCGCGCGCGGAACGCGTTGTACCGGTCGGGCCGGTTGATCGTGATCCAGGCGAGTCCGTCCTCGACCTCGTACGTCACATCCGTGAAGTCACTCATCGACCTTCTGGTCCTTTCCTGTTGCACGCGGAACGGGAGCCCGTCCGCGAAGTTCTTTTGGTCTTACCTTATGACGAAGGTAGCGCTGATAACGAGCGTTTTCAAGGGGCGTCGCGAAAAAGGCTTTCACCTGCGGTGATGAGTTCGCATTTCTCTGCAGAAGGAGGATGTGGCCCGGAAGCGGGTCGCCCGGCTCGGCACGCCGAGCGGTCGTCGGTCTCGCGCCTTCAGGCGGTGCTCACGCAATGAATTCGCATCTTTGCCAACGGAATCGCGTCGAGGGTTGCCACAGTTGCGCAGCTATTCGGTGGACGCACCCGTTGTCGGGCCCTAAATCGCGCGCGGGAACCGAAAAGGTGCGCGTCTGTCCCCGGCGCTGTGGAAGGAACGCCGCTCAGGCCCGGGTTCGGATCCCCATCGCACCGCAGACGGGGGCGGGCCAGTCGACGTCGGTGCGGGCGAGTTCCCGGTCGACAGTGTCGGCGACGTCGTCCGCGAAGGGCGCGACCCGGCGGCTGGTGAGGTCGACGTGGGTCGCGGTGACCTCGAGTGTGCTGGCGAGGCGCTCGGTGGTGTCGTCGACGAGGAACGCCATGGCGTGGACGACCTTGTCGGAGCGTTCGACGATCCGCGCGTGCACCGACACGCGGTCGCCGACGTGCACCTCCGCGTAGTACCGGATGTGATGCTCGGCGGTGAAGAAGCCCTGGCCGCGCGTGGCGCGGTAGTCGTCGGTGATGCCCATCCGATCGAAGACGACGGCGATCGCCTGCGCCTCGAGGTCGAAATAGTGGCGGATGTTCATGTGGCCGTTCTCGTCCTCGTAGGCGGACGGGACGAGCACCGGCCCGCACTCGCGGGGCACGGCGACCACCTGGAGGTATGAGGGGATTCCGGCTGGCGACGTCATCGGTCCATCATAACGATCGTTAACAACAGGTGCTAGAATGACTCGGTGGACCGCAACCGGAAAATTCTCGACACCGCCGCAGAGCTGTTCTACGAGAAGGGCTTTCACGGTACGAGTGTCGACGAATTAGGGTCGCGGGCCGGCCTGAGTGGTCCTGCCATCTACCGCCACTTCTCCGGCAAGGACGAGATTCTGGCCATGCTGTTCGACGAGGCCATGGACGAGCTGATCGGCGCCACCGACCCGGTGCTCGACGACGCGGACCAAGATCTCCAGCGGATGATCCGCCACCATGCCCTCTTCGCGGCCCGGCACCGCCACCTCGTCAACGTCAGCCAGCGGGAGGACCGGTCGCTGGTCGATCCGTGGCGGAAGGCGATCAATCGCCGGCGCAAGCGGTACGTCCAGGGCTGGGAGGCTGCGGTCGCGCGGTCCATCCCCGCCGCCTCACCGGCGGAGGTGTCCGTGGCCACCCAATCCTGCCTGGGCATGATCTTCTCGATCGCATACTGGCCCACCAAGGTGACCCGCACGGCCGGGCTCGCCGACCACATGGTGCGAATGGCGAGCGAGGGCCTGGACGCCTTCCGTCACTAGCACTGCCCCTGCACCGACCGATAGGTGCAGGGGCAGTGACGGTGTCGACTTATCGTGCGAGGCTGGGGCGGTACGTGTAGGAGGACGACCGCGACAGCGCGAATTCGAAGATCCCGTACCCGGTCTGCCCGTTCCACTCGAACGCGGAGCAACGGTCGGTGAGGGCCGAGTCGAGAGTCTTCGGACCCACGGTCCCGTCGAGCGGGTAGACGTCGAACTCTTCGTGATCGCGGCCACGGACCTTGCCGTGGTGCCCGCCGTAGCCGCCGCCGGCCATGTAGCCGCCGCCGGCGGAGGCGTCCGCGCCGATGCGGTAGGTCGCACCGCCCGCAGTCACGACCTCCACCGTGCCACTGGCGAGGTCGTTGCCCGCGGTGAACACCAGGTCGTGCCGAACGTCGGTGATGTCGTCGAGTCGGCCGTCGTCATGCATGACGGCGCCCTCCAACAGGACTCGTCCGCCTTCACGATCCTCGACGAGCAGGAAGCCGAACGTGCGGTCCGGGAACTGTGCCTGGTACCAGACGTGCAGACCCTGGCCGCCGGACATAGTGCGCACCCCGCGGGAGCGGTCCCGCAGTCCGTACCAGCCACCGACGTCGGTGGTGGTTCCGTCGAGTGTGAGCGTGCCCTCGTACCGGCCGGGCTGGAACAGATGGTCGAATGAGGTGACGTTTCCGTCGGTGTTCTCCACATCCACCGACCCGAGCCAGTAGGGCGCCCGGGCGTGCCAGAGCAGGTCCAGTTCGAGGCCGGTCTTGTTCTCGCCCAGCTGGATTCGCCAGGTGGAATTGTCGTCGACCGTCTCCCATCTCAGTGGTCCGACGGAGGCGCCGTCGGTCTCGGAGTGTTCGGTGGAGTAGCGGAGGTTGCGTTGCTCGGACTCCGTGGTGAGGACGACGAAACCGTCCACGACGTTCCGGGGTGGATAGACCCCGGCACCGAGGATCACGGACGGCGCGGTACGTCCGTCCGGATGAAGATTGAACATGAACCGGTCGAAGAACTTCTCCGGCATCTCCTCGGTGGCGCGAGTCACCAAGGCGTCGTGAAATCCGTCGGTCATACGTGCTCCTTTTGTTCGACGGTGACATTGTCGGCGCCGATCTCGCGATGGTCCAGGGTGAAGCGGTAGGAACCCATCATCAGCAGGCAGGCGATGGCGATTCCGACCAGCACGATGATCGGCAGCGCGCCGGCACTGTAGGAACCGGTGGCGCTGTAGACCTGTCCGAGCAGGAAGATGCCGAACGCCGACCCCTGCGCGTAGAGGAAGTAGATGAATCCCAGCACCCGGCCGTAGGAGTGCTTGGGGAAGTATCGGCTCACCATGTAGGCGGCGAGATCACCCTCGGATCCCAGGCCGAGACCGATCAGGGCCGCGCCGACGAACAGCAGACCGGTCTGCGACGACGTGATCATGAAGAAGACCCCGACCCCGCACAGGGCGAAGATGATCGAGCCGATGGCGGGGGCGTAGAACCGGTCCAGCAGGTAGCCGACCAGCAGTCGTGCGCCGATCGACGCCAGGCTCAGAACGGACAGGATGGAGACGGCGGTGCCCTGGCTGATGCCCTTGTCCGTGGTCATGGGCACGACCTGGGACATCAGGCCGAACGTCGCCGAGGACACCAGGAAGATGGCGACGGACAGCAGCCAGAACTGCCGGTACTTCCTCGCCACGGTGAGCAGCGATTCCCCGGCCATCCGGCCTTCCAGACGCGCGGCCTTGCGCTCGGCTTCGTGTTCGGCGGGCATCCGGGTGACGAAGGCGTAGACCGCGGCCGGAATGACCGTGCACAGGGCGCCGATGACCAGGAACGCCATGCGCCATCCGCCGATGCCGAGCATCCAGTTCGCCAGATAGGGCATGAGCACCCCGCACGAGCCGAGGCCCGCCATGAGGATGCCCAACGCCATGCCGCGACGGTCCTGGAACCACGCGCTCACCACGGTCGAGTGCGCGACCGGGTTCACGGCGCCCGCTCCGGCTCCGATCACCACGCAGAGCAGGTAGAAGGCGAGTTGGTTGTTCGGCAGGGCGGACATCAGCATCAGGCCGATTCCGAACGCCAGCGACATCGGAACCGAGGGGATCTTGGGACCGTACCGGTCGATGAGGAAGCCCAGGATGACGATGCTGATACCCACCAGCACCGTCTCGATGGACAGGCCGTTGCTGATGACGCTTCGTTCCCAGCCGAACTCCTCGGTCATCGGCTTGCCCAGGATGTTGAACAGGACATTGACCGCGGTCGTGCCGAACAACAGAGTCAGAAAGCCTGTCACCACATACCACCAGCGGTTCAGATGCCGCGTAGGCGCCTGCAACTCAGTCGTGCCGACTGCGCTCATGGAAGCTCCTGTCGATTGATATCGGTAGTCGGGGGCGGCGATGCCGCGCAGGAAACCCACCGGCAGTGGTCTCCGTCACAGATAACACCATATGGACAGGCCAAAGTAAAGGACAGTCCAAAAGGGTGACTAGCGATGGGACGAGAAGTCGAACATCCTGCTCGCGATGCGGCGCAGCTGCAGCTCGTCCGTGCCCTCGGTGATGCGGTAGCGGCGGTGGTGGCGGTAGATGTGCTCGAACTGCTTGTGGCGGGAGTATCCGACGCCGCCGTGGATCTGGATGGCGCGGTCGGCCGCCCGGCAGGCGAGCTGGTTGCTCCGCAGGTTCACCATCGCGACCTTGTCGGTGACGGCCGTCTTCCCGAGCTCGTCCATCATCGCCGCGGTCTTGTAGATCGTGTTGCGGATCAGTTCCGCATCGGTCTGGAGTTCCACCAGTTGCCACTGGATGCCCTGGTGCTCGTGCAATGGCTTCCCGAAGACGACGCGCTCCTGCGCGTACTTCACGCTCTCGTCGATGCAGAACTGCGCTGCACCGAGCGACGACGCAGCCTGCCGGATCCGGTTCTCGTGGACGAACAGCTGCGCGCAGTCGAGGCCGCGGCCGACTTCCCCGACCACGGCACTTCCTGGGACCCGCACGTCGTCGAGATGGACCTCGGAGTGGTCGCTGGGCATGTTGAACGTCCAGTGGTTGAAGGGAACAGTGAAGCCGGGCGCGTTCGTCGGCACCAGGAACGCGGTGATCCCGTCCGCCTTGCCAGCCTGCCCGGACGTGCGGGCGAACACGAGGTCGACCTCGGAGCAGTCGACGAGGCTGTTGAAGCGCTTCGCCCCGTTGATGACCCAGTCGTCGCCCTCTCGTCGGGCCGACGTCTCCAGGTACGTCGCGTCGCTGCCGTGTCCGGGCTCGGTGAGGCCGAACGCGATCTCGATGTCGCCGCGGATCAGCGGCTCGAGGTACTGCTCCCGCTGTTCGTCGGTGCCGTACTCGTGCAGCACGAGGGCGAGCGGCAGGTTCGCGACCACCGATGCCTCGTCGGAATGGGGGAAGTGCAGACCGGAGCCCCGGGTGAGGAGGTGTTCGCGGACGACGGCCATCGCGAGGTTGCTGCCGTCGTTCCCGCCGAGGGCCTGCGGCAACGGGAACCGGAAGAACCCGGCGGCGTCGGAGCGACGCCGGGCCTCGAGCAGCAGTTCGCGCCATTCCTGCTTCGGGAACCCGTCCCGTTCCCAGTCGGTGCGGCGTACTCGCGTCGGTGGTCGAAGAACTGCGGGTGCTTGGCCTCGAGCGGTGCGATCTCGCGATCGATGAACGCGTCGAGGTCGGTGACGAACTGCTGCACGTCGTCGGGAATGGTCCAGTCCATGGGGCGTCCTCCGATTCGGGATCCGATGTGTCGGACGGTAGGGAGCACCTGGACGCACGGCGAGGGCCGCGAGGCGCGGCACTGTTGATTTCTCCAGTGCCCGAACCAGCTCTTCCTGTGGACGTCGCGGTCGCCGTGGTTGCATGCGGCCATGCTGAAGCTGAACGGAATCGACGAACTGGTCGCCAAGGTCGGCGCCGATCTGGGCACGACGGAGTGGTACGACGTGACTCAGGACCGCATCACGGCATTCGCGCGGGACACCGACGACTTCGAGCGCATCCACCTCGACCCCGCGCGGGGTCGCGAGGCAGGATTCGGCGGCACGATCGCCCACGGGTTGTTCACGCTGTCCCTCGGGCCGAAGTTCCTCTACGAGATCTTCGAGATGACCGGGCACTCGCTGGGGCTCAACTACGGGTTCGACACGGTGCGGTTCCTGAACCCTGTCCGGGTCGGTTCCCGGATCCGCATGACGGCGCGACTGCTCGACGCGCGACCGATCGAGGGCGGATACCGATTCACGATCCGGCAGACCTTCCAGATCGACGGTCACGACAAGGCAGCCTGCGTCGCGGACGCGGTCGTGGCCTACTTCCACTGAACAGAAGGAGAGACGCCCATGCGTGCAGTCGTCGTCGAAGAGCTCACCGGTCCGCAGGCCGCGACGCTGGTGGAGATACCCGAACCGCGCGGCGCCCACCCCCGGGCGGAGGGGCAGCGACTGCTCGTCGACGTGCACGCCGCCGGGTTGTCGTTCATCGACCCCCTGCAGACCTGGGGTAAGTACCAGAACGGTGTGCCGACCCCGTACGTGTGCGGCAGCGAGTACGCGGGTGTCGTGGTCGAGGCGCCGGCAGACGCGGACTTCCGGCCGGGCGACCGCGTCGGGGGAATCGTCTGGCACGGGGCCCTCGCCGACCGTGCGCTCGCACTGCCCGAATACACGGTGAAGATCCCGGCGTCGATGTCGTTCGTCGAAGGCGCGGCGCTCTACATGAACTACTCGACGGCCTGGTACGCACTCCACCGGGCGCAGGTTCAGCCGGGCGAGTACGTGCTCGTCCACGGCGCCGCGGGCGGGGTGGGCACCGCGGCCCTCGATCTCGCGGAGACGTTCGGTGTGCAGGCAATCGCCGTGGTCTCCAGCGACCGGAAGGAAGAGGTCGCGCGCCAGTGTGGAGCGCATGCGGTGGTGCGGTCGGACGGGCCGTGGCTCGACGAGGTGCGCGGTCTCACCGACGGGCGCGGTGTGCACGTGGTGATCGACCCGGTGGGCGGTGACCGGTTCACCGACTCCCTCCGTGCACTACGCCAGGGCGGCAGGCTCGTCGTCGTCGGATTCACCGGTGGCTCGATCCCCACCGTCAAGGTCAACCGTCTGCTCCACCGCAACCTCACCGTCACGGGAATCACCATGGACAACATGGAAACCGAGTATCCCGGGACTTTGCGGATGGTCCGGGACGCCGTCGAATCACTGGCCGCCGAGGGGCGGATACGTCCGTATGTCGGCGCGACGTTCCCGCTCGAACAGGCGGCGGCCGCACTGCGCGCGCTGGACGACCGGGCCGCGCTCGGCAAGGTCGTCGTCGAGGTGGTGCCGCCGGCCTGACGGCACAGGCTCAGGTAACCGCCGGGGCGCCGAACACGGCCAGTCCGCGTTCGACGACGTCGGCGAGGCTTTCCGCGGCGACGACCAGGGCGGGGTCCGGGGCGGGCCGCCTTCGGTTGCGCTTGACGAAGACCGACATCGTCGACGCCGTCTTGTAGTAGCAGTAGGCCAGGAACCAGTCCAGGTCGGCAACCGGAACGTCACGCTCGGCGCGGTAGGCCGCCAGGAGTTCGCCGGGGGACGGCATCCCGGCGCCGGCCGCGACATCGGCCGCCGGACGGGACCGCCGGAACCGGTGCGCCGGGTCGGTGTGCATCAGCAACCATGCCAGATCGGTGCGGGGATCGCCGACCGACCAGATCTCCCAGTCGATGATCGCGGCGAGGTCTTCGCCCGCGAACAGCATGTTCGCGAGTCGGTAGTCGCCGTGCAGCAGAGTGGGAGCGACCGGTGCCGGGATCCGGTCCGCCAGCGCTGCATGCAGTTCGGCGTGGCGAGGCACGATGCCGTCGTCGACGGTGTCGAGTAGACGGTGCCAGCGCGCGAGTTCGTCCGCGACCGGGACAACCGGTTCGTTCCCGACACCCAGCGTGACGGGGTCGAGAATCTGCATCCGCGCGAGCATCCCGGCGGCCGCGCGGGCGCGGGCGGCGACGGTGTCGGGTTCGGGCGGCGAGTCGGCGACGTCGAGCAGCGGTTCGTAGGACTGCCCGTCGACGAGAGTCATCGCGAAGAGGGGTGGGCGTTCGGGAGTCCCGTCCTCCTCGAAGAGAATCGTGGGGACGCGGACGCCGGGCGTCGTTCCGAGGAGGCGGATGATCTGCGCCTGCCGGAGCACGTCGCGGTTGCGGACCGGTTCCAGTCCGGGCGGTGCCATCTTGAGGACGACGTCTGTGTCGGGCCGGCCCGGCCGTGTCAGGGTGGCCCGGTAGGTCAGGCTCGACACCCCACCCGGCAGCGCCGACGGCGCGGACACCACGGCTCCCGGCCATCGGCGACCCGCGGCCGCCGTCGCTCGTGTGGTCAGCGTGTTCACGTCGAATTCCGTCACGTCTCCACGATCGGGTCGGTCGGCCGGTACCGCAAACACACGCACGACTGTCGCTGAAGAAATCCACAGTGGCCCCTCGGTGGTCGCTTCGGATGGCCTTCGGTGCGTGGTAAAGCTTCCCTATGACATCGATCAGCGGATATCGGTCCCGGAACGATGCTGGGCTGGAGCGGTTCTCGTTGAACGGCAAGGTCGCGGTGGTGACCGGGGCGTCGTCCGGTCTCGGAGTGGCGTACGCGCTCACGCTGGCTCGGGCGGGTGCCGACGTCGTCCTCGGGGCGCGGCGTGGCGACAAACTGGCCGCGACCGCGGAGCAGGTGCGGAAGTACAACCCCCGCGTGGTGGCGGTGGAGACCGACGTGACGCAGGTGGACCAGTGTGATCGCCTCGTCGAAGCCGCCGTCGAGGCATTCGGGCGGGTGGACGTCCTCGTCAACAACGCCGGCACCGGCGGCGAATACCATCACGTGACGGAGGATCCGCCCGACCACTTCCGGTCGGTCGTCGACGTGAACGTGCACGGCTCCTACTGGATGATCCAGGCGTGCGCGCGGGTGATGGGTCGCGGCAGTTCGATCGTCAATGTCTCCAGCGTCATGGCGCTGACGACGGCGAAGATGCCCGCCGCCGCGTACAGCGCGAGCAAGGCCGCCGTCCTCGGGCTGACCCGCGACCTCGCCGCGCAACTGGGGCCGAACGGAATCCGGGTGAATGCGATTCTGCCGGGTGTCTTTCCGTCCGAGGCGACAGAGCACTATACCGAGAACTACAAGCGCAAGATCATCGACGCCCGGATTCCCCTCGGACGCATCGGCGACCCCGAGGACATCGCCGCGGTGGTGGTGTTTCTGGCGAGCGACGCGTCCGCGTATCTGACCGGGGTGAGCTTGCCCGTCGACGGCGGTGTGCTGGTGAACTGAGCACGCGCGGACGCTATCGGTGCTGCGCCACCGAGGAGGTGACCGTGCGGGTGTTGAGACCGTCGCCCGCGTCGACGGTGAGGAACTGGCCGGTGACGCTGCGAGCGGTGGGGGAGGCGAAGAACGCGACGGCATCCGCGATGTCGGCCGGGTCGACGAATCCGTTGGGCATCGATGCAAGCCACGCGTCCTGGATGTCCTGAGGCATGGACAGGATGCCGGAGCTGGCCGTCATTCCGGGCAGGACGGCGTTGGCGGTGATGCCCAGGGCGACGTTCTCGGCCGCAACGGTTTTCACCAGACCGAGCAGGCCCGCCTTCGTGGTGCTGTACGACACCTGGGCCGGCATGCCCTGCGTGCCTGCGGTACTGGAGATGACGACGACGCGGCCGTACCGCCGTTCGCGCATCCCCGGCAGGCACTGCTGGAGCACGCGGAAGGTCCCGGTGAGGTTGACGTCGAGATCCTTCCGCCACTTGTCGATCGACAGACTGTGTGCGGCACCGAACATCGTCGTCAGACCCGCATTGGCCACGTAGACGTCGATGTCGTCGAGGGGCGGCAGTTCGTCGGCGGACATGTCGGCCTGGTACGTGCACCCGGGTGCACGGTCGAGCGTGACCACCTCCATCCCGTCGGCTTCGAGCCGGGCGACGATGGCCTTACCGATACCGCCCTCGCGTGCGGCACCGGTTACCAGTGCCTTGCGGCGGTGCGGGTCGGTCATGCGGATCTCCGTTCGTCGGGCAGTGCATCGATGCGTACAGTGTCGTCGCATTCCGCTTCGGCGCAGCGGTTTTCGACGTGGAAGGCCGGATGGTCACGAAGTCGGAGGACGAGAAGCGCGGTATGGATGCTCAATTGATGAGACGCGTCACCGGTGACATCGAGGCCGGTGAGGGCGTGCACTCGCGACAACCGGAGGCGCACCGTGTTCTCGTGCACACCCAGACGGGTGGCGGTGCGGCGCATACCGCGATTCTGCTCGAACCACACTGCCAGGGTGCGAATCAGTTCGGTCGATGCCGCGTCGTCATCGAGGAGGGGGCCGAGCATGTCGTCGATGTAGTGTCGGATGGCGGAGATCTCGCCGTTCGCGAGGAAAAGTCGGGCCGGTCCCAGATCGTCGACGGCGAGAACGCGATGCCCTGTTCCGTGAGTGAAACGGTCGATGCAGCGCACGACCTCCCGTGCCTCGCGGTAGGCGCGGGTGAACGAATCGGGTTCGTACACGGACGACACCCCGGCGATCAGACCTCCCGTCGGGCTCAGTTCGGCGGCCGCCGCCTCGAGGGTCGCGGTGATGCGCCGGACGACGGTCGGGGACGCGACGTGCTCCGGTGCCTCGATGAGCAGGAGGATTCCCTCCGAACCCCGAGTCGACAACACCTCCATGCCGAGAGCACGCTCGGTGTGCTCGGCGAGGGAGCGGTCGAGATCCTCGGGTGTTCCGTCGGATTCGCGGACATACACCAGGGACCGGCGGGCGTGGACGTTCACGCCGAGGTATTCGGCACCGGCCGCGAGATCGGCCCAGGCGCCGGAGCCGCGAACGAGTTGGCGGGCGAGTGCGGACCGCGCATTCCAGGCCACCCGGGTGATGCGACGCTGGGTGAGGAACTGCGCGCCGATGCGGCGGGCGCAGCGGAGGGTCACGTACTCGTCCGTGGGATGGAACGGCGTGGGTTGTTCGTCGACGACGAGCCATCCGAGGTGTTCGCCGCGTTCGACGATCGCGCTGAGGATCTTCCGCCGCGACAACCCGGTGCCGAGTTCGGCGGGCAACAGCACGGGTTCCGCACTGGTCGGGGTCGTTGCGTGCTCGCGCACGATCTCGCGCAGTGGTGGGAACGTCGTCTGCCTGCCGGCATCGGGCCGGGCGGACGCGACGACGTGTCCCTGGCGGTCGAAGAGGGTTACTGCTTTGCCGGTGGCCTCCGAACAGACCCGGACGATCGCGGACAGGCAGTCGACGGCCACCGCGGCGTCGTCGAGAAGCTCGTCCAACGCGCTGAGTGGAAGGTGCTTACGACCGGTGCCTTCGTCGGAGGTGGGCATCACACGGTCAGCGGTGATGGGTGAGCAGAAGTGTGCGGACGGTCGCCGCGTGCTCGATGGCCGACTCCATCGACGTCGTCGCCGGCACCAGGGTGATGTTGTCGGCGCCCGCCTCGACGAACGAGTTCAGCCACTCGGCCACCTGCTCGGGTGTTCCGGCGGGTGCCAGATGGCGGAATTTGTCGCGCGGCAACTGATACAACGCCTGCATCTTCTCGCCGACGAGTCGGTCCGCAACCGAGGCATCCTTGTCGAGCCCGCACCACACGTTGACGCCGAACGAGTCCGGCGCACGATTCTCCTGCGCGGCGGCCTCGAGGATCGCGGACCGGGTCTCGGCGAAACGTCGCGGTGTGCAGAAGATTCCGAGCCAGCCGTCGCCGAAGCGGGCGGTGCGGCGAATGGCGGATTCGCCGCGGCCACCGATCAGGATCGGCACCGCCGGCTGCGGCGCCGGCAGGATGCGCGCCCGGTCGAGGGTGAAGAACTCACCGTGATGGGTCACCTCCTCGCCGGTGAGGACGGCGCGCAGCACCTCGAGGGTCTCGTCGAGGCGACGGCCGCGGGTGCTGGGATCGACTCCGCTGTTCGAGATTTCGGAGCGGTCCTCACCACCCACGCCGGCGCCCAGAACCAGTCGGCCGGGGGCGATCTGCGACAGTGTCGCGATCTGGCGGGCGGCGAGCATCGGATGACGCAGGCCGAGTAGGTAGACGCCGATGATCACCGACAGAGTGTCGTGGCTGGACAGGACGGACGTGGCCGAGACCATGCCGTCGAACCCGGTACCACCGTGGAAGCTGATGTGGTCACCGACGGTGATGTGGTCGAGCCCCGCCTCTGCCGCGGAATCGAGGAGAAGCCGCCGATCCGCGGGTTTCGGGACGAGGAGCGCGTCCGTGACCGACAATCCCACTCTGATCGACACGCTGATCTCCTCTCATGCGAATGGACTGACCATAAACTTATCGGCGGGGCGATGGCAAGGGGCGGGGCGGGGCAGGCCACTCCGACGTCGCTCGATGAGCCGCTGCCTCAGCGCCGCGCAATCGATGCCCCATTCGGTCGCGCTTCGTCGTGGGATTGGGGCATTGTCGCGGTGACCGTTACCTCCAGGCCTGTCGTGCACTCGAGCGGTATTGGTAGAACCCCGTCGGGGTGATTCCGAACCCTTAAGACGGGCAGCGCGAACTTGTCGTTGGTGACGTAGTTGTAGGCGCGGTCGGCGATGAGATGGCGCGGCTTGCCGATGGTGTCACCGAGCGCTTCAACGGCGGGCAGGCCAAACTCATCTTCCGACACCAGGACTGACTGTCAGGAGCAGACGTTCAGCAGCGCCTTGGTCACCAGGAACTCCTCGAGCCCGCTGGCTCCGCACTCGCGCCCGTAGCCGGAGTCGCCTCGCCCGCCGAAGGGAGCCTTCGGGTCGAAAACTCCCCCGTTGATCGAGATCTGCCCGGTGCGCACCCGACGCGCGACGGCCTTGGCGTGCTCCGCGTCGGAGCTCCAGATCGCCCCGGACAGCCCGTACGGCGTGGAGTTCGCCACCGCGACCGCGTCGTCCTCGTCGTCGAATGCCAGGATCACCAGGACCGGACCGAACACCTCTTCGGTCGCCACAGCCATGTCGATCGTGACGTCCGAGAGGATCACGGGCTGCACGAAGAAGCCTCGACCTGGCATGTCGGCGGATCCTTGCGCCGCGACACGCGCGCCCTCACGGATCGCACCGTCGACATGCCGGGTGACCGAATCGCGCTGCACCTCGGAGACCATCGGGCCCACCGTCGTCGCCGCTGACGTCGGGTCCCCGATAATCCATCGTGCCAAGGCGCTCGTGGCCGCCTGCTCGGCCTCTCGCAGACGCGTACGGGGGACCAGCAGCCTGGACAGCGCGATGCATCGCTGGCCCGCGTTCAGCATGCAGTCCGAGACCGTGCGCTTGACCGCCTTCGCGTAGGCGTCAGGCTCCAGGTCGTTGAGGACGATGCTCGCGCTCTTGCCGCCCAGCTCGAGGGCCGCCGGGATCACGCGCTCGGCCGCCAGCGCCGCCACCCGGCGGCCGGCGCCGGTCGAACCGGTGAAGCTGACCAAGCCGGTGTCCGGCGAGGAGACCATGGCCTCACCTGCCGTCCGACCGTCGGCGGCGATGACCGAGACGACGCCGTCCGGCAGCCCGGCCTCGTCCATGACCTCCGCCAGGGCGAATAGGGCCAGCGGAGCCACGGGACTCGCCTTGACGACGATCGTGCATCCTGCGGCCAGTGCGTACGCGAGCTTGGTCGCAGCCTGGTGGAGTGGGAAGTTCCAGGGCACGATCGCCGCCACCACTCCCGCAGGTTCGAGCACCACGTCGGTGCTGCCGGTGGAGTACTCGAAGGCGAACTCCTCGACGAGCGCAGCCGCATCGTCGAAGAACACCGCGGACAGGTCGACCTGCAGCGCCTTCGACATCGACACCGGTGTTCCGACCTCGGCGGTGATCAGGGCCGCGAGCTCGTCTGCACGGTCACGGATCCCCGCGGCGATGGCGCGCAGGATCGCCGCTCGCTCCTTGACATCGGACGAACCCCAGGATTCCTGCGCGCGGCGAGCGGCCGACAGCGCTGCGAGAGCATCGTCGACACTGGCATGCGGGACCCGGCCGGCGATCTCCTCGGTGGAGGGATTCACGACGTCGTAGTAGGCGTCCGGGTCGGATGCCACAGCCCAGGTTCCGCCGAGCCAGTGCTGCTTCCATTCGTGGTTCACAAGACCTCCAGGTCTCTGTAGGGAGGGAGTTCTACAACGTCAGGTCGAGCACCGTGCGCAGGCCTCGGGCTTCACGCAGGTCATCGAGCGCTTCGTGGACCTCCCCGAGCGGGCGACGACTGGTCACGAGTTTGTCGATCGGCATGCGACCGCTGGTGTACAGCTCGAAGAGCCTCGGAAGGTCTCGTTGCGGGTCGATGCCACCCATGAAGCAACCGCGGATCTGCTTGTGGCTGACAGCGACCATCGCGGCGGGCAGGGTCATCGTCGCATCCATGCCGTGCAGGCCGACAGCCACCAGGACCCCGCCGAAGCGGATCACCCCGTAGCCGGCCTCCAGGAGCGCGGTCGAGCCGACCGCGTCGATCGCGACGTCGACCGTCGACGACCCGGTGAGCGCCTTCAACTGTTTGCGGAGAGGAAGGTCCTCGGACGGGTCCACCACGTGGGTCGCCCCGAACTCCAGCGCCTGCTTCCGCCGATGCTCCGACGGATCGGACACGATGACTTTGCCGGCTCCGACCGCGGCGGCGGCCATCACCGCGGCTAACCCGACTCCCCCCGCGCCCATGATGAGCACGCTGTCGCCGGGCTCCGGACACGCGACGTTGAGGACCGCGCCGGCACCCGTCGACACCCCACAGCCCACCAGCGCCGCGACGTCGTCCGGCACCTCGTCGGGCACCGGCACCAGGCCGTTGACCGGCATGACGACATGGGTGCTGAAGGCTCCGATGCCCAGGCCGCGGTAGACCGGTTCGCCGCCGCGGCTGGACGAGGTACGGCCGTCCAGCAGGGTGCCGCGAGCGGACATGCCGCCGCTGTTCTCGCACAGCTCCGCCCGGCCGTTGACGCAGGACCGGCACGCCCTGCACGGCGGACGCATCCACAGCGTCACACGGGATCCGATGCCGGGCGCCTCCGTGTCGGGGCCCAGTGCCTCGACGACCCCCATGGCCTCGTGTCCCAGCATCAGCGGTCGTGGATACGGGAGCTTCCCGTCGATCATCGCCAGGTCACTGCCGCACACACCGGCCGAGACCAGCCGGACGAGCGCTTCGCCTCGTCGCGGCTGATCGATGACGACGTCGTCGACAACATCGATCGAGTCCTCGACCAGCAGGGCTCCGCGAATGTGCAGCTGTCCGTCGTCGTACGAGGGGGTCATGGGCATGCCCTGCTCCTTCACGGTCATCGCAGGGAATCGTTCAGCGCGAGCAGACCGATGGATCCCAGGGTCTCAAGCGTGGACAATGCGGACGCTGGGCGTGCGTATGACCGGATCTGCGGCTTGGTCACCCGGATGAACAGGGCTGGATTGGCCCGGACCGTGGTGACGTACTCGTCCACCACATCGTCTAAGTCCTCTTCGGCGACGGCGCGCGTGATGAAGCCGGACATCATCAGTTCCTCGAAGGACGGCTTGCGCCCCGTCGCGATCCAGTCGAGGGCCCGACCCTCGCCCACCAGATCGATGAGCCCGCCGACCGCACCCCACGAGAGGGGAAGACCGAAGGTCGACTCGGGAACGGCAAGCCGTGCCCCCGTCACGACGACCCGGACGTCGCAGGCGGTCATCAGCAGCATCCCGCCGCCGATCGCGAACCCGCGCACAGCAGCGACCGTGATACCCGGGAACGACCGGATCTGCTCGAAGACCCGACCACCGAGGTCGAGGAACCTCGTGAGCTCCTGCACCTCACCGAGCTGCCCGTCCGGCAGCAGTCGCTCCGCGAGCGCGCGATCCATCCCGGCGCAAAAGCCGCGGCCCTCACCGGATAAGACGAGCGCGAAGACGTCGTCCCGACCGTGGAGGGCGTGAAGCTCTGCGGACAACTCCTCGAGCATCTGGGTGTTCAGCGAGTTCGCCTCGTCCGGCCGGTTGAGGACCATGCGGGCGACGCCGTCTTGAACGGCAACGGTGATCGTGGACAACTTTATCTCCTGTAATTAATGAGTCGTGGATCGACGAGTGCTTACGCGTGCGACTTGTCCTCCGAGGCCTGCGGCCGCGAACCCGGACCCTTCGTGGCGTCCCAGGTGGTCTCGGTCACTCCGATGTCCCGGATCACCGCCTTGCGAATCTTCGACGTGGCCGTCTTGGGGATTGCCTCCACAAAGCTGATGTACCGAGGCACCATGAATCGCGGCAGCCGCTCCTGGCAGTAGGTCCACAGCTCGGTCTCGGTGAGCTCGTCACGCAGGACGACAGCGGCCAGGATCTCGTCCTCGCCCCACTCGGAAGGAACCGCCACGACCGCGCACTCGGCGACAGCCGGATGGTGGAGGACCTGCGACTCGACCTCGACCGACGAGATGTTCTCACCACGTCGGCGAATCGCGTCCTTGATCCGGTCCACGAAGAAGTAGTGACCGTTCGCGTCGCGGATGAAGGCGTCACCGGTGTGCAGCCACAGGTTCGACCAAGCCTCGACGGTCTTCTCCGGCAGGCCCCAGTAGCCGTTCATGAGCGCCCACGGCTCGTCGGCTCGTACGACCAGCTCCCCGGCCTGACCGACCGGTACCTCGTTGTCGTCGCGATCGACGAGGCGAACTTGGTAGCCGTCCCGGACCTTGCCGCAGCTTCCGGCGGGTCCCAGGTCCCACATGTCGGAGACCAGAGGACAGCTGACCTCGGTCATGTTGAAGACGGTGTGGACCCGCAGGTCGAACCGGTCCCTGAACTCGTCGACTTCCGCGATGGCTGGGACCATCAGGACGTTGCGCAGGGGCGTGTCGGCGTCCGAGGCGCTCGGGGTCTGGCGGAAGAGGAAGTTGGTCATCGCTCCCAGCAGCATCGTCGTGGTGCAGCGGTGCTCCTCGATCTCGCTCCAGAACTCGGAGGTCTTGAACTGCTCCTTGATGACTACCCGTCCGCCACACAGCATCATGCTGTAGAACGGGAACTTGCCGCTCACGTGAAAGGGAGGGAACGGCGCGTAGAACGCGTCGTCCGGACCAAGCTCGGACTGGGGCATGATGCCGGTCGAAGTGGCGTACAGCTGCTGCCAGGGCACGATCACCCCCTTCGAGGGTCCCGTCGTGCCCGAGGTGTACAGGACGCACGACGTGTCCCGTGGACGCGGCTCGACGACCTGCGTGGGCGTGGCCCCGGGCCGCAGCGCCGCAGAGTCCCGGACGAGCGAGTGCTCGGAGGACGGGAGGTCCGTGCCGACGGGCGTGGTGTCGTCGTTCCACACCACGACCTGCCACCTGAGACCCGTTGTCCCGGCGGCAATCAGGAAGGTGTCGAGGTACCGCTCGGCCACCACGGCGACCTCGGCGCGCGAATCCGCGAGCACGTGCTCCAGGATGCTGCCCTTGTACTCGGTGTTGACCGGCACCTCCACCGCCCCCTGGGACGCGATCCCCAGCCAGAGCTCGATACCCGCGAAGCTGGGCGGAAGCATCACCAGGACGGTCTGCCCGCGCCCCACTCCCCTGTCCTCCAGCGCCGCAGCCCAGGCCATGGAGGATTCGAGCACCTCTCGCGCGCTGTGCGACCGTCCGTCCACGTGCTGTAGAACCACCCGATCAGGATCTTCCTGCGCCAGCTCGCGTACCAAGGTGGGCAGCATCTCGTCGCTCTTCATGCGGGCACTCCATTCTTGACGTTCTCGGCACCGTGCAGTCTCGCGGCACCCGGTCGGCGGGCGGCC
The DNA here is from genome assembly GCF_042671975.1 of Rhodococcus sp. NPDC127593. Lineage (NCBI taxonomy): Bacteria > Bacillati > Actinomycetota > Actinomycetes > Mycobacteriales > Nocardiaceae > Rhodococcus > Rhodococcus sp. NPDC127593. Next base: position 52,062 of record NZ_JBHXWI010000036.1, on the reverse strand, counting down.
TCGCTCCAACCCACGAGAAAGCTTCCGGCTCGTATCGCGCGGATCGGGTCGTCGAAAACCGGCACGCCGTCGGCCGCCAGCCTCTTGGCGGGCAGCCCGCTGCCCCCGGCCCACGTGACGATCAGCGGCTTGTCGCTGCGCGCGTGCACCGCGAGGATGGCATCGCAGATCGCCGCCTCGCTCGAGCTGGCGTTCCCGATCGAGACGAACACGATGTCCGTCGCCTCGTCATCGACGCACAGGTCCAAGGCTCCTCCGAAGGTCGAAAGGTTGTCGAGGGCCGAGCCGGTCAAGTCGACGGGATTACGCGTCGAGGCATACGCCGGCAACAGCTCGCCCAGCCCGTCGCGGATCACGCCGTCAAGCTCCGGCACGTCCATGCCCATGGCGATACAGGCGTCCGCCATCAGGACACCCGTTCCACCCGAGATCGACACGATGGCGGCACGGTTGCCCGCCGTGCGGCGACCATCCGCGAAGACTCGCCCAGCATCGACGAGTTCGGCCATGGACTCTGCTCGCACCACGCCATGCCTGGCGAACACCTCGGAGTAGTACGCGTCATCCCCCACAATCGATCCCGTGTGAGCCCGCGCGGCTTCTGCGCCGACCTGTGTCCTGCCGACCTTGACGGCGACGAGCGGCTTGTCGAGCTCACGTGCGCGACGCGCCGCCCGCTCGAAGGAGGGCATGTCACGAATGCCCTCGATGTGGGTGAGCGCGAGATGTACCTCCGGCAGCTCGATGACCTCGGCGAGCACCTCGCCGACCGTCAGGTCCGCCTCGTTGCCGGTGTTCGCCACGAAGTGGAAGCCGAGCCCGGCATCGCGGCCAGCGCTGAAGACGAAACTGGCGAACGCACCGCTCTGGGTTACGAGCGCGATCGGGCCGATCGGCAGGTCGCCGTCGTCCAGGGCCGACGCGAAGGTTGCGGTCACTCCATGCGCAAACCCGATCGCGCCGAGGCAGTTCGGTCCGAGGATCCTCATGCCGGACTCCTGGGCAATCGCCGTGATCTCGGCCTGCAGGTCGGGCTCCCCCGCCCGACGGGACTCGCCGAACCCCGATGCGTAGACCACGGCCACCACGATGCCCTGCTCAGCGCACTGTCGAAGCGCTGGAACGACGTCACGCTGCGGCAGCGAGAGTACGGCCACGTCGACCGGCTCAGGTACCTCGGCGACCGACTTGTACGCGACAACACCCTGCACGCCGTCCCGATGACTGTTGACCGGGTACACGGTTCCGCCGTAGCCGTAGCGCCGCAGGTAGGACATGGCGCGACCGGAGATCTTCGTCGGGTCGTCCGAGGCGCCGATCAGTGCGATGGAGCGTGCCGCCAGGATTGCCTGGAGCCATGCGGGGCTGAGCGTCACGGCGAGAACACCTTTCGTTGATCAAATCAGAAATCGATAGTCGGCCTGAGCCACGCACGGTGGGCTCGCTCATGCCACACGACGGGCGTCAGACCTTGGCCGGGTTCCAGAACTCGGGGATCTCCTGCGCCAGGTGGAAGCCGTCGAAGATAGGCATCGGCTCGAACGCGGCCATCGGCATCATGGGCTGGGGAAGCAGGCTGGCGGCGCCGTCGATCTTCAGCGTCTCGCCGGTGATGAAGGATGCAGCGTCGGTTAGCAGGAACGCCGTCGCTCCCGACACCTCACTCTCGGTGCCGATGCGTCCGGCCGGGATGCCTCGGGCCTGCTGGGCGATCCCCTCTCGCTGCTCCGGCGTGTAGGTGTCCATCCCACTGGAGAGGATGACCCCCGGGGCCACGGCGTTGACCCGTACGGCGTGGGAAGCCCATTCCAACGCCATGGTCTGCGTCAGGTTGACGACACCGGCGCGCGCGGCTCCCGTGTGGGCCATGAAGGGCATGCCGTTCCACATGTTCGCCACGATCGACACGATGGAGCCGCCGTGCGTCTGCATGGAGGATCGGTAGACGGCCCGGCTGACCAGGAACGTGCCCGTCAGGTTGAGGTCGATGACCGACCGCCAGCCGTTGGGTGAGATGTCCTCCACCGGCGCGGGGAACTGACCACCGGCATTGTTCACCAGACCGTCGATCCGCCCGTGCTTGTCCACCAGGGAACTGACAGCCCGCTCGACGCTGTCGGCGTCACGGATGTTCAAGGAGACGAAGTCGGCCTGGCCCCCGGCGTCCGCGATCTCTCGAGCAACCTGTTCGAGCGGCTCCGCGCGTCGGCCGGCCAACAGCGTCACTGCGCCCAGCGAGGCAACCTCGTGGGCGATGCAGCGCCCGATCCCCGTCCCACCCCCCGTCACCAGGATGACGCGGTCGGCCAGGCTGCCTTCGCGGAGAACGGACTTGAAAGAGGAGCTCATGATGGTGTGCCTCCAGGAGGTGTGGTTGCGGCAACGTCAGTTGCCATCAGGTGGGTGGACGAGTCGTGGTGTCGGCAAGGAAGTGCTGTCCTGGTCGACGGTGCCTGTCGGGGGCCAGAATCCGCGATCGCAGCGATGCGACGGCGAAGTCGCCACCCGGGGCACATCCGAGCGAGTGCCTCGGGGTCGTCTAAGACCGTTCAGCTCAGTGCGACAGCACCTTGTCCTTGTCGAGTCCCGCGCCCGTGAGCGCACGGACCTGGAGCTCGTCGAAGGATGCGTCGTCGATCTCCTCCTTGCTGAGCAGGCTTCCGACGATGCAGCCGATGAAGCCGAGCGGCATCGAGATCAGGATCGGGAAGCTCAACGGGAAGGGCGCCGTCACGGACAGCGAGTCCGAGATGAGCGGTGCCACTGTGGGCCAGAGCAGCGGTCCCAGCACGATGAGCACCAGCGAGCTGATGAGTCCGGTGAGTGAGCCGATGACCGCCCCGATGGTCCTCATCCGACGCCAGATCAGCGTCATGATCAGCACCGGGAAGTTCGCGCTCGCTGCGATAGACACGGCGAGCGTCGAGAGGAAGGTGATGTTCTGCCCACTTCCCAGCAGCAGCGTGACACCGACCGTGACCAGCACGATGCCGACCGCGGCGACTCGACCGACGGGGATCTCCTGCCGCTCCGGACGTCGGAATGCCTGCGACCACAGGTCGTGTGCGACGGCGCTGGAGGCACTGAGGACCAGCCCGGCCGACACTGCGAGAAGGGTCGCGATCGAGATCGCCACGACAAGTGCCAGCAGCAGGTCTGCACCGAACCCCTCACCTCCCCCGAGGAACACCGCCAGGGCTGGTAGTGCGAGGTTGCCGCCCGCACCAGCCTGCGCGTTACCTCCGTCGCCCAGGGCAGCTCGGGCTGCCAGCCCGAGGAAGATGATCAGGACGTTGAACACGGCGATAAGGCTGATGGCCCAGATGGCCGACTTCCGCGCCTGGGCGGCATCCGGGACGGTGAAGAACCGCATGAGCACGTGCGGCAGCCCGACCGCGGACAAAGTGACGGCGACCGCCATCGAGATGATGTTCAGCGAGCTGCCGTAGGCGTTGCCGCTGGCGAAGTACGAGTCTCCGAGCGCCGACTGCACGGAGGCCAGGTGCGCCACCTGCAACGGGTTCGGGTCGATGCGGATGAGGACCAGGATTGCGAGCAGACCTACGACCGCCATCAGGGATACGGCCTTGATGATCTGCAACCACGTGGTGGCCAGCATCCCGCCGAAGAGGACGTAAGACAGCATCAGCACGGCCGAAACGACAACGCCCCATGTGAAGGCGATGCCGGTGAGCGCTTCCATCAGAACACCGCCCGCCACCATCTGCGCGAGCAGGTAGAAGACACAGATGAACAGTGTCGAGATCGCCGAGACGATACGTACCGGCCCCGCCTGGAGACGGGTGGCCAGCGCATCGGCGAACGTGAAGCGGCCGAGGTTGCGCAGCTTCTCGGCCATCATGAACAGCACCATCAGAAAGATCCCGCACACGATCGCCGCGTAGACGATGCCGTCCATCCCAGTCAGGAAGACCAGGCCGGAGATGCCCAGCAGGGACGCCGAGCTCAGGAAGTCACCGGCGATCGCGATGCCGTTCTTCCGACCGGAGATCGCTCCTCCAGCGGTCCAGAAGTCCGCAGCGGTCCTCGTGCGTTTCGCGGCGGTATAGGTCGCGACCAGCGTGACCGCCAGCAGCATCAATGTCACCACGACGGCGGTCGGGTTGAAGCCTTCAGGCATCAGCGGACTCCGCTCGCGAGGTGAACCTGGTTCCCGCAATTGCCCTGGCGGCCATCGCGTCCCAGACCCGCGCACGCTGCACGTACCAGAACGTAACCACCATGACGATCGTGATGTAGGCGAGTGCCAGAACCAGTCCGACGCTCAGACCGTCCACGATCTCACTGCCCATGGTCTGCTTCGCGAACGCACTCACCCCGATCAGGGTGGTGAATCCGGCCCCGAACAGCGTCCAGGCGACGGCGAAGAAGGCTCGTCTGTCCCTCCTCAGTGCCTGCATATCGGGGCTCGCCCACAGACGGGTCCAGTCGGTGTCGGTTGTTGTCGATGCCACAAGCGCTCCTCAGGTTGCCGGGAATGTGCCGCAGATCACTACCTCCGCACTGTAGGGCACTGTTCCATATATGGGCAAGCGTTTCATATATGAAACGCCGTCGGGCTGTCGAACGTCGAGTTCTTCGAGGGCATCGCGACAGGCGGTGCCCCCACGTCGCGACTACTCGCGTAGGCCAGGAACGGCACGCCACCCTCGGGCGCCACGCGTCAAGGAACGGAAGGCTGAGCCGTGGGCCACCCCTCCGAAACTCGAGACACCGATTCCTCAGCCTGCCGTCACATGCGCATTGCAGCGCATCGCGATGCTCTGCATCATGGACCGAATGGGATCAAGCTCGTCCTCTTCGAACGAGTCCGAGAACCCCAGTGCGACAACAACGCCCTCGAGGTCGCCCCGCTGGTCCACCAGCGGGATCGACACGGCCAGGACTCCCGGTGCGTACTCCCCGCGCGAGACCAGGACGCCGTGCGGATCCAGTGCATCGCACTCGGCCAGGTAGGTCGCACGATCCGGGGTAACACGGGTGGCCGTGGTGGGAAGCACGGTCGGAACCATCGCATCGCGCTGCTCCGCATCGGCAAAGGCCACATACCACTTGCCGTACGACACTTGAAGAATCGGGAACCGGTTGCCCACCGAAACGTGCACGGTGCTGATCGCGGCGCCGTCAGACTTCGCGACGTACATCAGGCGATCGTCCGACACCCTCTGGACCAGGGCTGCGGTAAGGCCGCTGCGCTCAACGATCTCGGTCATCAACGGACGCGCTCGGTTGATAGCACTGTGCCCTTCCTCGGCCCGCGCACCGAGGACGACCGCAAAGAACCCGAGCGAATACCGCTTCGAATCCTCGCTGTAGGACACCAGACCGTGACGCGACAGCGTCAGCAGCACGCGAAGGCACGTGCTCTTGGGCACCTCCAGCGCCGACGCAATCTCGCTCAGCGTGCTTTGGCTCGTCCGATACCTGCTCAGGAACTCCAAGACTCGCGCTGCCGTATCCACGGCCGGCGCCAGATATTTCGACTCGTCCTTCACCAGATCCCATCCTTTCGAATATGAGACATTGTTCCACATATGAAACACATCTCGTGTGGTGTTCGTCCCGATCGTCGTGGCCGGAGTCGGCCTCGTGGCCGCAGTCGCGCGCGTCGAAACGACCTTCGCGCGTTTCCACAACCCACCGCAGAAGACGACGATCAGCAGTGCGACCCGCCTCAGGATGCCCCCTTCTATCAGGGCCTCACGGCCGCCGTTGGAGCCCCATGATGTAGTTGAATTTGTCCGACTGTTTGTAGAAGGCGACGATGATCGCCTTGGCTACCAGCGTCGACTTGTGCATCCCCAGGTCCCCGACACCACCAGTCGATGCTGAGTCCACTGGGGCTTAGACGCCCTGCCGTTTCCCGCCGGCCGCGGCGTGCAAGCAATGACCGGAGACCGCCCCAAGGACCGCGCTGAAATCAAGAGCCGCGAGAAACGGGATGGGATCCACGGAGTCCATGTGACCGGCGCTTGCCTCGGCGCCGCGCGGTTCGTAGCTGCCCATAGAATTGGATCGGGTACGACATCCACCAGCGAACAGGCCAGTACACACCTAGCTGGCGCCGAGGACTGACCGCTAAGCCTTGGGAGTCAGTTCTGACCATCGTCAAAACGGAAGCCCGCAGTTAGAGAGATCGCGCGCGACCCCCTGCGACAGGGTGCAGGGCGAACCCGGTCGGCTACCCAGCTCATCATTTATCGCGTAAACCATTGGGGTGGAACAAATGCAACTCTGACGTGACTAATTGTCATCGGCAATGAACCATGCCGAGTTTCATCTATGCTCGGCCGCCTCGCCGTCGATCTCGGGTGACGGATCGACGGCAAGGTCGTCGATATCGGCGAAGACCAGCCGCCCTCCTCATCCGAGCGCGATTACCGTCCCGAGGTCATGCGTGCTCGAATCCGGCGACACGGTGCACCGCTCGTGCTCGTCCAGGTACCCATATTCGTCCTCGTCCTCGTCCTCGTACGCACGCATCGCCCGTCCGATCACTGCTGCCTCGCCGATGACGAAGGCAACCGGGACTGCGATCACCATCGACGTCAGGGCGATCCCCGCATCGACAGCCAACCGCAGAATCCCGACACCACTAGCAAGATCCAACCTCATGAGCGAACCACCTTTTTCTCCTGAGGGGGCGGTCGGTACGGCGCACCAGTTGGGGGCGTCCCTCCTCGCCATCACGAGGCGATGGCGCGCAGGTAGGGCAGCGTCTGATCGAATGCGTGCGTGACCGATTGCGGGCCTGGGCAGGTTGACGCCGGTGACGGTGGGGTAGTCCGCGATGAACATGCCGCCTTCTCGCACGGAGGGCAGGTCGGCGAAGCCGGGCAGGGATTCGAGATCGCGGGCGGCGCCGCCGTTGACGAGGATGATGACCAGATCCGAGTTGAGGGCGTCCAGGCGCTCGGGGCTGACCACCAGCCGGCCGGTGCCTGCGGCTTGCTCGGCCGCCGCGGGTGGCAGGCTCATCCCGAGCCGCTTGAAGAAGGAGGCTGCGCCGTCTTCAGGGTCGGCGATGATGACCAGTTCTTGCGTCCCGGGGAGGTATTGGGCAACGAGCGCTGTTTTCGCAGAGAGGTCGGGCGTTGGCTGAGTGGCGGGCGATGTCTTCGTCCTCGGCGGGTGTGCCGCCGGAGATTCCGACTGCGCCGAGCAGCGTGGGGCGGGTATGGCCGGGTAGGTGAATGCGGATGGGCAGTGCGCCCTGGACGGCGAGTACGTCGTCGACGACGGCGGTGAGTGCGCTCAGTGCGGGTCGCTCGGGGTTGGCGACGAATGTTTCCAGCTCCCCGGAGGGCCGGTTGAACAGAGCGGCGGCGCGGGCTTTCGCGGCGCTGACTGCGGTGGCCGCCACATGGATCCCGTCTTGGCGATGTTGCAGGATGACGTGCCCGCCGGGATCGACGACGGTGATCGCGATCGGCGTACCCAACCGGTGGGCATGGTCTTCTGCGGCGGCGGCAGCACTCGCCGCTTCGGCGAGGGTGAGGTGTCCGGTCATCGTGGCAGCAGCCCGCCGTCGAGGGTGATGACCTTGTTGGTCAGGTAGCTGTTGCGCAGCATGGTGATCGCCATGTCCGCGACCTCGTCGGGTTCGCCCAGTCTGCCGACGGGGATGGGCATGGGGAGCTTCCCTTTCCCTTCCGGGTCGGTCGGGAGAATTCGGGTGTTGCCGATCAGGGCGGGAGCGAGGGCATTGACGGTGACTCCGCTGCCGGCGACGCGGGGAGCGAGGAAATGGGTCAGCCCGTGCAGGCCGGCCTTGCTCGCGGCGTAGTGCGGACCGACGACACCGCCGTTGAGGGCGGCGATCGAGGAGATGAACAGCACGCGTCCGAAGCCGCGGTCGATCATGGTCGGCAGCGCCCGCTGGGCCAGGAGGAACGGGGCGGTGAGATTGACGGCGAGGGTGGTGTTCCATTGGTCGAGGTCGACCTGATCCCAGGGGGTTTGGGCGCCGACTCCGGCGTTGGCGATCACGATGTCGACCGATCCGAGCTGCTCGGTGGCCTGATCGACCAGCGCGGCGGGGACGGCCGGATCAGCGAGGTCGCCGGGAGCGAGCGCGACTCGCCGACCGAGGCTGCGGGCGTGGTCGGCGACCTGTGCGGCGTCGTCGACGTGACGGCCGTGGGCGAGAAACAGATCGGCGCCGTCGGCGGCGAGGCGCCGGGCTATGGCACCGCCGATCCCGCCGGAGGCTCCGGTGATCAGCGCGACGCGCCCTGCCAGGGGACCGGTCTGCGGGGTGGATTCTGTGGTGGTCATCAGAGGGGTCCTTCGGTAAATGGGGTGGGCAGTGGTGGTCGAGTCACCACAGCGCGGGCACGGGCTCGGAGACCAGGGCGATGGTGTCGATTGCGGTCATCTCGCTGGGCGAGAGTCGGAAGCCGAAGCCGAAGCCGAAGACGTCGATGTTGAGCGCGAGGCGCTGTGGTGAGGTGGATTTCGGGATCACCACGACGTCGTGCTGGATGTGCCACCGCAGCACGACTTGGGCGGCGGTGACGCCGTGGCGGTCGGCGATGTCGGTCAGTACTGCGGCGGCCAGGTCGGTGGATTTGAGCGGAGCCCATCCCTCGGGGGTGACGCCGGTGGCGGCGCTCAGCTCGTCGATCTGGGCGAGGCTGTAGTTGCTCACCCCGATCGCGTGGACGGCGCCGCCGCGGCGGGCGTCGATGAATTTCTCCCAGGTCGCGGCCCTGGCGGCGCCGCCGGGTGGCCAATGCACGAGCCACAGGTCGAAGTAGTCCAGGCCGCTCTCCCGCAGGCTCTGCTGCAGTGTCTGCCGTTCGCGTCCGGCATCGGCCGGGGGCATCTTCGTGGTCACGAAGATCTCGGCCCGGTCGATCCCACTGTTACGGACCGCTCGTCCGACCGGTGCTTCGTTGCCGAAGAAGGTCGCGGTGTCGAGGTGACGGTAGCCGAGGTCGAGGGCGAGCCGCACCGCGTGGTAGGTGCCCTCGCCTGAGGTTTCCCAGGTTCCGAGGCCGAGGACCGGCATGGTCGTCCCGCTGTTGAGGGGAATGGTGTGTGTCATGCGTTCCTCCCTTGGTTCGGACTGCATGGATGTGGCAAGATTATCGATAATTCACCCACTGCGCTAGACCGCCGAACCGAGAGATATCGATAATCTGTTGGGTGACCCTCAACGAAAGGCCGAATCGATGCCTCCACGCCAGCCCCTGCGGGCGAAGATCCGCGAGTATCTGCTCGAACAGATACTCGACGGTGCGTACGAGCCCGGAGATCCCATCCGCGAGCTCGATGTGGCCGCGCGCCTCGAGGTCAGTCAGGCCCCGGTCCGTGAGGCACTGCGCGAGCTGGTCTCGACCGGGCTGGTGGAGTACGTCCCCAATCGGGGCACCAGGGTTCGCCGCATCGACTCCACCGAGTTGGAGCAGTACTATCCGGTGCGCGCCGCTCTCGAAGGGTTGGCGGGCGAGTTCGCAGCCCCCTATCTCGCCGGTGCCGCCGAGCCGTTGTACGGCCGGGTCGACGAGATGGTCGAGGCCGCCGGCCGATCGGCGGTACTGGAGTTCGCACGGGCGAGTGCTGGTTTCCATCGGACGATCGTGGAGGCGGCGCACAATCGGGCCCTGTTCGACGCGTGGCAGGCACTCGGGATCGAGGTCCTCACCGCGGTGAGCCTGGCGACGACGGCAATTCCGTTGATCGACGCAGCCGCCGAGCACCGGCCCATCGCCGACGCCCTCGCAGCCGGTGACGGCAAACGTGCGGGGAACCTGCTGCGCAACCATGTCGGGGACTACGGGATCCGCGCGAAACGACCGGCCCGCCGCCCGGTGTCCGTGTCCGCTGGGGTGAAGACCGGACATGGTGAGTGAGACCTTGACAGTGAGCACCTCCGCCGCCTGGGACCGCTATCGGGCCGGGGAATACGAGGTCGCGCTCGCCCTGTTCGAGGCTGTGCTCGCCGGGGACGGGCGGGGCTACTCGGCGCTGATCGGGCGTGGTCGGTGCCAGCGCATGCTCGGGCAGATCGACGAGGCGATCGAAACCTTCACCCAGACATTTGTGCTGCATCCCGAGCAGGCACGGCCGATGGTCGAACGTGGCGCCCTGTACGTGCTGCAGGAGCGGTGGGCGGACGCCGCCGAGGACTACCAGGTCGCGTACCGGCTCGATCCGCACTATCCGGGATTCGCCGCGTACGTCGCCGAGCTCGAGCTGTATACCGGGCGCCCCCAGCACGCCCATGATCTGTCCGTCGCCGCCCTGGGTAGGGAACCCGACAACCTGATGCACAGCATCAACCTCGCCCACAGCCTGCTGCTGCTCGGCTACGGCACCGCGGCCCGACTGCAGTACGAGGAGATCGCGTCGACGTGGCATCCGCAGAAGCGGGCCTCCGGTGCGGCGATCGCCGCCAATGACTTGCGGTTGATGCGCGCTGCTGGGCTCACCGCGCCCGGGTTCGACGACATCGAGGTCATGCTCACCCGGAGAGTGTGACCGGCCGGGCTGCTCGGCCGGCGAGGATGCGGGGTGGGTGCGTGTAGAGATTCATGGTGTCCCCCCGCAGAAAGCCGATGAGGGTCAGGCCGGCATCGTCGGCGAGGTCGATGGCCAGCGACGAGGGTGCCGAGACCGCGGCGAGGACGGGGATGCCGGCCATGACGGCCTTCTGGGCGAGCTCGAACGAGGCGCGGCCGCTGACCAGCAGAACCCTGCCTCGCAACGGAATACGGTCCTGTTCGACGGCCCAGCCGATGATCTTGTCGACGGCATTGTGCCGGCCGACGTCCTCCCGTACAGCCAGCAACTGGCCGTCGGCGGTGAACAGTCCGGCCGCATGCAGGCCGCCGGTGGAGTCGAAGACCTTCTGCGCCGCCCGCAGGGTCGCGGGCAGGGCGGCGACGGTGTCCGCGGCGACGACGACCGGGTCGTCGGCCGGGGAATGCCGGGAACGGGTCCGGATCGCCTCCAGCGACGCCTTCCCGCACACCCCGCACGAGGAGGTGGTGTAGAAGTTGCGTTCGAGACCGGTCTCCGGCAGGGATACTCCGGCGGCCAGATCGATGTCGAGGACGTTGTAGGTGTTGTGCCCGTTCTCGTCGAGGCTGTTGCAGTAGCGGATCGAGGTGATGTCCGACCGGCCGGTGATCACCCCTTCGGTGAGCAGGAAACCTTGCGCCAGTTCGATGTCGGAGCCGGGGGTGCGCATCGTCACCGCCAGCGGGGTGCCGTTGACCCGGATCTCGAGCGGTTCCTCGACGACCACGGTGTCCGGACGCGTCGACTGCCGGTCGGCGGTGATCCGCACGACCGGGGCGCGGGTGGTGACCCGGCCCATCACGGTCTCCGTTGCAGGCGGATCAGGATCGCTTTCGAGACCGGGGTGTTGGATTTGCGGGCCACGTGATCGAGCGGGACGAGGGGGTTCGTTTCGGGGTAGTAGGCGGCGACGTTGCCGACCGGGGTCGGGTAGGGCACCAGCCGGAAGTCGTTGGCTCGGCGCTCTTGCACGGTCCCGTCGGCGGCCTGCCATTCGGAGATCAGATCCACCCGGTCCCCGGCCGCGTACCCGAACGTCTCCAGATCGCTCTCGTTGACGAACAGCACCCGGCGGCCGTTCTTGATACCGCGGTAGCGGTCGTCGAGGCCGTAGATGGTGGTGTTGTACTGGTCGTGCGAGCGCATCGTCTGCAGCATCAACCGCCCGTCGGGGACCGGAAGCCAGCTCAGGTCGTTGACGGTGAAGTTCGCCTTGCCGGTGTGGGTTTCGAACCGGCGTTCGTCGCGCGGCGGGTGCGGCAATCCGAAACCGTCGGGCCCACGGACTTTGGTGTTGAAGTCCGCGAAGCCGGGGATGACGCGGGCGATCGAGTCGCGGATGCGGGCGTAGTCGACGGAGAACTCCGGCCAGGGGACCGGGTGATCCGGCCCGAACAGCGTCTGCGCGAGGCCGCAGACGATCGCAACTTCGCTGCGCAGGTGCTCACTGGCCGGTGTCAGGCCGCCGCGGGACAGGTGCACCATCGACATCGAGTCCTCGACCGTGACCTGCTGTTTTCTGCCGTTCTGGAGATCTTTGTCGGTACGCCCGAGTGAGGGCAGAATCAGCCCCGTCCGTCCGGTGACGAGGTGGCTGCGGTTGAGCTTCGTCGACACCTGCACGGTCAGCGCACACTTACGCAGGGCTGCCTCGGTGACCTCGGTGTCCGGGGTCGCGGACACGAAGTTTCCGCCCATCCCCATGAACACCGACGCCGTGCCGTCGCGCATCGCGCGGATGGAATCGACGGCGTCGAGGCCGTGCTCCCGCGGTGACCGGATGCCGAATTCGGTGTCCAATGCGGCAAGGAACGATTCGGGCATCTTCTCCCAGATGCCCATGGTGCGGTCACCCTGGACGTTGGAGTGGCCGCGGACCGGACAGACCCCGGCGCCGCGTTTGCCGATCATGCCCTGCATCAGCAGCAGGTTCACCGCGTCCTGGATGGTGGCGACCCCATGGGTCTGCTGCGTCAGGCCCATCGCCCAGCAGATGATCGTCTTCTTCGACGCGATCAACGCGTCCGCAGTGTCCTGGATCTGCTCGAATGTCAGCCCGGTCGCCGCGAGCACCGTGTCCATGTCGACCTGGCGGATGTGGGCCGCGTAATCCTCGAATCCGGCGCAGTGGGTGTCGATGAATTCCCGGTCCAGCACCGTGCCGGGGCTGCGGTCTTCCGCCTCGAGGAGGAGCCGGCCCAGGCCTTGGAAGAGGGCCTGGTCGCCGCCGATCCGGATCTGCAGGAACTCGTCCGCGATCTGGACGCCGTCACCGACGACGCCGTGCACCTTCTGCGGGTCCTTGAACCGCAGCAGGCCCGCCTCGGGCAGTGGGTTGATTGCGATCACCCTCGCCCCGTTGCCTTTCGATTTCTCCAGGGTGGAGAGCATGCGGGGATGGTTGGTGCCGGGGTTTTGTCCGGCGATCAGGATGAGATCGGCGTGCTCGAGGTCGGGGACGGACACCGACCCCTTGCCGATGCCGATGGTCTCGACCAGGGCGGTGCCGGAGGATTCGTGGCACATGTTCGAGCAGTCCGGCATGTTGTTGGTGCCGAACGCCCGGATCATCAGTTGGTACACGAACGCGGCCTCGTTGGAGGTGCGGCCGGAGGTGTAGAAGACCGCCTCGTGCGGGCTGGTCAGGGTGCGCAGCTCGTCGGCGATCAGGGTGAACGCCGCATCCCAGCCGATCGGCACGTAGTGGTCGGCGCCGGGTCTGAGCACCATCGGGTGCGTCAGCCGGCCCTGCTGACCGAGCCAGTAGTCGGTCTTGCCCAACAGCTCCGACACCGGGTGCGCGGCGAAGAAGTCCGGTGTCACCGTGTGGGTGGTCGCCTCTTCGGCGACCGCCTTGGCGCCGTTCTCACAGAATTCGGCGTGCTTGCGGTGCCCGGGGGTTTCCGGCCACGCGCAGCCGGGGCAGTCGAACCCCTTGCGCTGGTTCAGCTTCATCAGGGTGCGGGCGGTGCGCACCGGACCCATCTGCTCCATTCCGCGCTGCAACGACACCAATACCGCGGGAACCCCGGCGGCGTAGGACTTCGCGTGGGTGACGATGATGTCGTTCTCGTCGATGTCCTGGATGGGTCCGGCCATTCGGTGGGTGCTCCTGGTTCAGGGGTGTCTGCGGTGGGTGCGGCGCTCGTTCGCGCATGGCGACGAGACCGCCGAAGCCTGGTCCGACCGAGGGCCGGCGCTTCGCGGGTGGTGCTGTGGTGGTGCGGTCAGGCGTTGTCCCCCAGCAGGGTCGTGCGGACGTGCCGCAGATGCGCGCGCATCGCGGTGCGGGCGCTGTCCGGGTCCCGGTCGGCGATGGCTTCGACGATGTCCTCGTGCTCGCCGCAGTATTCGCGATGGAGTTCGGGGTTGAAGGTGCGTTTCTTCAGTCCGCCCCAGATCGGTTGTTGACGGCTGTCGATGAGGAGTTGGCTGACCCCGATGAGGACGATGTTGTGGGTGGCGAGTGCGAAGCTGTGGTGCAGCGCGGTGTCCCATCGTTCGAACTCTTCCGAGGATCGGGCGCCGTCACCGCCGCGCAGGCAGCGGCGCATTTCCTCGATGTCGTCGCGCGTTGCTGCGGCGACGGCGAGTGGGAGCAGTTCCGGTTCGAGGATGAGCCGCGAGCTCATGATCTCGCTGGGGCTGGGATGGTTCGCCGTCTCCGCGGCCGCGGATTCACTGGGGGCGAGGAACGTGCCCCGGCCGACGTAACGCACCACTGTTCCCCGGTTTTCGAGGTCCTCGAGTACAGACCGGATCACCGCACGGCTGACACCGGCCTCCGCGGCGAGCTCCCGCTCGGTCGGCAACTTGTCACCCGGGCCCAACTGCCGCTCGGCGACGAGGGCTTCGATGTGCCGCAGAGCGGCAGCCGTAGGTCCCACAGCCAGGGGCACGACAACTCCTCTCGACGAACCAATTCGAACCAATTATAGGGGCTTGGTTTACAGCTTTCCTGCCAACACTCGGAAAAATCAAGTGTTGACGATCACACCACCCTCGACCTATCGTAACCAATACGAACCGCAACCCGGTTTGGTTCACATTGGTTCATCAGGAGGTTTCATGCGCTTCGCGCGGATTCAAGGTAAGAACGGCGCGGTCGTCTGCGCTGTGGACGCGAACGGTGCTGCACTGCCCGTGCAGTTCGGTGACACCGGTGCCCCCGTGCGCGAGCTGCAGGAGATCATCACCGGCGGCCAGGCCGCACTCGGCCGGCTGAGCACCAGCACCCCCGCCGAGGGTGGCAAGCTGCTCGCCCCCATCACCCCGCACCGCAACGTGTTCTGCGTCGGGCGGAACTACTCCGAGCACGCCGCCGAGTTCGCCAAGAGCGGGTTCGACGCGACCGGCTCCGCGGACGGCCAGCACGTGCCGCAGTACCCGGTGGTCTTCACCAAGCCCGCCGCCACGGTCATCGCCTCCGGCGATCCGGTCGACCCGCACACCGACATCACTTCGGCCCTGGACTACGAGGGCGAGATCGGCATCATCATCGGCAAGCGTGCCTCCAAGGTCAGCCGCGACGACGCGATGGACTACGTGTGGGGCTACACCCTCATCAACGACGTCACCGCCCGCGACCTACAGCGCGACCACAAGCAGTGGTTCATCGGCAAGTCCCTCGACACGTTCTGCCCGCTCGGCCCCTGGGCCGTCACCGCGGACGAGATCGACATCAACGACCTGCAGCTGCAGACCCGGGTCAACGGCGAGCTGCGGCAGGACACCAACACCGCCCAGCTCATCTTCGACGTGCCGACCATCATCGAGACGCTCTCGGCCGGGATCACCCTCGAACCCGGTGACGTGATCGCGACCGGCACCCCGGTCGGTGTCGGTATCGGCTTCGACCCGCCGAAGTACCTGGTCGAGGGCGACGAGGTGATCGTCTCCGCGCCCGGCCTCGGCGAGCTGCGCAACAGCATCGGCATTCCCGCCGCGGTGGACCACCTCACCCCGGTCGGGACCAGCGAGCTGTTCGTCGAGAAGACCGGCAGCGGGCCGGCGGTCGTGCTGATCCACGGCCTCGGCGGTGCGACCACCGTGTACGAGCCGCAGGTGGCGACGCTCGCCGAAACCCACACTGTGCTGCGCTACGACCTGTCCGGTCACGGCCGGTCGCCGTTCGCCGGGCCGGCGAGCATCGACAACTGGGTCGAGGAGTTGCGCGCACTGCTCGACGCGGAGGGCATCGACCAGACCGCCCTGGTCGCGCACTCGATGGGCACCCTGGTCGCGAACACGTTCGTCGCCAAATACCCGGAGCGCGTCAGCAAGGTTGCGCTCCTCGGCGCGGTCCGCGCTCAGCCGGAGGCAGCCAAGACCGCCACCCGCACTCGCGCCCGCACCGTCCGCGAAGGCGGCATGTCCGCCGTCGCCGACACCATCGTCGGAGCAGCGCTGTCGCAGGAAACGCACAGCACCCGCCCGGCGTCGGTGGCCCTGGTCCGAGAGCTGCTGCTCGGTCAGGACCCGGAGGGCTACGCGAGCGCCTGCGAGGCCCTCGCCGCCGCCGTCGAACCCGACTTCGCGTCGATCGACGTCCCGGTGCTGCTGCTCACCGGCGACGAGGACAAGGTCAGCCCGGTCGCGGTCAACGACGAACTGCTCTCGATCTACCCCAATGCCCAGAAGCACGTGCTCGACGGGGTGGGCCATTGGCACTCCCTCGAAGATCCCAGTGCTGTCACCAACCGGCTTCAGGAATTCCTGAACAAGCCCTGAGCTTCTCCCAGAAAGGAGTGGCGACAATGACGTCAGCCAACACCCCCGATCAGTCCATCCTTTTCACCAACGTTCGGATTTTCGACTCCACCGGCTCCGACCCGTACGAGGGTGAAGTGCTGGTCGAAGGCGAACGCATTGCCGAGGTCCGCAAGGGCACCGGAGATCTGCCTCGCGACGGCGCGAGGGTCATCGACGGCCAGGGCAAGTTCCTGATGTCGGGTCTGTGTGATGCTCACACCCACTTCTCCTGGGTCAACTCCGCCGACCTGCCCGGTCTCGGGACGATGGGCGTCGAAGAGCACACCCTGCTGTGTGCCCGGTCGGCGCAGACCTACATCGATTCCGGCTACACCATGTGCGTCGGCGCCGCGGCCGCCAAGCCGCGACTCGATGTGGTCATCCGCAACGCCATCAACGCCGGCCAGATCCCCGGCCCCCGCTACCTGGCGAACTGTCAGGAGATCGCGGTCACCGGCGGCGCACTGGTCAAGGGCATCACCGCCTTCGCCGACGGTCCCGAGGAGATGCGCAAGGCCGTCCGGCGCAACGTCGACCTGGGTGCGGACCTGGTGAAGCTGAGCATGTCCGGCGAGGAGATCACCGGAAACCAGCACGCCGAGGACAACTACTTCTCGGACGAGGAAACCCTCGCCGCGGTCACCGAGGCGCACCGCCGCGGACTGCGGGTGTGCTCCCACGCCCGGTCCGGGGAGAGCGTGAAGATGTCGCTGCGCAACGGCGTCGACATCATCTACCACGCCTCCTTCACCGACGAGGAAGGTCTGGACATGCTCGAAGAGCAGAAAGACCGCATCTTCGTCGCACCCGGGCTGAACTGGCTGGTCGCCACCCTGCACGACGCCGAAGCGTTCGGGTATCCCCCCGAGGCCGCCGAAGCTGCCGGATACCAGCACGAGCTCGACTGTGCGATCGAGGCGCTGAAGAAGATGAAGGAACGGGGCATCCGGGTGCTGCCCGGCGGCGACTACGGCTTCGCGTGGACCCCGCACGGCACCTACGCCCGCGACCTGCAGCACTTCGTCGAACTGCTCGAGTTCTCCCCAAAGGACACGCTGCTCTCGGCCACCGCACTCGGCGGGCAGATCATGCGGATGCCCGACGACCTCGGGCAGGTCAAGGCCGGGTTCTACGCGGACATGATCCTCATCGACGGTGACCCGCTCGAAGACATCACCATCCTGCAGGACCAGTCCAAGATCGTCGGCATCATGAAGAACGGTGCCTTCCACAAGGACCCGGGCTCCGGACAGTCGGCGCGCCCGGCCGAACTCAGTGAAACCCACCGGGGCACCCCCATCCCCGCCTAGGCATCGCTGACCGTCGGCGGTCGGCGGGGTGGGGAGCGTGGCGCACCCACCCCGCCGGCCGGCCGCGGGCAACCACGTCCGCCGATATTCGTGTGCCCGGCGGCGGACCGTCACCGGGTCCCCGGAGGAGAACCACCATGCCGTCGACTCTGCTCTCGCGGCAGCAAGCCAAGCTCACCGCCGTCACCGAATTCTGGGACTGGCAGCTCCACGCCCGATGCCGCACCACCGGTTCGGCCACCTTTTTCGCCCCCGACGGCGAACCCGCCGGACAACGGATCCGCCGCGAGAACGCGGCCAAGAAGATCTGCGGCGACTGCCCGGTGCGGCCGCACTGCCTCGCCCATGCCCTGGGCACCCCCGAACCGCACGGGGTATGGGGCGGAATGACCGAACGCGAACGCGCCGGGACGAAGAACCCCACCACCGCCCGGTCCGCACCGCTCGCTTCCTGAGTTACCCACCCACCCGATCCGGTGCCTGCGCCTGCGGCGTCCGCACCAGCGTCGACGCCCACACGACGGTCGCTCCGGCAATGCCGCGTTACGCGCGCCCCTGTCGAGGCCGGCCGTGCCGAATTCAGCGAAGGACTATTTCGATGTGCAACCTCATCCATGAGGCTCACCAACATTCGCTTTCCCGCCGCGGACTGCTCGCGGGCGTCATGGCCCTCGGGACCGCGACCGCGCTGGCCGGATGCTCCTCGGCCGACACCACCACCTCCGAGGCGTCTACCGGCAGCTTCGCGTACGTCGACAACGCACGCTCGCACCGCACCCGCCTGGTCCTGCTCGGCACCGCCGGCGGCCCGATGACTTGGATCGCCCCCCACAACGGCACCGACCAGACCCGCCACGGCATCGCCACCGCGCTCGTCGTCGACGACGCGATCTATCTGGTCGACTGCGGAATGGGCGTCGCACACCAACTTCGGCTGGCCAACCTCGGTAAGGAGGGCGACTTCCACGGCTACGAGGGACTGCGCAGTGTCTTCCTGACGCACCTGCATTCCGATCACACCATGGACTACTTCAACGTCGTGCTCTCCGGCTGGTACCAGGGACTTCCCGGTCCGGCACCGGTCGAGGTGTACGGGCCCGGTGACCGGGGTGCCCTGCCCCCGATCTCCGGCAACACCGACGTCCCGGTGATCAACCCCGAGAACCCGACACCGGGCACGGTGGACATGACCAACTACCTCACCCAGGCATTCGCCACCGACATCAACGACCGGCTCCGCGACTCCGGTAAACCCGGTCTCGACAAGCTCATTCGCACCCACGACATCCCGATTCCCGCCGAAGTTGGGGCCCGGGCCAACGACAACCAGTTCCCGGTCATGGACCCGTTCCTGGTCATGGAGGACGACCGCGTCCGGGTGACCGCGACCCTCGTCGATCACGGCGCCGTCTATCCCGCATTCGCGTTCCGCTTCGACACCGACGACGGATCCATCGTCTTCTCCGGCGACACCGCACCCACGCCCAACCTGATCACGATGGCCACAGGCGCCGACGTCCTCGTCCACGAGGTGATCGACGCCGACTGGGTCAAATCACTCTACGGCGAACCGCCGTACAGCCCGGAAGAGGAAGGGTTCATCGAACACCTCCTGCACTCGCACACCACGATCGAGCAGGTCGGTCCGGTCGCCGAGGAGGCCGGGGTGAAAACACTGGTCCTCTCGCATCTCGCGCCGGGAAACAACCCGACCGAACGGTGGCAGGCCGCGGCCGCCGGTTTCTCCGGCGACCTGATCGTCGGCGAAGACCTGATGGAGATCGGCGTCGGAGAGCGCACCAGTTGATCGATACCGTGCTCCTGCTCGGGGCGGCGGTCGCCGCAGCGGTGATGGTCGGCGCCGTCCTGCAGCGGCTCAGCGGTACCGGTCTCGCGCTCGTCTCCGCCCCGCTGCTCACGCTGCTCCTCGGCCCCGCAACGGGGGTGCTGCTGGTCAACATCTGCAGCATCTGTTCGGCCGCACTGATCTTCGGTGTCGTGCGCCGCGACGTGGACTGGCGCCGGTACCGGATGCTGACCGCGGCGGCGACCCTCGGCGTCCTACCCGGCGCCGTGCTGGTCGCTGCGGTCCCGGCGTCGTGGCTGGCCCTCGTTGTCGGGGTCAGCGTCCTCGTCGGGCTCACCGCCACTGTGCTGGCTCGTCGGCGCCTGTGTCACCACGGCGATCGCCGAACCCCGGTGGTGGCTGCGGGTTTCGTATCCGGACTGATGAACACCACCGCCGGGGTCGCCGCACCCCCGGTGACGATCTACGCGCTCGCCACCCGGTGGCCGCAACAAGCCTTCGCCGCGACCCTGCAACCGTTCTTCCTCACCGTCGCCGGCCTGTCGATGGCCACCAAACTCGCGTCCGGTGGAGCCGTCCACATCGATCCGAGACTGGGTCTGACCGCGGCCGCCGCCCTGTTGGTCGGCGTCAAGATCGGCAGCACCCTGACCGGCCGGGTCGACCCGGCCCACGCCCGCACGGTTGCCGTCGCCCTGGCCTACGTAGGGGCGGCGGCCACCGTGCTGCGGGCAGTCACCTCGCTCTGAGCACCCTCCGGCCGGCACCGGTCATCGACGTGTCCCGGCAGCCGGCAAACCCAGCGGGACTAGTTCACCCCGGATTCGACGACGCCCGGGGGCGGGCTCAGCGGCTTGTCCGAGTCCACAGGGGGGACTGAACCGGTATCGAGCGCGGTAATGGAGTCGACCTCGTCCGCCGTGAGGGCGAAGTCGAAGACATCGATGTTCGCTGCGATCCGCCCGGGGTTCGCCGACTTCGGGGTGGCGACCAGGCCGAGATCCATGTGCCAGCGCAGGACCACCTGTCCGGGCTGCTTGCCGTACTCGCGGGCGAGATCGGTGATAGCCGGAATCTCCAGGAGATCGGTTCCGGGCCCGAGGGGACTCCACGATTCGGTGACGATCCCCTGTTCCCGGTGGTAGGCGCGTTCTTCCGGTCGGTTGGTGCGCGGGTTCAGTTCGATCTGATTCACGGCAGGAACGATGCCGGTTTCAGCGATCAACCGATCGAGGTGTGCAGGCTTGAAGTTCGACACGCCGATCGCACGAATCCGTCCGTCCTCCTGCAGCTTCGCCAACGCCCGCCAGGTCTCGACATAGCGATCGAGAAACGGCATCGGCCAGTGAATGAGGTACAGGTCGAGGTAGTCGAGTCCGAGCTCGTCCGACGACCGATCGAACGCCCGCAGGGCGTTGTCGTACCCGTGGTCGCAATTGTGCAGTTTGGTCGTGACGAAGACCTCCTCCCGGGGAAGGCCCGACTGACGGACCCCGCGGCCGACCGCGGCTTCGTTGCCATACGCGGCGGCAGTGTCGACCAACCGGTAGCCCTGCGTCAGGGCGGACTCGACCGCGCGTTCTGCTTCGGCGTCTTTCATCGGCCACGTCCCGAGGCCGAGGCGCGGCATGGACACGCTGCCGGAAAGATTAACGGTGGGTGCAGAGGCAACAGTCATCTGGGCTAGCTCCTGTAATCGGGAATCGTGCGGGTGTCGGGGCGCATGCCGTCGGGCGGGAGATCGGCCACGAGAGGGTCCCGCCGCGCGTCGGTTCGCAAACCACGCCGACTGGATGGGTCATTCGAACCCCGATCTAGATTATCGATAATCTTCGTGTCGGGCTAGCGTTGGCTCGCTCACAATCCCGCGCTCGCGCCACGCGGTCGTGGTGCGCAGAGTGCCGCCCTTCCTCGTCGGCGACCAGCGGGCAGGTCCGAGCGCCCTGGCAGTGCGCTACCGGCGCCACGATCCAGGGGGTGCGCCATGAAGTTCCCGGCCTCGCCGAACTCAGCGAGGACGAGTAACTCCCACCGCGCCGTTTTCGGCAGTCACCCCGCACAAATCATGAGTGACACGGGGACGGTCCCGACAGTGTCGAATCTGTGCAGGACTGGTCCCCGATGGGCTGGCCGGGTAAAGCGGGCCCGACCGTTCCGTTCCGGATCTGCTCGACCGAGAAACACGCAGACCCCCTTCGCTCTCCACCTTCCTTGCAGTGTCAACGTCGAGTTCTACCGCCCCGCGATGGAAATCACCCGCAGAGCCCTCTTGTCAGAGGGTTAACGTGGACTTAATATTGGACCAAACGGCAAGCGGTGAGGCCTCCAGTCCTCGTTCGTGACTGCAACGGCCCGCACGGGCCCTATCTCGTGAGCAGCACTTCTGATATCCAACGAGTCGTCAGTCGGTTATACCCTGCTAAACGACGCAGGTCAGCGTGCAGCCGACTCCTGAAACCGACACCCGTGCCGCCCGAGAGGAAGTCCACATGCAGTCGGAAGCCATGCCGGATGTGGTCAACACGGCAGAGCTCGCGGTCGCGGCGGCGGGCACCGAGGTCCAACGGTTGGCACGGGCGCTGTTGAGGCACACCACCGAGATCGCCGCCGACGTGACGAAAACCGTGGTCGAGGCGGTGCCCGAGGTGGCCCCCCTCGATATTCCTGATTCCCTCGCAGCTTTGGGGGAGAGCACCGAGCACAATATTGGAGCGATTCTCTCGATGTTCGCATTCGACGCGGTGCCGACCGCGATCGAGCCGCCGGCGGCGACTCTTCGGACCCTCCATGGCACGATCTCGGCAGGAGGTGACCTGGCTACGGTGTTGCGAGCCTTTCGTGCCGGGCACGCCGCGGTCTGGGAGCGTTGGTCCACGTACGTTCAGCGGGAGACCGAGTCTGCGCTGGTCCCGAGTGTTCTCGGATACTCGTCGAAGCGGCTCTTCGCCTATATCGACGGTGCCTGTGAACAACTCGTGACTCGGCACCGGGGGCTCTACCCGAACCGCGGTGATCAGCAGGCAGGACCGCGGACGCGTCAGGCCGCGTTGGCTGCCCTTCTAGATGGCTCGGCGGCCGACGAGCGTGCTGCCGCCGACGAGCTCGCGTACGACGTCCACGGCTACCATGTGGCGCTCGTACTTGCTCCGGCCGCGGCGTCAGCGAACGTTCGGGAGGCGCTCGGTGACCTGGTCGCCGCAGCCAGTCCGGTCCGCGCGTTCACGCACACGAGCGGGGACGGTCGGTGGTTCGTGTGGCTCGGGTGGGATGTGTCGCCGACGCCCCAGGTGCTGCGCGCTGTAGCCACCGCCGCTACCGACGGCGTTGTCGTCGGGATGGGGGCCGCTGCTTCAGGAATTCAGGGGTTCCGGCGATCTCATGCGCAGGCGTTGGAGACCCTCCGGACGGTGCAGCTGCGTCCCACGGCTCTGACGGGGGTTACACAGCACTGCGAGGTCGAGTTGGCCGCCGTCCTCGTCGCCGGAAACGCGGATCGGTCGCGTCGCTACGCCGCCGAGCACCTCGGGCTCCTCGGCGCGCGCGACGAGTCGACCGCCAGGCTCCGCGAGACGCTTCGCGTGTTCTTTGCGACCGGAGGTAGCCAGAAGCAGACGGCCGCACGGCTGTCCGTGCACGCCAAGACCGTCGCCTATCGGCTCGCGCGAACCGAGGAACTGCTCGGTCACTCGGTTGATCGGCATCGCACCGAGGTCGAGGTGGCGCTGCTGATTGACCACGCGCTGGCTGGCGCATAGGGACAAAGATCGTTATCTCGTTGAGAGTAAGGCGCGGGTCCGTGCACGCTTAAGCGAGCCGGCACGCCACTGCGGCACCAACGTGCGAGCGGTCGCTTAGCTCGGCGAGCGATTGTCGGACGGCGGAGTGCGTGTGAAGGATGGAGTGGGCCCCGTCACACGGACGAGGCCCGACCGGTAAGGCGCTCCCGCCGTCGCCGACGACACTATCCCGAACCAACCGAGGAGACTCATGGCGTCCACCGTCACGTCGACCGAGCACTTCGCCCGCCACACCCTCCGGCCGGAGGATGTGGCGCGAGAATCGTTCCTCTACAACGTCAAACTGCCCGATCAAGGACTGGCCGGCCTCGTCTACACCTGGGTCGACGCGCGGAGCGTCGCGGGCTGTGCCGCGTGGATCTACGGCGGAAACCCCGATGGATCGGCCATCTTCGAGATTGCCGACGGCATCCCGGTCCCAGCCGACCAGGGGTTCGACGCGTGGACGGTCGGTCCGCTGTCCGCCTCGATGCAGCCCAGCAATGAGGGGTCGACGGTCAGCTTCGCGGGCGATCGGATCGACGTCGAGATCGAATTCCATCCGATGCACGAGCGGTACCTCTACTCCGAGGCCCCGAGCGGATGCCCGTCGTACTTTGCCGACGACCGTATGGAGCAGAGCGGTCGGGTATTCGGCCGGCTTCGCATCGACGGTCGGTCGATCCCGTTCGACGCACTCGGCCACCACGACCATTCCTGGGGAACGCGGGACTGGGGCGCCGTGCAGCACTACAAGTGGCTCGAAAGCCAAGCCGAGGACACGGCGGTCCACGTCTTCGATCTTCAGGCCTACGGCGAGAGGCACCTCGCCGGCTACGTGTACCGCGACGGCGTCCGGTCCGAAGTCCACTCCGCGGACTGGGAGGTCACCTACGACGAACGATGGGTCCAGCAAACGGTGGAGCTGCGCGTCGTCGACGAGACGGGTCGCAAGACGACGGTGACCGGCCAGACGTTCTCTGACATCGCGTTCCCCGTAGATCCGAACGCGACTCTTGTCGAAGCGATGGTCCGAGGGGAGATCGGCGGTCGACCGGGCACCGCCTACCTCGACTTCCTCTGGCCGCCGGACTACATCGCGCACATCACCGCCAAGTAATCCGGGGCGTCGTGTCGACGCCCTGACCCTGACCCCCAGCGCCGCTGTCCGCGGCACGAACCAAAGGACCACACCATGGCTGTGCTCAACCACTTGGATGAAACCGCGACCAGGACCACCCTGACGCATTGGTTGTCGAAAAAGCTCGACGGCGCGTCGAACATCGAGATCCCGACGATCTCGATCCCAGCCTCGGCCGGAATGTCGATGACCACCATCTTGTTCTCGGTCAGCTACGACGCGGAGGGGAGCCGCCGCGAGCTCGATCTTGTGGCCCGAGTCACGCCCGCCACCCCCGGGATCTTCCGGGAGCCCGACCTGGCGGCAGAATTCGCGCTACTCACGGCAGTTGCCGAGCACACCGCGGTCCCGGTGCCCCGTGTTCGCTGGCTCGAAGACGATCCGGCGCTGCTGGGTGGCCCGTTCCTTGTGATGGACCGCGTCGATGGTCGGGTCCCGGGGGACGATCCGCCATTCGTTTCCGAGGGCTGGGTTGTGGATCTCCCGCCTGCTGACCGAGGACGCCTCTTCGACAACGCGCTGGGCGCACTGGCTGAACTCCACGACGCCGACCCAAAGGTGCTCGGGGTCGAGTTCTTGCACAACAGCGAGCTCCGCGAGCCCGGGATCGCGCACCAGCTCGCCGAGTGGCGCCAGTTCTACGACTGGACGGCAGAGTCCGGGCGGATCGCCAACATCGAGGCGGCATACGAATGGCTCGAGGAGCACCGTCCCCACGACGATGAGCTGGTGCTTTGTTGGGGCGACGCCCGGCTGGGGAACATCATCTTCGGCGCTGACCAGTCCGTAGCTGCGGTCCTCGATTGGGAAATGGCGACCATTGCCAGCCCTCAGCTGGACCTCGGGTGGTTCGTTCTTTTCGTGCGGTACTACTCGGAAGGCATCGGAGTTCCGCTGCTGAAAGGGCTTCCGGCCCGCGACGCCGTGATCGCGCGGTATCGCGAGCTCACGGGCCGCAGTGCGGCAGATGTCGACTACTACGAACGATTCGCCGCCTACCGCCTCGCGATCATCATGGCTCGGATCGGCCGTCTGATGATTTCGGGCGGAGCCCTGCCCGAAGACAGCGCGATGCCGGCGAACAACCCTGCCAGCCAGGTCCTGGCGCGTTTGTTCGACCTTCCATCCCCCGAAGGTGCGGAGGCTAACTACATCGGCCACCGCTGAGCGGGCGCCACACGTGGACCAGCAGTTCGGTGCCCGTCGCCGGTGACGCTGCCGCAGACGCTGCAGGCGATGTCGAATGCTGGCTGTCCGGGTTCGCAATGACGGCAGTGGTGTCGACCGATCAGCGTTCCGCGGTGGACAGGGTCCGGATTGGAGCCAAATCACGGTAGGTCAGCGCGGTGGTGCGCCGGGACGGTGCCGCGCGCCGGTAGTGCCCTGCAGGCTCGCGGCCCGGAAGGCTGGTGGTGTGCACATGGCTAAAACTGATTCCACCAGTACTCGGAGCGGTGCGCCACACCTGCGTGGCGGCGCCGGTTCTCCAGATCCGATGATGACGACGCGGTGGCGCGCGGGCGGGGACTGGGGGGCTTTCCGCGAACCGCACGCGTCGGAACAATTCACTCGAACGGGAAGATCGACTCGTGCCGTCGACGTTCGAGGTCCCTGACAGGCGTCACGGCGGGCGAGGCCCGTGGCGGCGCGACCGGTGGCGGTTTCAGGAGTGTCCTGGAGGGACGACGACCTGCGACAACCTCGAGTAGGGCGACAGCGCCGATCGCGGCGGCAAGCGCCACGGTGAGCGCCCAGCGCTGCAGATCCGGCTGCGGCGATGCCGCGATGGCCGCGTGGAGCAAGGTCACGAACAGCGCACCGGCGGCCGCGACCGCTACGAGCGTGGACCGTCGGTCTCGGGCGGAGGCGACAGCGTGGGGCAGGAGACTGCTTTCGGCACTGTCACAGAGCTTTACCGAGATCGGTATGCAGGACGGCGATCTCGTCGGCGGTGGCGCAGGAGCGACAGTACGCGGCGGTGGTCCGCCGAGTGCTGGGCGCGGAGGGCGACCCAGCCGATGAGGCCGTAGAGCATCTCACGGGTGCCCCGACCGAGATAGCCGGGACCGGTAGCGGTGGCGCCGACGTCGACGACGAGGGCCCGGGCGTCCTCGCGAATCGCGATCCCCGACCCAAGACGGGACGACTTGTCGATCAGCGGGACCCGGTGCCAGCGCAATAGTCCACGACAGGAGCGGGACGCGGCCCCCGCGCAGGGTGTGATGCCCGGTTCATCGACCAGTCGCCGTACCGTATCGACCACGTCGGTGTGGACCTCGATGACCAGGCCCTCGAGGGTTTCCCGATCGGTCCGGTGGCGGCCGCGAATTGTCAGGCTGCGCAGCGGCCGGTAGACCCGGGAGCTGGGTAGTCGGGTGTTTAGTCGCGGGAAGACGTCGATCGGGCTCGCCTCGGCCGTCAGGCCGAAGGGGCGAAGAAGTGCTTCGATGGCGGCCCAGAATTCTCGGCTACCGCCGTCGCGGAGCGGGGCATTGTGTCGGTCGATCAGGCTGCCGGAGCGGTCGGGGGTGAGTTCCTCGCAGGCCAGCACCAGTCCGTTGCCGGGTACTTCCCACAGTGACAGGCACGTGGCCGGGGGGCCGACGTACGGGCGTTGCGGGCCGTCGGGTGCGCGCTGTCTATCGAGTGCGAGGCCGAACGCTATCGGGGGACTGCTCCGATCGACGATGTGTCGGAACGCCAGCAACTGTGCGTGGGGCCCATCGTCTCCCGTTTCAGTGGGGGCGCTGATACAAGCCGGTAAAAACGGCTCGACCTCGTCGACCGCGGGTACCGGGACCGGGTCAGCGCTTTCGATGATATCCCACGGCAGCAGGATGACCCGCAACATTGCCCGGCGTCTCCTCGGCGACAGTGAAGTCGGGTCCGGCCGACGGGTGACGAGTCCAGGACGATTCATTTCTGTTCCATCAATTCTCGACGGCTCCGGCACTCCTGTACCGACCCTAGGGGTCGGCACAGAGACTGTGATCTCACCGGATGTCGTTGTGTGAGTAGCCTTGTCTCGCTCACCCTGCGGTGAGGTGTCCTGGCCTGTGGGCCGGCGCCCGGAGTCTTTCACGGCGGCGGCGAGGCGTGCGGTATTGCGGTACAGCCGCTTCCGCGGTCGGTCCGGGTCCTCGATCCGCCAACCTGATGATCCAGGGCCGGCGCTCGGTAGGGCGATGTCGTGCGTCGAGTGCCGGACACAGCAGCCGTGCGTGGAAGCGCCGCGTCCGCGGCCCGTGAGGTTGGGTGGCACGGGACGGTCGATAGGACTGCAGGCCGCCGAACTCGCGCAGGGTGGTCAGGTACTTCTCGTCGAGCTAACCGAGCAGGTAGTTGATGTCGTGCAGAACGGGGGAGGCGTGCGGATTGACCGACACCCGGTCACCCGGCTGGAGTTGCTCGAACCACAGCGAGGTCATGATCGAGACCATCGACGCGCACGACGCCTGGTGACCACCTACCTTCAGGCCGCTGGGGTTCGGCCGGATCCGATTGGCGTGGTGGATCATCGACGTCGACAACCACAACACCCGCTGCCGGATCGATTCGAGCGTCTCCAGATCCACCGAACCGCCGGCTGCTGCGACGGGGCTCGCGGTCCCGTGTTCGACTGACAGGGCGTTGTTCATTGTTTCTCTTTCGTTTACGAGTGCTGCGTGGGGGCAACAGGGCTGTTCCGAGGGGACTATCGCTCCCTGAGCAGGTCAGCCGCTCTCGCGCTGTTGCGGTGAAAGCGTTCGGCATAGTCGATGTACCAGTCGAGGGCAGCAGTGTCGGCGACGGTGGCGCGGTTGATTGCAATCTCGGGGGCCACTCCCTGGATCAGCTTCTTGACGGGAATCTCGAGCCGCTTGCCGGTGCGGGTGGTGGGAACTGCAGGGACATCGATGATCTCGTCCGGGACGTGCCGGGGCGAGGTCTCCCGGCGGATCGTGGTGCGAATCTTCTCCACGAGCGCCTCGTCGAGGTCATATTCTTCGCGCAGCACCACGAACAGCGGCATGTGGTAGCCGCCGTTGGGTAGTTCGGCGCCGATCACCAGTGCCTCGGCGATTTCGGGAAGCGCTTCGACGGCTTGGTAGATGTCGGCCGACCCCATCCGGACACCGCCGCGGTTGATCGTCGAGTCCGACCGCCCGCGGACCACGCAACCGCCGTCGGCTTCCATGCTGATCCAGTCGCCGTGCCGCCACACTCCGGGGTAGACCTCGAAATAGGCTTCCCGATAGCGGCTTCCGTCGGGGTCGTTCCAGAAGTGGATCGGCATCGACGGCATCGGCGCGGCGATCACCATTTCCCCGACCTCGCCGACGACCGCCTGACCGGCCTCGTTCCAGGCCTGCACATCGACCCCCAGGTAGGGGCCTTGGAGTTCCCCCACGCGAACGGGGGAGAGCGGATTGGCACCGATGAATCCGGTGGCCACGTCGGTGCCGCCGCTGTCCGACCCCAGGTGCACGTCCGCGCTGACTGCGTCGTAGATCCACCGCCAGGTGGTGTCCGGTAGCGGGGAACCGGTCGACATGATCGACCGCAAGCTCGACAGGTCGAAGTCGGCACCGGGCTGTGTGCCGGCTTTTTCACACAGCGTCAGATAGGCCGCACCGGTGCCGAATCTGGTTGCCTCGTATCGAGAACAGACCTCGAATTGGCGGTCGGGCCGGCCGTAGGTGGGGCTGCCGTCGTAGGTGATCACCGTGGCGCCGACCGCCAGGACGTCGACCAGCATGTTCCACACCACCCAGGCGGTGCTCGCGGCGATGAACACCCGATCCGCAGGGCCGAGGTCGTAGTGCAGCGCGTTGGCCTTGAGGGCTTCGAGCAGGATTCCGCCGTGCGAGTGGACGATGCCCTTGGGAAGGCCGGTGGTGCCGGAGCTGTAGAGGATCCACAACGGGTGATCGAATGGCACCTGCTCGTACTGTGGTGCGGCGTCCCCGACGACGAGGTCGGCGTAGTAGGCGATACTCTGCCGGTACTCACCCTCGAAGGGGAGGCCGAGGTTGTCGACGACGATGGCGTGGCGCACGCTCGGGAGCTGGTCCAGCAGGGCGGAGAAGACGTCGCGGCGGTCGATGCGCTTGCCGTTGAACTGGTAGCCGTCCACCCCGATCAGCACTGTCGGCTCGATCTGCGCGAAGCGGTCGACCAGTCCTTTGACACCGAAATCCGGTGCGCAGCATGACCACACCGCACCGACGCTGGCCGCGGCCAGCACCGCGACGACGGTGGGCGCGATGTTCGGCAGCATCGCGGCGACCCGGTCGCCGGGCCGCACTCCGATCTCGCGGAAGTGCGCGGCGAGGTTGGCAACCTGCGCGACCAGCTCGGCCCGCGAGAGTTCCCCGGTGGTACCGGTTTCGTCGACCGAGATGATTGCCGGCCCGGCATGGTCGGCATGGCGGACCAGGTTTTCGGCCCAGTTCAGATGGGCGTCGGGGAACCACCGAGCACCGGGCATCCGCGGGTCGGCGAGCACCGTGTGCGGTGGCGCCGAGGCGATGACGTCGAAATACTCCCAGATCGAGAGCCAGAACTTCTCGAGGTCACTGATAGACCAGCACCAGAGCGAGTCGAAGTCGGTGGTGGGGACCTGCCTCTCGGTAGCGAGCCAGCGTTGGTATCGGCTCATGTTCGAGGCCGAGACCCGCCCGGGCGGCGGCGTCCACAACACTTCACGTCCTGGCGCGGTCATTGTCGTGCGTCCTTTCCAGTGGCTCCCGCCGTCAGCGTGCGAGCACGGTGCCGAGTGCGCGGATGAGCTCGTCGGCGGCGTCGACGCTGGTACCGGTGCTGCGCCAGGCGACGTGGTTGTCCGGGCGGACCAGGATCGCCCCGGTGTCGTCGATCTGGCGGAGTTCACTCCAGCGACCGGTGGGGTCGGTGTAGTCGGTGCCGTCGCCGATCTGCGCGACCTTGATCTGGACCCCGAACTTGTCGTTGGCCAGTCGGGCGGCGTCGGACCAGGCGGCACCGCCGGTGGCGGTGATGAGCACGAAGTGCGCGTTGTTTCCGGTGAGGTCGTGGGTGGAGATCTGCCGGCCGTCGTGCTCGATCCACGCGTGGGGCAGGCGGTGCCCGGGACGGGTGGTGGGGAAGTAGGTGCGGCCCATCGGGTCTCGGGGCGGTGCCTCGGTGCCGTCCGGGACGAGTGCCCCGTCCCGGTAGGCGAAGCCGATCTCGAGGTCGTGAGCCTGGAATTCGGCGCGCTGGGTACTGATCACCTCGGCCGCACGCGCTCGGCGGGTTTCACCCATCGGGGTGTCGGAGAAGTAGTCCCGGAATACCTGGACCTGAGCTTCGACAGGCTGCCCGGGGATCAGGCCGAGTCCGGCGTCGATGACCATGTGGTTGAGGAAGGTGAACATGGCCCAGTCGACGTTGCGCATGCCGACGAGGCGGCGTTCGGGCTCGTAGGTGTCGAGCAGGGCGGGGGCGGCGTCGCCTTTAACGACCGCAGCCAGCTTCCAGACCAGGTTGTGGGCGTCCTGGATGGCGGTGTTCAGGCCCAGCCCGGTGGTGGGCGGGTGTCGGTGGGCGGCGTCGCCGGCGAGGAAGATGCGGCCCACCTGGTATTTGTCGGCGAGCACGCCCTCGAGGATCCAGTGGCTGACCTTGTGGATCTTCATTTCGAGGTCCGGCAGTCTGAGCAGTTCCCGGATGCGGGGAACGATGGCGTCTTCGTCGAACCGGGCGGGATCGTCCGGGCGGAAAGTGAAGTGCAGGACGAATTCTTCCGAGTGCTTGCCCCACGTGGGCCCCATGGCGGCCATCGCGCCGCTGTTCCAGGAACCGGCGCCCTCGGGGTTGAGGAGCCAGGTGATCAGGACGTCGTCCTCCCAGTGCTGCGACAGGTCCGCGGTGAAGTGGGTGCTGACCATGTCGAGGATCCCGGTCGGGCCCTCCATCGTCACTCCGAGTTCGGGGCCGACGGTTTTGCCGCCGTCGGCGGCGACCATGTACTGGGCGTGGACCGTATAGGTCTCCTGCGTGTCACAGTCCAGGATGATGGCGTGGATTCCGTCGGCGTCCTGTTGGAACGAGACGAGTTCGCGGCCGAAGTGGATCGATTCCGGTGCCCTCTTCTCCGCGTGCTCGCGCAGCAGCGGTTCGAGTCGGATCTGCGGGTAGTTGGTGGACGGGCACGGGCTGTCGACGGCGTATTCACTCTCGAGTCGTCCACCGCCGAAGGCGTCGAGGGTGTACAGGGTGCGCCCGTCCAGTTCGCCGTCGCCGCCGAGGGAGGTGACCCACCGGGTCGTGCCCATGTTCTTCGGCGGTGTGCCCACGTCGTAGACCGAGTCCGCGACACCGACCTGGCGCAGCACCTCCATCGTCCGCTGGTTCAGGTAGTGGGCCTTGGGCAGGTGGGAGGTGCCGGTGTGCCGCTCGACGAGATGGTGATCGATGCCGTGCTCGGAGAGGAGGATCGAGGTGGTCAGGCCACAGCCGCCTCCGCCGACGACGAGTACGGGGACGGTGATGTCAGACATGGTGTGTGCTCCTGGAAAGAGTGGTGAGGGGGTGCGGGCGATCGGTGGAGGTGAAGCGGTGCCGCATCTCGCCGATACCTTCGGCGCGGCTGACGAGTTCGTCGTCGATGTCGACGAGCCGTTTTGGGTCGCGGGTGAATCCGATTCCCGAGGGGGTGCCGGTGAAGATGAGGTCGCCGGGGCGCAACGGCAGAATCGAGGACAGGTAGGACACGAGGACCGGGATCGGGAAGATCAGGTGCCGTGTCCGCGACTTCTGCATCAGTTCGCCGGAGAGGATCGTGCTGATCTCGATGTCGTCGGGGTCGGCGAATTCGTCGGGCGTCACGAGCACCGGCCCGATCGGGGCGAATCCGGCGAACGACTTGCCGAGGTTGAACTGTTGTGGCGGGGGACCGGACAGCTGCAGGTCCCGCTCGGAGAGGTCCTGGCCGAGGGTCAGCCCGGCCACGTGGTCCCAGCCCTGGGAGGCGGGAACGTTGCGGGCTTCCTTGCCGATGACCGCCACGAGTTCGACCTCGAAATCGACTGACCCGCCGGGGTGTTCGATGGTGTCGTAAGGCCCGGTGATCGAGGCGGGGAACTTGGTGAACACGAATGGGGCGTCGGGCAGGGTGAGCCCTGATTCCTCGACGTGGTCGGCGTAGTTGACGCCGACGGCGAAGATCTGGCCGGGCCGGGGAACCGGAGCGTGCAGCGTCGACTCGTCCACCGGTACCCCGTCGGCGAAGTCCGCAGTGCGTGCCCATGCGGTGAACTCGTCCCACCGGTCGAAAATCTGCTGGGGTTCGGCGGAAAAGCGGCCCCCGCTGGCCGTCTCGACGTCGACGGCGACGCCGTCTGCCACGATCTGGAGCCGGCCGGCTTGGTTTGCTACACGCATGAAAGAAGTCCTTCGGTGGTCGATCGGAGTGCTGACCTGTCGGGCCGAGCGTGAGCTCGACGCGGTCAGCTGGTCAGCGCCGCCATCGGGTCGGGGAGGTCGGGGCTGGTCTGCAGGGCCCAGGAGTGGGTGGTGATCTGCGAGATCGGGGTGCCCTGCACGAGTGCTTCCCGCATCAATTCTGGTACGAACGACACCCCGACGGGGTTGTTGCCGTACTCCGGCCCGTTCATGTAGGCCGTCGCCTCGTCCGGTGTGGTGAAGTTGTCGATCTGCAGTTCGACGAAGTTTCCGTCCGGATCCTGGTAGTACAGCGACGTCGTCACCCCGTGCTGGATCGGCACCCTCGGCTCGATCCCCTTCTGCTTCAACGAGTCGTACCGGTCGAGCAGATCCTCGAGGGTGCCGAAGGTGTAGGCGGTGTGGTGCATACCCGCCGCTGCGGGATTACGCGGTTCGAGCTGCACCGGGGCACCGAGCAGGGCGACCCGGTGGTGCTCCTCGTCGAAGGTGATGAAGCACAAACCGTGGCCCTCGTAGACCACGTGCGCGTCCAACACCGTGCAGTACCAGTCGCGCATCTCCTCGAACCGGCTGGTCTGCAATACGACGTGTGCGAACTTGGGGGTGGCGGTCATCGTTGACTCCTTCGATTCTCGCGGTCGGCGACCGCGAGGGGGTAGGTGAAACCCGGTTACCGGATGTCCGTTCGACGGCGGCATGTGTCGTACCTGACAGACCTGCTATAGCTGATAACAGCGAGCGCACCGCCCTGGTGCCGTAGACCTTCGTTGTGGTCCCCGTCACGTAATGGGGCCTTTCCATTTCACGAAATTCCGCCGGGGTTGGCCAGTGGCTGGGGAACAGGAACTTCGACAGAAATTGGTTTACAACCCAAAACAGCTGGTGTGCTGGCTGTACCGTTGAGGTGGATCGGAAGGATGTCGCGTGGCGCACTGGACTGGTGAACTCTCGGGAACACGTGCCCGGCAATCGGAGCGCGAGTGGCTCAGCCCGGACGCCGAACGGATTCGCGCCGTGCTCGGCGACGGCGCGGTGACCTGGGCCGTCGAAGTCGGTCAGGACATCGCCACCACGATCTCCCGGAAAGTCCCCGCGCTGGGCGACGGGGTGGCACCTCCGGATGCGTTGCGGCGGGCGACCACCTCGACAGCGCTGCGGGCCCTGACGCTGGTCGCCGGTATCGGCGAGTCGGAGACCTCGCTGGCCAGTGCCGAGGTCGAGGAGATCGCCGTCGACTTCGCCCGCCGGGGTATGGAGCTCAACGATCTGCTCCGGGCCATCCGTGTCGGGTACGCCGTGCTGGCGGCGGCCCTACTCGACGCGGCGACCCGCCTGATCGCACCGAGCGAGAGCAGCACCGAGCTACGCCGCATCTCCCTGCTGCTCTTCGAGGTGCTCGACGACTTCACAGGTGTGGCCGCCGCGGCCTTCCTCGAAGAGCAGAGTGCGTGGGCCGCGGGGGTATCGGCGGCGCGGCTCGATCTCGTCACCAAGATCATCGCCGCGGACCCCATCGAGTCTGCCCACGCCGAAAAGACCCTCGGCTACCCCCTCGACGGCCACCACGTAGCCCTCATCGCCTGGAGTGGCCCGCACGCGAGCCACGACCTGCGGGCCGTCGTAGACCCGGTATTTCGGCACTGGGGAACACCGACGGCATCGTTGGTGATCCCGGTAGGGCTGCAGGCGATCTGGGCGTGGGGCGCCGTCACCCCGGACCCGACCCGTGCCGTGACATCCTCCCTGCCCGCCTTCGGCGACACCTTCGTCGTCGCCGGTCAACTCGGCTCCGGGATGGACGGATTCCGCAGAAGTCACCTCGAGGCCCGCGCGGTCGAGCGGCTGGTTCGCCTGCGGGTGGGCCATCCGCCCACCACCACCGCTCACGAGCACATCGCCCTCGAAGTGCTCCTGCTCGCCGACCCGGAAGCTGCAGTGCAGTTCGCCTCCCGCCTGCTCGGCCCGCTCGCCGACGACGACCCCCGGATGGCCGATCTGCGTTCGACCCTGAGCCTCTACCTCGACATGGACCACAGCCTCGCCAAAGTTGCTTCGGCAGAGCATATTTCGAAAAACACGGTGACCTATCGTGTGCAGAAGGCGTTGAGTCTGTGCACACCTTCGGACGGGTCGGCCACGGACCTGCGGGCCGCGCTCCGCATCTACGAGTGGCTTCGAGGCGCCCCCATCGCTCCGTGGTAGCGATCGCAGGTCGATAGGTCGAACCCGCCACCGATTGGTTCAGAAACCAAAAGTCGGCAGCAACCCTGGGTTCTGCGGTAGTGCGAACCACGCACCTCATGCGCTCTACTTGTGGTGTAGGACACACCAGCCCCGGTGATCGGGAGGGCCTTGGAGGCCAGCCACCGGACACCGTCCATCCGCCGGGATCCGCGGTGAGAACCGCAGTCGACAGAAGGAAGTCTACGATGCACACCCCCTTGAGTCCTGTCCAGGAAACGTTCAAGGACGTGATGGCACACGTGGCGACCCCGGTCGCCGTGGTGACCTCCATGGACGGCGGTCTGCCCTTCGGCACCACCGTCAGCGCCTTCACCTCCCTGTCGATGACACCTCCGATGGTCCTGGTCTCCCTGGACAAGGGATCGGAGACACTCGAGCTGATCACTGCATCGAAGAAATTCGGGTTGAACGTGCTGGCCAGCGACCAACAAGGCACCGCGCTCGAGTTCGCGAAGAAGGGTGGAATAGGCAAGTTCCACGGCGTCCGGTGGGAAGTCGACCATGGCCTCCCCCGAATCGCCGGCGCCGCCGGGTGGATCGCCTGTCACGTCGACCACTTCGTCGGGGGCGGCGACCATCTGGTCGTGCTCGGCAACGTCGTCGCAGCAGAAAACAGCTACGGCGATCCGCTCACGTACCACCGCCGCGTCTTCGGCACGCACTCGGCATTGGAGTCCGCATAGCACGGCCACCTCAGTCAAGCAGCGACCAGAGTAATAGCCCGCAGCACAGGTTTTCGCAGAAGGAACGCACGCCATGACAACATTGTTCGCGCCCCGCGCCTCGCACCAACGGTCATGGTCGACGATCGCAGCCGGGAGCCGCACCCTCGCCGCCGGCGAGCCGATCATCCTCAGCCATCATCGCCGCCTCGTGCTCGTCGGGTGCGCCGGCGCCGCGACCACCGAGCAGATGGCTTTCCTGATCCGCCACACCACAGGATTTCTGCAGGTGGCGCTGCACGAACGGATCTGCGACCGTCTCGTCCTCCCGGAAGCGACCCCCATGGTTCGGGCCACGTCCACGCTCGGCCACGGGCAATGTGTCACCGTCGACGCCGCTGTCGGCGTCACCACCGGGATCTCCGGAGCAGACCGGGCGCACACCGCCCGCATCCTCGCCGACCCGACCACGGACCCCGGCGACCTCACCCGGCCCGGACACCTGGTGCCGGTTCGCGTGACACCCACAGAGTTTCGCAGGCACCTGACCACCGCCGCCCTCGCCCTCGCACTCACCGACGCCGCCGCAGCCCAGTACTCGGGAGCGGTGTTCGCCGACCTCGAAGGCATCGGCGACCCCACCAGTGTCGGTGATCGACACGACGCCGAAATCCTCGCCGACCGGTACGGGCTCACACTGGTCGCCGGCCCGGACCCCGAGAACAACGTCCGCTGACAGCTACCCGCCGTGCCGCACGCGACACGCACACCAACCAGCACCCGCACATCACAGGCGCGGTCCCCGCATGCCCTGAGCTGCGCCGATTCGCACCCCACAGCACCAAAACAGCCACCCCTCACGCACCGGAGGAAACAATGGACATCACCCGCACCGAACTCATGAACCGGGTGCACGCCCTGGTACCGGCCTTCGCCGAACGCGCACAGAAGACCGAGGAGAATCGTGCTCCCCTCGACGAGACGATCACCGACCTCGTCGACTCGGGAATCCTGGCCACGCTGACACCCGAGGCCTACGGCGGACTCGAACTCGGACTCGACGTCGCCGCCGAGATCGTCCGCACCATCAGCGCGGCCTGCCCCTCGACCGGATGGGTCACCACCTTCTACATCGGAGCGGCCTGGCGAATGAACATCTTCACCGAGCAGGCACAACGAGAAGTGTTCGCAGACAAGCCCTACACCCTCACCGCCGGTACCGCGGCTCCCCTGGGGCAGGTACAGAAGGTCGACGGCGGCTACCGCATCACCGGGCAGACGGCATGGAACTCCGGCTCGGTGCACGCCGAATGGTTCACCTTCGCCGGCGTCGTGTTCGAGGAGGGAAGTGCCCCCACCCCGCTGTGGTTCCTCGTGCCCCGCGAGGACGTCAAGATCCTCGACACCTGGTACATCGCCGGCATGTCCGGCACCGGCAGCAACGATGTCAGTGTCGACGACGTCTTCGTCCCGGACTACCGCACCGGTCCGTTCGCTCTCGCCCTCGCCGGCGCCGCTCCCGGGCAGCTGATCCACCCCAACCCCACGTACCACCTGCCCTTCCTGCCGTTCGCGATGGCCGAGGTCACCCCGGTCGTCGTCGGTGCGCTGCGTGGCGCGGCGGACGCGTTCGTCCAGCGCACTCGGGAGCGGCAGGGAACCATCAGCCAGGAGAAGGCCTCCGGCAAACAGGCCGCCCAGATGCGGCTCGGCCGGGCGGTGGCCGCCGCGGACGCCGCCGAAACCCTCCTCGACGCCTTCTTCGAACGCCTCACCGCACAGCGGCCCGAGCAGTCCGACCCCCGCGATCGTGCCGAGATGAAGCTCAAGGCAGCATATCTGGCAGATATGGCCCGTAACGCCCTCAACGACATGGTGCGCGGAATCGGTGGCGACGGGTACCGAAACTCGGCACCGATCCAGCGGTTCTTCCGCGACCTGTCCGTGCTGTCCGTGCACGCCTTCCTCGATATCGACACGGCATCGGAAACGATCGGCCGGTTCACCCTCGACCTTCCCGTGTCCGATCCGCTCCTGTAACCGGATGTTGCTACCCCTCACCCCGAGCCTCGGCCGCAGCCCGCCCGCCCGGGGCTCGGGATGAGCAGTCGAGTAATTGCTCAGCGTCCGATCACCGCTCCGCTCCAATCACCGCCGAAACTCAGCCGGCCCAATGAACGATGCGATCATCGAGCAGCAACGAGACGGGCAACTCGGTGAATCGGCATCGACCGGCGCAAGATCACGAGAAGACACACAGGTGAGCAGTAACCCGACGATCGAACGCCTCGACGACGCGGCCAGCGACCTGCTGTTCGCGGGAGCGCGAACAGTCAACAACTTCGCATCGACCCCGGTCGGCGATGGCGAACTCGCGCAGATCTGGGAATGGGCCGCTGGGCGCCGACGGCCGCGAACTCCCAACCGCTGCGCGTGCAATTCGTGCGCACCAACGACGCCCGCCGCAGGCTGCTCGAGCACCTGGACGAGGTCAACCGTGAGAAGACGACATCAGCTCCCGTCGCCGCAATTCGCGAGGTAGACAGTGGACTTCACGATCACCTTCCCGGGGCTGCCCATCCGGCCACAGATGGGCGAGGTCTTCGCCACACGTCTCCCCAGACTCGACCCCGCAGAGACCGTGCACTGGGCGTGAGGAGCTGCAGACGGCTCTCCCGATCGTGCCCGTCTCAAATCCAGATCGACCCCACACACTCCCGGGTCCGTTTCCGTCACATCACCAGAGAAAGAGAGTCCGCGATGACCACAGACACGACCGAGGTCGAGACCACCCGCAAACTGCTCGAAGCCGCCGACACCGACATCGCAGCGTTCTTCGACTACTTCTCCGACGACTGCGTCTTCCGGATGGGGAACAACGCCCCCGTCGTCGGCAGGAGCGCGATCCAATCCTGGGTAGCGCAGTACCTCACCTCGGTGGCGTCGATGCGCCACGAGATCGTCGAAGAATGGTCGGAAGGCAACGTTGCCGCGCTTCGGGTGGAGGTCACCTACACCTTGCAGAACGGTGAATCCTTCACCCTCCCGGCCGTGACGCGCACCCGCGTCGAGCACAAGAAAGTGACCGAGTACCTGATCTTCATGGACCCCAGTCCCGTTGCCTCTGACACCACGCGATAGACGTCCACAGCGCCCCCCGGGGGGGCCGGCTGTCTCGTTGAGCACAACACCGAGACACGAAATCCCTGCGATAGCCCTGCCCCGCGATCTCCCGCGTGCAGGCGGGGCGCACCGGCCGGCGGTACACACCGTCGTCCGACAGATTCGCATAGGCTCACATTGTGCTGTGCTGCGCGTAGGTGTGCACCGAGCCGGCAGACGCCATCGAGTCGGCGGGGGAGGTTGACATCTCGTCACTACCGCAGAAGAACCGATCGGCGGTAGCTCAGCGCCCACCAGCAGTTGCCCTACCCCCAAAGACGCCGAAAATCCCGTCACGAACACGAAGGGCCCCACCCCGGATCCTCGGTGTGAGGCCCTTCGTGTCGGCAGGTCCTTAGCGGTGTGTGAAGTGCCGTGATCGCTCCTCCGAACGCGGCCATGCCTTCCTGTACGGCACCCTTCGGCGACCCGTAGGTTGAGCTGGAGAGTCGTTGACCAGGTGCTACGGCATTGTGACCACGGCGTATCCCTGGTGATCCCTGCCGGGCTGCAGGCGATCGAGCGTGGGCACTGTCACTCCGACCCGACGCGTGCCCTGACATCCTCTCTGTCCGCTTTCGGTGACGCCTTCGTCGTCGCCGGCCAACTCGGTTCCGGGGTGGACGGATTCCGCAGAAGTCACCATGAGGCCCGGGCGGTCGAACGGCTGGTTCGCCTCCCTTCAGGCCATCCACCCACCGCCACCGCTCACGAGCACGTTGCCCTCGAAGTGCTCCTGCTCGCCGACCTCGACATGGACCACAGTCTGGCCAAAGTCGTCTCTGCTGAGCATATTTCGAAAGACGCGGTGACCTATCGAGCGCAGAGGGCGTTAACGGTGGTGGTATCGAGAATGGTCATGGCGCGGCGGTCAGGTCGAGCGCGATGTCGGTGATCATGTCTTCTTGTCCGCCGACGAGTCCGCGTTTGCCGACTTCGAGGAGGATGGTGCGGACGTCGATGCCGTACTGCTTTGCGGCGGTTTCGGCGTGGCGGAGGAAGCTGGAGTAGACACCGGCGTAGCCGAGGGTGAGGGTTTCGCGGTCCACGCGCACGGGCCGGTCCTGGAGGGGTCGGACGAGGTCGTCGGCGGCGTCCTGGAGGGCGAACAGGTCGCAGCGGTGCTTCCAGTTCTGGAGGTTGGCGACGGCGACGAATGCCTCGAGTGGGCAGTTGCCGGCGCCGGCGCCGTGGCCGGCGAGGGAGGCGTCGACGCGGGTGACGCCCTCCTCGACGGCGACCACCGAGTTCGCGACCGAGAGGGAGAGGTTTTCGTGGGCGTGGATGCCGATCTGGGTGTTCGGGTCGAGGATGTTGCGGTAGGCGCGGACCCGGTCGCGGACGCCGTTCATGGTCAGCCGTCCACCGGAGTCGGTGACGTACACACACTGCGCACCATACGATTCCATCAGCTTCGCCTGCTTGGCCAGGTCGTCGGCGGGGGCCATGTGACTCATCATCAGGAACCCGGAGACGTCCATGCCGAGGTCGCGGGCCTTGGCGATGTGCTGGGCGGACACATCTGCCTCTGTGCAGTGGGTGGCGATGCGGATGGAGCGGACACCGAGCTTGTAGGCGTGCTCGAGTTCGGCGATGGTGCCGATGCCGGGCAGCAACAGCGTGGTGAGGGTGGCGTGGGTGAGGTTGTCGGCGGCGGCCTCGATCCATTCCCAGTCGGTATTCGAGCCGGGCCCGTAGTTCAGGGAGCCGCCGGCGAGGCCGTCGCCGTGGGCGACCTCGATGGCGTCGACACCGGCGGCATCGAGCGCGGAGACGATCCTCGCCACGTCGTCCGGTTCGATACGGTGCCGTACCGCGTGCATGCCGTCGCGCAGGGTGACGTCCTGGATGTACAGCTGGGGCTGGGGGGTGGTCACGAGCGGGCCTCCGCGGGAATCGTGGTCTGGATGCGTCGGGCGATGGATTCGGCGGTGCGCAGGGCCGCGGAGGTCATGATGTCGAGGTTGCCGGCGTAGGCGGGCAGGTAGTGGGCGGCGCCCTCGACCTCGAGGAAGATCGACACCTTGGTGGTGACCGGGCCGGCGCCGTCGGGCAGCAGGGTGTGCACGGGTTCGCCGTTGGGGATCGGGGTGAACTGGACGTCCTGCTTGAGCCGGTAGCCGGGGACGTACTCGGCGACCCGGGCGGCCATCTCGGTGACGGACGCGCGGATGGCGTCGTGGTCGGCGTCGCCGATCAGGGCGAGGACGGTGTCGCGCATCAGCAGGGGTGGTTCGGCGGGGTTGAGGATGATCACGGCCTTGCCGCGGGCGGCGCCGCCGACCTGTTCGATGGCGTGCGCGGTGGTTTCGGTGAATTCGTCGATGTTCGCGCGAGTGCCGGGTCCGGCGGACTTGGAGGCGATGGACGCGACGATCTCGGCGTAGGCGACGGGGGTGACGGCGGAGATGGCGGCGACCATGGGGATGGTGGCCTGGCCGCCGCAGGTGACCATGTTGACGTTGTCGGCGTCGCCGTCGAGGTGCTGTTCGAGGTTGACCGGGGGCACGACGTAGGGGCCGATCGCGGCGGGGGTGAGGTCGACGAGTTTTTTGCCGTAGGGGGCCAGCGCTGCGGCGTTGGCCTGGTGGGCCTTGGCGGAGGTGGCGTCGAAGATGATGTCGATGTCGGCGAAGCCGTTGAGGGCAATCAGGCCCTGCACACCGTCGGCAGTGGTGGGCACCTTCAGCCGGGCGGCGCGGGCGAGACCGTCGGAGGCGGCGTCGATGCCGACCATCGCTCCCATCTCGAGGATGTCGGAATTGCGGAGGACCTTGATCATCAGGTCGGTCCCGATATTGCCGGATCCGATGATCGCGACCTTGATCTTTGGGGTGTCGGTCATGAGTTCTCCTTCGAGAATGTGGCGGTCACGGTGCCGAGGCTGGTCAGTTCGGCGTGGATGACGGTGCCGGGTGGGGTGGGGACCATGGGGCCGAGAGCCCCGGACAATACGACCTGGCCGGCGCGCAGGGGCTGGCCGTAGTCGCGGGCGGTGCGGGCGAGCCAGGCGAGCGCCGCGAGGGGGTCGCCGAGGCAGGCGGCGCCGGTGCCCTCGGCGACCAGTTCGTCGCCGGAGAACAGCCGCATCTGAACGTCGCGGGGTTCGAATGCGTCGAGGGCGAGCCATGTTTCGCCGAGAACGTACAGGCCTGAGGAACCGTTGTCGGCGATGGTGTCGGTGATGGTGATGTCCCAGTCGGCGATGCGGGAGTCGACGATCTCCAATGCTGCCGCGGCACGGGCGACGGCGGCCCGCACCTGGGCGAGGTCGAGGTCGCCGTCGACGAGGTCGGCGCCGAGTTCGAACGCGATCTCGGCCTCGGCCTTCGGTTGCAGCAACCGGCCGCTGGGCACCTCGGCAAGAGAAGACACGTCCATGTCGGCGAACAGCACACCGAAATCGGGTTGATCCACCCCGAGTTGCTGTTGCACGGCGGGGGAGGTCAGGCCGATCTTGCGGCCGGTGATCGTCGCGCCGGCCGCGACGCGGTGGTCGGTCAACCGCTGCTGGACCGCGTAGGCGGCGTCGATGTCGTCGGTGCCGAGCAGATCCCGAATCGGGGGGCACGGTCTTGCAGCAGTGGCCGCCTCGGTGAGGCGATCTGCGGCGGCAACGGCCGCAGAACGAGTGTGTGTGCGTGGAGAGCGGGTGGCCATTCGAATCCTCGACAGTCGAGTTGTGTAATCGTTTCGTACACCGGACAAACCGTGGTCAGAGCATCGAACTGCCACCGTTCACGCTGATCACCTGACCGGTTACGTAGGAAGCCTCTTCGGAAGCGACGAAGGCTACTGTGGCCGCGACTTCTTCGACGGTCCCCGGTCGATCCATCGGGATGAGGTTGCGCATCTGGGCGCCGAAGACCGCCATGTCCTCTTTCGCTTCAGGGGCTGCGGACGCCAATTTGGCTGCGGCCTCCGGTGTCTCGATCCACGCGGGGGCGACCGTGTTCACGGTGATTCCGGCGTCTGCGAACTCTCGTGCGAGCCCGGTACCGAACGCATGCACCCCACCCTTTGCGGCGTTGTAGATCGCGTGCCGGTACAGCCCATTGCGCACGGATTCCGCTCCTATGTGCACGATCCGGCCGTAACCGGCGTCCACCATGTGGGGCAGCGCTTCTAGAGTGGTGTACAGGGTCGTCCAGAGATTGCGGTCGATGGTGGCCCGCAAAGTTTCCTCGGTGTGGTCGAACGTTGGAAGGATGACGCCACCGCCCGCGCAGTTCACCAGCACGTCTACCGCGCCGCGTTCCGTGACCGTCCGTCGGATGAGGTCGGCGGCGTCCTCACGTTGTGAGAGGTCTCCGACGACCGTGGTCACCGACGCCGCGTTGCCGGGCCGAAGGTGCTCGGCCACCGCCTCCACCGCGTCCGCACTGAGGTCTCCGAGGACGAGATCCGCCCCCTCGTCGGCGAGTCGCACGGCGATGGCGCGGCCGATGCCGCTACCGGCCCCGGTGACAACCGCAGTCCGGCCTTTGAACCTGTTCATGTGGGGTATTACCTTCCGATGGGATTCGCTCGACGCGAGGATGTTCAGTTTTCGTTCGGTGCTATGTACACCCGACCGTCGGTTACCACGGTCCGATACTTCGTCAATGCCAGCACCGCGGGAAAACACAGCGGTGCTCCGGTACGGACATCGAAGCGGGCCATGTGAAGCGTGCAGAGCACCTCGTGCCCTTCGAGTTCGCCCTCCTCGCCGAGCGACCACTTCTCGTGACTGCACGAGTCGGATGTCGCGAAGAACTCACCATCGACGCGATAGACGGCGATCCCACCTGCGGCTTCCAAGCGGAGGGTTTCGCCGTCGGCCAGATCCTCCTCGTTGCACGCGAAGATCAGTGCTTCGGTTGACGTTTCCGGTGCCATGGTCGGACCTCTCGTAAAGCGCGGATGCGGGAACGCCGATTTGTCGGCGGTGCCAATTCGTGGGTGTCGAACGATCTGATTCGTTTTAGATGATGAAGCTGATCTTGCCCTGGGGATTGAGCATGTCGTGAGCGAGAACGGCCCGCTTCCTGCGGATCAGGAAGGAGGAACCGTGAGGATCCAAGTCGTAGTCGTAGCGGCCAACGTACGTGTCGAACTTGCCGGCTTTCGCGCGGTTGATGATGAAATTGGCTGTGACGGAGATCGACTCGTTGTTCTGTGTCAGGATTCGCACATTGCCGACGATCCGACTGGTCTGTGAATGGGGAAATTCGGCATGCGCCTCCGGCTTCTTGAGGCGAATCACCCTCTGCTCGAGCATGGTGCGGCCGTCGTGGATGAGTGACCACGTGAGACCGGGGTCCGCGTCCGGCCGGTCCGTGGCGGGCACTTCGTACGTGCAGTCGAGTGTGAACAGGTCGAGCCACTCCTCGAGTCGCCATTCATCGATGAGGCCGGCTTCGTGGAACAGGAATTCCTCGACGGCGTTACGCGTCGTGATGGTTGGTGTCTCTGACACGGAAGTCATAGGGGTGTCCTTCTGAGGTGACTGG
This sequence comes from Rhodococcus sp. NPDC127593, assembly GCF_042671975.1. Classification (NCBI taxonomy): domain Bacteria; kingdom Bacillati; phylum Actinomycetota; class Actinomycetes; order Mycobacteriales; family Nocardiaceae; genus Rhodococcus; species Rhodococcus sp. NPDC127593. The sequence continues at coordinate 7,760 of NZ_JBHXWI010000036.1, read as the reverse complement.
CGGATAGGAGGCTTATCGAACGAGGTCAGGCATCGGCAGCCTGCTTGTCGAAGGGAATGAAGGACGTGCCTTCGGTGGGGAGTTGCTCTCCGGTGATGCGCCGGTTCCATTCCCGCCACCAGGACCGCATCTGCAGTTCGTCGTTGGCCGCCGGCACGGGCTTGCCCATACCCTTCGACACGTCGGACCAGCCGACCTCGCCGCGTGCGCCGAACCCCTTCTGCGCCTGTTCGAGTGCCTCGACATCGTCGGGGGTCGCGAGACCCGCGGGCCCCCAGAAGGTGAGCGCATTGTTGATGCGGTACCTGACGAACTCCTCGTCGACACCCTTGGGGATGATCTGCCAACCGGTGACGAGCGTTTCCGATGGGCTCACCGGGTGGAATGTGCGCAGCGTCAAACCGAAGCTGAGATCGATCAGGATGAGGCTGGGGAAGAACACCGAATTTCGTGCCAAGCCGAACATCGCGTTGGCATAGTTCTCACCGAAGGACTGTTCGGCCTGCGACCGCAGACCGGCGAGCGTCTGCTTGACGCTGTCGGTGGCCAGGGGGAGTCCGTTGGCCGGATACATCAATGTGGCGTGCCCGTTGGGGAATTCGGTACCCATACCGGCCGGCGCCACACCGTTGACGGTCTCCTTGCCCAGCATCGGTGGTGTGGCGCCGAGTTCCATCATCATTTCGAAGTAGGTGTGATGAACGGACTTGGCGTGATATCCATCGATGCTGTTCTCGACGAGGAGCTTCCAGTTGGCCTTCAGCGAGTACTTGTGGGTTCCCTCCAGGATCGCGACGCCTTCGGGGGACTGATCGGCTGCCAGATCGATGAAATAGCGGGCTTCGCCGAGATACGTCAGCAGATCAGGCGCGTCGGGATCGAAGTTCACGAAGTAGAGCCCCCGGTAGGAATCCACCTGCGCCGGAGACTGCAGACCCTTGTACACGGCTGCCGGCTCGCTCTTGTAGTCCTCATTGCCGGGCACATTGACCAACTCGCCCGAGTTCCGGTATGCCCAGCCGTGGTAGAAGCAGGTGAAGATCTTCGCATTGCCGGAGCTGTGCCGGCAGACGGAGGACCCGCGGTGCAGGCAGGTGTTGAGCAGCACCCGGACGTCACCGTTGCGGTCCCGGTTGAAGATCACCGGTCGGCCGCCGACGTCCCGGGTCTGGAAGTCGTTCTTGCCGGGAATTTCGGACTCGTGTCCGACGTACAGCCACGTCTTGTCGAAGATCTCTTTTCGCTCGCGCTGCAACACGTCCTCGGAAGTGAAGGCTTCACGGTTGACCCGGAAAAGGTTGCTCTCGCGGTCGTCGATGATGAATTGCTCTGCGGTCATGGGGCTGATCCGTTCTGGTGAGTGCGGGCCGCGCCGGCGGCGTGAGTTAGTGGTGGTCGGCGACGCTGCGGTCGGTCGTGGTGAGGTCCCGGAAGAGCCAACTGTCGGGATCGGAGCCGGTGGCCGGGACGACCAGCACGGCGGTGGGGCCGATTGCCATCCAGTTCCGTCCGCCGTCGTCCGGTTCGGCGGGCAGGATTTCCACGGTGGTGAAGACTTCGTTGCTGAGGTCGTGCGTCCCGATGATCACGTTGACCTTGCAACCCTCGGTCTCGATGTGGAGGATCTTGTCCGGACCACCCTTGAAGTGCTGGATCTGACGCATGGGTGCCTTTCTTATCGGGCGGGTGTCTGTTCGCCGACGAGGTCCGCGAGACTCCCGCCGCGACGGTGGTTCTTGCGGAACGCAGCGACTGCTCTGGGGTCGTTGACGCTGACCTGGGCGATCGGGTTGTGGTCGGCGTCGGTATAGACGGCACGGAATCGGCCCTCCGCGATCGCACCCTCGCGATGGGCGAGTTCACCGAGCGAGGGCCTCCCGACTATCTGGATCCGGGAGCCGTACTGGTCCGACCACACGTACGGAAGCTGTGGTGCAGGGGGTTCTGCACCGGTCACGATCGCGGCGACCGCATCGGCCTGTTCGCCGGCGTTGGTCCAGTGCTCGATTCGTGCCCGGACGCCCAGCAGCGGATGTCGACGCAGGGCGAGGTCGCCGATGGCAAAGATCGACGGGAACCCCTCGACCTCGAAGCGGTCGCTGCAGTGCACCCCGCCGTCGATGGGAAGCCCACTGTCCTCGAGCCAGCGCGTGTTCGGTACTGCGCCGACGCCGACGACAACGAGGTCGGCGGGTACCTCAGTTCCGTCGGCGAGGACGACCCCCTCGACCTGCTCGCTGCCGCGGAAACGCTCCACCCGCGCTCCGGCGAGGAGCTGGGCACCGCTCAATGCGTGGATCGACGAGATCTCGCGTCCGACCTCGTCGCCGAGAACCTGACTCATCGGGATCTCGAGTGCCTCGATCAGAGTGACGTCGAGGCCGCGCCCCCGCGCCGCGGACGCGAATTCGGCGCCGATGAAGCCTGCGCCCACCACGGTCACCCGCGGCCCGCCGGTGAGAGCTTCTCTCAGAGCCGTAGCGTCGTCGAGCGTACGCAGCGTGTGAACCCCCGCCGGCACGGCAGGAATGGGAAGGGTGCGTGCGTGAGCTCCGGTAGCGATCACCAACTGCTCGTACGAGATCTGCTCGCCGGCGTGGGTGATCACCACCCGCCGTACCGGGTCCAGAGCGGTGGCTCGCACGCCCAGCCGGACGTCGAGGGCGAACTCCGCTGCGAGCTCCGGTGTGAGGAGCCGCGGAACATCCGGGACGTGCCCCTCGGCCAGGAGGTCCTTGGACAGAGGCGGTTTGTCGTACGGCCAGTGCTCCTCGCTCTCCAGGAGCACGATACGCCCGGCGAAACCGCGCTGCCGCAATGCGATTGCTGTTCTGGTGCCTGCAACCGAGGCGCCGACGATCAAGAAGGACATAGTCGAAACGTAGCCACGTATCACGCCCAGGTGGTGCGCAGTTCCGGCCGCTGGAACCGCGAATTGGTGACGAGTCGGCGAGTATGCACGCAGGACGCCGCGAGCGTATCGGCTCGGGCACTGTGATGGACCGGCTAGCGTCGACCGATGCGCGTCCGCGGCAGGATCCGCAGGATGACGGCACCTGCGACGTTGACAGCGACGGCTGCCGACGCCACGCCCAGCAACGTTGCAGGCGTGCCGATCGCATAGCAACTGTGCAGCCATGCGATCGCCGTCGGTAGTCCGAACCCCAGGTAACCCAGGCAGTAGACCCGGCCGGTCATCGTCCCCAGCCGGCCGGGCGGGGCCAATCGCTCGCAGTCACGCAAGCATCCGACCAACGTCAATCCGTATCCGATCCCCAGCACGGATACCGCGACCACGACCAGCCAGATCGACGTTGTTGCGGCGGCAACGGCGGCGGCGAGCGTGCCGGCCACGAAGAGTGTCAGTCCGATCCTGCGGACCGGGCCCGATCGCTCTGCGGTGTGCCCGACGAGTCGCTGCGCGACGAAGCCCAGTCCCAAACTCAGTAGACACAGCAGTCCGGAGAACGCCGTGTCGAAGCCTTCCAGCTGAGGCGCCACGATGGGCGGGAGCACCGCGTAAGCGATGCCGAGGGCGCCGAAGATCCACGGTGCCGCGGGTATCACCAGGAGGTGGAATGCGCGGGGAAGTGCTGTTCGATTCCCCTTCAACGGTTCTGGCCGAGCCCGCACCGCGCTGTACGTCGTCGGTCGCGTGATCAGCAGGGCGGCGGCGGCACAGAGAACCCCGTGCAGCACGAAAGGCGCGGTGGTGGGCGCGGGAGCCCACTGGGCGAGGGCGCCCGCGGCACCTGCACCCATCGCGAAGCCGCTCGTCAGGCTCATCGCCGACGCGCGTGGAGCACGGCCGGGTGTGGTCGTCAGCGAGTCGAGCGCCAGCCCGCCGATCACCATCCCGATCCCCAGCGCCACGCCGGTCGACATTCGCCCGGCGAACAACAGCGCGGGGTTGTGTGACCCGGCCGCGACCAGGATCGAACCCAGCGCGCTGACGGGTACGGCGAGCACCAGGGGAGTCCGGGTGCCCCAGCGGGTCGCCAGCCGATGCGCGAGGAGGAGCGAGGGGATCAGGCCGATGACATACGCGAACAGCAGTGTGTTCACGGCGAGTTCGCTGAATCCGCGTTCCGCCCGATACATGGTCAGCAGCGGAGTGAACTGATTGCCGCCCCAAGCGACCACGAACATCGCCGCACAGGGTGAAAACCAGTGCCGGTCAGAATGACCGGCTCGCAGCGATTCTGCCGGAGCAGTTGGGGACATCTCGGCCGGCACGGACCGCGGTCGGGACATCGGACACTTCCTAGGTTCGCGGAGGCGGAAACAACCGATGGCCGACGCCGGATCGTGGATTCCGGCGTCGGCCATCGGTTGTCGTCAGAGAATCAGGCAGAGACCAGGGAGCGATTGATCAGTGGCAGTTCGGGTCGGCGATCGGAGACGCCGGCGGCGTCGGCGAGATCTCCGGAAACCTTCCCGTCGCGGAAGAACTCGAGAAAGACCGGGTTGAACAGGTCCGGTCGGTCGGTCTGGCCCTGGTGGCCACACTCGTCGGGATAGAAGAACTGAACATTGGGCAGGTGGTCTTCCTGGACGTACCCCCACTCGACCGGTGTCAGGATGTCCTGGCGGCCGTAAAGGTAGAGCCCCGGAGTGCTCAACCGGTCGAGGCGCCCCTTGGTTACCAAACGGGCGGCGCGATTCTCGTCCGTCCAGTCCGTGATCCGCCGGTACTGCAAGAGAGTGGGCCAGAACTTCGCGTGCGCGTCCATCCGGTCCCTTGCGGAGAGGTAACGCATGTCGATCAGATCTTCACTGATGGCCTCACCGCGATGGATGATCGCCTCCATCATCGTGCGCATTCCGTCGCGTGTGCCGTCGTAGGCGGTGAGACGGAACTCGCCCGCCGGCGGGGTCAAGTGCTCCGGGACCACGTCGCCGACATCTCCCGCGATCAGAATGAAGCTCTTGACCTTGTCGGGGTGTGCAACCGTGTAATTGACCGTGTTCATGCAGCCCATGGAGTTGCCTGCGAGGTGGAACTCGTCGAGGCACAGTGCGGTGGCGAACTGGTCGATGAAGTCGACGAAGGACTCCATGCCGTCCGGCCAATACTCGTCACGGGTGTCCGACAGACCGAAGCCGGGCATGTCGGGGCAATAGACGCGGAAACCGTTCTCGCCGAGGTACGGGGCCATGAATCGCCATCCCGCGAGGCCGGAGGAGCCGGGCAATCCGCCGTGGAGCAGGATGACGGCGGGGCCCGAGGTGCCGGCGGTCATGTAGTGGGCGCGGGCGCCGTTCGCCAGTCGGACCCAACGGCTGGCCAAGCCGGGAACGTCGACGAGATTTTCAGCAGTGAGTGCCATGGTGATCTTCCTTTATCGGTGAGAAATGGTCGGTGACGAGTGTGCCGCGTGGCAGTCCGAGAAATTCGAGAGCATTCTCGCGCAGGATTCTCGGCACGGTACCGGGCGGCAACTGCTCTGTCGCAGAGTTCAAGTCCGCCAATCCATCTCCAGGTTGGCCGGGGATGAAGGGGTGGTCGCTGCCGAGTAGGACCTGGTTCGGGCCGAAGCGGTGTACCAATGCAGGCAGGAGCCCCGGGTCGAAGACCAATGTGTCTGCGTAGAGACGTGATACGAGGCGATCCAGATCGTCTGGGACGTGTGTGGCGGCCAAGTGGGCGCCGAGGCGAAGTCTCGGGTATGCCCAGGGGAAGGTGCCGCACCCGTGGACCATTGCGATGCGTAGTTGTCGATGACGTTGCAGCACCCCGCCGAAGACAAGCGCGGTAGCCGCCAACGCGGTATCCGAGGGCATCCCCAGTCCGAAGTCGTAAGTGAACCCCGAACGGCGCACCGCGCCACCGCCGCCGCCAACGGGATGGACGATTACCGCGAGTCCGAGACCGTCGACCGCATCGAAGAAGTACTCGAGTGCCGGGTCGTCCAATTCCATCCCGTTGATCCGGGTACCGATCTCGATCGCCCGCAGTCCCAGAACCGTGGATAGGTAGTGAAGTTCGGATAGGCAGTCACGAGGAGATAAGAGGGGAACTGTTCCGATTCCGATGAGCCTGCCATCGCCGTCTTCCACTGCGCGGGCGATGGACTCGTTCATCCACCGGCAGTAGGTGGCGAAGGGTGCCGGCGCGGCGCCGTACTCCAGGGTGACCGGAACAGGAGAAATCGCCTGAACCCCGATGCCCGCGCGATCCATGTCCTCCAAGCGCGCCGGCACATCCCAGAGGGCGCCCCGGACGGCGCGGAAGTCTTCGGATCCGCGGACGAGCCGTCCCTCCACGGGAGAATCGAGCACCAATCGGGGTGCTCGCGGAAAACCTGCGATGACGTCGGCAGGGGGTGCGTCCCGGGGGAAGTAGTGCGCATGCACATCGATGGTGCCGGGTGGAACCACGTGGGTCTCCTTTCGCGCGCAACCGTGGCTTGTTCCGTCCGGCCTGCCCGCGTCGTCGGGCAAGCCGGACGGAGGAAACGTTAGGGGCTCGGTGCGGTTGCGGCCGCTGTTGTTCCGGGGGCTGGAACCGATCGGCGGGCACGTACCCTGAATGTCAGCGCGCTGTGACCGCCGTTACAGCAGTTTTCCCGCGGGGTCGGTGGAGCGAAGATTGCGGAGGCCCGGATGATGCACATGGAACAAGACAAGCAGGACGACTGCGGTGCGGGGAGTTCCCCGCCTTCGATCCTGGCGAAGGCGTTCTCGATCATCGATGCGTTCAACGAGCGTGATCGGGTTCTGACCCTGACACAGATCAGCCGGAAGACTGGCCTGCCCAAGTCGACGGTGCACAGATTGCTGCAGCGGTTGGGTGAGCTGGCGGTGATCGAGGAGCACGGCGCGGGGTACCGGCTCGGCATCCGACTGTTGCGGCTGGTTTCTTCCATGCCGGTGGACGGAATGCGCGAGGTTGCGCTGCCGCACTTGGCGCAGTTGCAGGCCTGGTCGAAGGAATCCGTCCACTTCGGCGTCCTCAGGGGCAACGAAGTCGTAGTGCTGCAGGCGCTGTTCGCGGTGAACCACGCGCGACCCATAGGGGAGGTAGGCACCCGGATCCCCGCGCACCTGTCCGCGATGGGCCGGGCGATGATGGCGCATCTGCGTGAAGAGGAACTCACCGAACTGCTGGCCGGACCTCTGGTCGGACTGACGCCGAAGTCGATCACGGATCCGGTCCAAATTCGCCACGAGTTGAAGCACATTCGGGTGGCGGGAGTTGCCGTGCAGAAGGATGGTGTGGTTCTGGGTCTGGGTAACATCGCCGCGCCCGTGCTGATCAAGGGCCGTCCGATGGGTGCCGTCGCCGTTCAGTTCGACTCGGCGAAGGAGGTCTCGGAGTCGGTGATCAACGCCGTCAAACTGACTGCTCACCGCATCTGCCGTGACACCACCCAGATGCTCGCCCAGGGTAGGGCCGATCTCTTTCCGTTCGACGACTGACGCCGCGTTCCGGGCACTGGAACTTGCTGTGCGTGTGGCGCGTGCACGTCACACGATGGGGAGCGATACCCCCGGCGCGTGTGACGGCGCCGAGGCGCCACCTCAGAAAGGACGGCCAATGGGAGACTTCCTCGCTCTCGGCATGACCCACTACCCGCTGTTGGCGGGAACCGACGAGCACATGGCAGGTCTGCTGCGATGGACTCTCACCGACCCGGACATACCCGTCGAGGAGAAGGACCCGAGGATGTCCCGAGCTCCGTGGAACTTCGGTGGCGGCCCGGTGAGCTTCAGGCTGCGTTCTCCTGATCATTGTGCACGACGGGTGCGACAGATTC
>NZ_JBHXWI010000035.1:0-113791 GCF_042671975.1 Rhodococcus sp. NPDC127593 | reverse complement strand
TGCTTCTCGGTCAACACCTGATATCGATCCATCACCTCTGTCACAGCAAACATGTTGCCGCACGACACCCCAAATCATTGGGAGACACGCCCTAGTACACTGTCGCGGCTAAGTATTGGGATATAGATGGCGGAGCTTGATGCGGGCGTCGTCGGTGGTGAAGTGCCACTGGACCTGACGTTGATCGGCGTTGGTCTGTCGCAACCTTCCCGCCGCATTACGTCAACAAGCTCAATGGCGCGGACCTCGAACTTGAACTGCGCAAGTTGCGGCGCGTGCTCTACGTGGCTGGCTCGAGAGCACGCGAGAGGTTAGCGGTCCTGTGGACAAAAAAGTTGTCCACACTCATCTGCACCTCCCCATAGGCGGATTCCGGACTGCGTCGGACGCGGCGAACGCGGATGTTACGAGGAATGCAAAGGAGCGACGCCGTGTGTCGCCCTGGGACCAGTCTGCCCACCGACCCGTTGGCGCCGTCGAGCGGCATCACGGCACCGATGGTCTTTGCGAGAACAAGCGCGCAGCGCCCGGGCCGACAGCTTGTGCGACGCCGGCTTCGGCGAACGCTCTGGGAGCCGCCTCCCGCGGCGACAACAGCGCCACCACAGAACCGAGCAGGAGTTGACACCGGCAGAACTGACCGCATAACCACCCACGAGGAGTCACGCGCCACTTCGAACACCACCTCACGGGACTTGGCCTTCGCGGTTGAGGGTGATGCCCTGTCCGGTGTTCTCCGACATCGCGACGGCGCACATGGGCTGTTCGATGAGTCCAATCGAACCTATACTTCTGGTGAACATCTTCGTCTTTCGCGGTGATCTACCACGGCGCACCCAATTGGGCAGCAGTGGACGGTGTCGTCGCCCTCTACCCCACCAGCGGAAACCTCTCGGTTGGTCGAGGCGGATGTGCATGTTTTCGCGGCCGGTCACGGTGCCGGTGTAGTCGGCGGCATCGGGATTGTTGAACGGCGGGGCGTGCGCCGATCCGAAAGTGTTGCCGAGTTCCTGGAATACACTCTTGGACCCGCCGGCGAGCTCGTAGAGGCGGCCGAGGGTTAGGTCGATGCCGTTGGCGACGCCCGCGGGGCCGTCGGTCATCCTGGCGAAGCCGCCCTTCTTCGGTTGGGATGTTGCGCCTCGACCAGTCGAGGTCAACTCGGATCGCACCTTGTCCCTCACCCGACCTCGCCAGGCTGACCGACGGCGCGGCCTCCGTCCCCGAAGAACCATTAATTGCTGCGCAATATCATGTGGCGGTGGCTAGGGCCTTCGCCGATTCCATACGCTGGGTGATGGCGAAGGCGAGAGACGCTGGCTGCCATCGCATTGTCGACACCGGACGTCGTTCCACGCCGAATGAATGAAGCGGACGACTCCATCTAATCCGTCCCTCCAGTTTCACGCACTTCATTACTTAGCCACCAAAGAAGAGATGAGAGCGCCGGTCCCCGTACCGTTCGATGTGGGAGGCTCTGGCGAGCATTCCGCCATCGGCCTCCCGGCATTCGCCAGGTGAGTAAGCGATGTTGTACCGCATTACTTGTGCCCACAAAGGCCGCCAATGTGTCACCTGTCCCCGAAGCGCGGCGCCCAGAACGGCAGGTTGCGGAAGTAGTCGATGTCCTGGCCTTGATCGTCGAACGCGAAGGCGATGAGGTCGTCCCACTCGGGTCGCACGTTGCGGCCGACCGGCCACACCGTGTCCTGGCTGGTGTACAAGTAGTACCGCCTCGGCGTGGGAGCCGCGTCTTCCCAATCCACGGCGACCGAGTAACCATCGCCAGGGTTGCCGGTGACGACACCGCGAAGATGGAAGTCCATCACCGACACTGAATTGTCTCGGCGGTCGAACGGCACGTCGTCCGTCACGTTCTTCCGCGTCCGCACGACGATTCGTTCGCCCACCCGCATGTCGACGACCTTGGGCTCGTACCGAGGATCGGGATCCATCCGCCACTCGCCGGACGCCAGAAAGTCCTTCACCTGGTTGCGGCCCGACCGCTTGCTGCCGCATCCCACGATCCAGTAGCACTCGTCGTCACCGAGCTGAGCGACGTCGCCGGACTCCGTGTGCGACGCGCTCTCCTGGGCGATCTCCGCCCCGTCATTCGTGGGCAGTTCGTGAGGCCTTACGGGTGAGGTGTGGACTGAAGGCGTATCGGACGCTGCGGGAGTGGCGGGGCGGGGGTACTCGGGATAGACGAGTTGTACGACCTGCGGGCAGTGATACCTGGTGTAAACGCAAAAGTGCTTGCGCATAACATCCAACACCAACCTCGCCGCGGCGGCAGTGACCTGTGGATCCGCGAGGAGTTGTTCCAGCTCTGTGAGTCCGCGGATCTGCAATCGCACCATGTCGCTACCCGCATCGTCGTAGCGGACCGTCCTGATGCTTAACTTGGGGTGACGCCGCCGGAGCCCCCACCTGGCTCGCGTGTTCGGGAACAACACGCTTTCACGAACATTGACGAACCCGAAGAGTTCGCCGGGAACCCGCTTGTCTTCGTGGACAACGAAGGTTTCCATTTTCCCGACATTGACGCAGAACCGACGGGGCGAGTGCGTGCCCGCGAACGTTCCCGCACTGACACCCCAGTACTGGAATTCGGTTGCGCGAGGGACGGGTACGCACGACTCCAGGTACGTTCGCAATACCCCGGTGACCGCCGTCGAATGTGGTGCGTCCGTGTAGCGCCGAGCAGCTGTCGAGTAACGAATCTCCTGCTCGGGGATTGCCTTCAACGGAGTCTGATCCCCACCGTTGTACTCACCAGGGTTCAGAATCCAGCGGGCCTGTTCCTCGTCGGACAGCAACTCGTCGAGGGCATCGCGTCCCGCTGTGGTGCTGGCGTTGAGAACGTTGCGAAGCCGGACTTTCTTGCTCTCGAGTTCGTGCGTGAGGAATCGCTCGTACTTCTTGAGCTCCTGCTTGGATGCCGTCTCCGGGAGGAGGCGTACTGAGGCGATCTCCGACCCCCACTTGGCCGCATGACCTCCCATGCGTGAGCGAAGGTCGACGGATTCGCCGACGTAGTACGTGTCGTTGTCGAAGCGGAGGAGGTAGTAGCCGCTCTGACGGGGACCGTTCGCCGGTAATGCCGTCGACCGGACGTCGCCGAAGGGAACCTCGGGAAGGAACCCACGCTTGTCTGCCCAGGCCGCTGCCGCATCCGTGTTGCTCATGCCGAAAACATTAGAGCCATGGCGGAGACGGATCTGTCGGCTGATCGATGCAATTTCTCCGCGTCAGTCGGGGCGATGCTGGACGGTGCAACTCACCGCGAGGGCTGTCTCCGTCAGTTGATCTTGTGGTCGGTCCGCGCGCTGCACACAGGCGGGTGACCACGTGGTCCGCTACGTGGTCACCCAGTCGGGTAATGCGGCGAGCGGGAAGCTCGCCCGCTCACCCGGGCGAGTTCGGCCCGAAGGGGGTCGGGGTGGGGACGCGCAATCCGCCGACGTCGACGCCGCTCGGTCCGGCCTGCACACCGGGGACCGAGAGGGGGCCGACGGCCGCGCCGCCGATGTTCGCGGAGAAGCTGGGGTCGGGAGCGATGGCGCTACCGCCATTCGACTGCGCGGACGCGATGCCGGCACCCGCGGCGAAAACGAACGCTGCGGCGAGGAACGTGGTGGCGGTGCGATTCATGAGCGTGGTGTAAGTGGACATCAGGAGGCCTTTCGGGGATGGGTTCAGCGGGGAAGTCGCAGCGAAGGGCCGGCATTGGTGGGCAACCACAGGCCGGCCCCTCGCGTGCGATCAGCAGAAAACGCCGTTGAAGCAAAAGCTGCTGTTGCCGCCGTTGCCCGCATTCTGGGAGCCCTGGCTGTTTCCGTTGCCGATCTGAGCGCCGCCGACATTTGAGTTGAACCACCCACCGGGACCTCCGGGGCCGGCGGAGGCGACGCCCGACCCGGCGGCGAGGGCGAAACCCGAGATGGCGAGAGCGGCCACCGTGAGCTTGAAGGTGTCGACATCTGAATCTCCTTGTTGAGAGAGGGTTTTGCTGACAACAAGAAGCATGCCGGGCACGCGCCATCGGCGGTATTAACCCCAGGAGGGAACCTGATCACCACCCGGGAAGGGCCCCGCCGCGACCGGACCGTGCAGCCCGGTCGCCGCGGTCACGTGCTCACCGACCGGTGAGCGCCCGGGCCTGATCGGTCAAAGCGACTGTCGCCGCGCGCAACTGGTCGACGGAGTCGAGTGGCTCTGCGTATCCGACCCGGGTCACGGCCACGCCGCGGGGCGTGGTGACGCGCAGGTCCAGTCCGTAGCGATCGGCTCCCTCGCAGGTGACCGTTTTCGCGTCGGGGAAGCCGCCCAGCGCTTGGGCCATCGCGCGCAGGGCGTCCGCGTGGTCGGCGTTGAGGTGCTCGATCGCCGGGCCGGCATGCGGGGTGACGGGGTCTGCTGTCGCGGCGGCGTAGGACTCTTCGCTCGCCGAGTCCATTCGGCCGTATCCGCCGACCCACCGCACACGCTGCACCCGCAGGACCCAGAGCGAGAAGTCGCTGAAGTCGATGTAGACGTGTGCCGCCGGAATGGCCGCCAGGTGTGCCTCGCGCGCGGCGGCGAGTTCGTCGCCTTCCGGGCGGTAGACGTACCCGGCGAGGGTGATGCGGGTGCTGGCCAGCGGATCGGCGGGCGGGTTCGGTGCGACGATCGCGATGCTGGCGCGGGGATCGTGCGCGAGGTTGCGGCCGTGCTCCGCCATCTGCGACACACACAGCACGGGGGAGCCGTCGAGCAGACCGTAGGTGACGAACGACGCCCACGGGTCGCCGTCCCTGGTCAAGGTCGCGAGGGTGCCCACATTGGTCGTGGCCGCGACCGTCCGGGCCTCCTCTGCAGCGGACGGGCGGGCCGGGTTGGCGACCTCCTCCAACGGCGGCGGCACGGTTGGGGCATCACCGGGATCTCCGTGATCTACGTTCGTCATTCGTTGAACGGTACCCCGCCGGAAATTGCCGGTGGCATTGCCGTCGACCTGCGCTTACCGTTGAACTGAGGGCTCGATCGCCGAGTGGCTATGCGAGTGCGACCGGGTCCTCGCGAAGTGTGATCGTGGGTGATGCGAGATGACCGCGTTGGGCGTGCTGGCGCTGGTGCTGGGTGTGCTGTTGATCGTCGTCGAGGCACACGCACCGACCGCGGGTGTGCTCGGCGGGCTCGGGGCACTGTTCGTCGGGGCCGGGGTGTGGCTGCTGTTCACGTCCAGCGACACCGCGCAGATGATCGCCATCCCCGCAGCCGCGGGAGTCGCGGTGGTCGGTGTGGGTCTCGCCGTGGTCGGCGGCCGGAAGGCGCTCGCCGCCGGGCACGCGCCCGTGCGCACCGGAATGCAATCCCTCATCGGATCCGACGCCACCGTCCGCAACTGGAAAGGACGGCAAGGTCAGGTCGAGGCCGCCGGAAGCCTGTGGAAGGCGCAGACCCTGTTCGGGGACGACGAGACGCCGACCGCGGGCGATTGCGTCGTCGTCGAGCAGATCCGCGGACTCACCCTCACCGTGCGCCGCCGCGAACCTTGGGAGCTGCCGTTATGACCACCATCATCGTCATCCTGTGCGTCGTCATCACCCTCCTCGCCGTCCTGGCGAGCAGCTCGATCCGGGTGCTGCGTGAGTACGAGCGGGCCGTCGTGTTCCGGCTGGGCCGGCTGGTCGATCTGAAGGGGCCGGGGCTGGTGCTGCTGATCCCGGCGATCGACCGGATGGAACGGGTCAGCCTGCGGACGGTGACCTTGAAGATCCCCGTCCAGGAAGTGATCACCCACGACAACGTGCCGGCCAAGGTCACCGCCGTCGCCTACTTCCGGGTGGTCGACGCCGACCGGGCGATCGTCGAGGTCGAGGACTTCCTGGCCGCCACCCTGCAGATCGCCCAGACGACCCTGCGCTCGATCCTCGGCAAGGCCGACCTCGACTCACTCCTCGGCGAGCGGGAACGCCTCAACGAGGACCTGCAGAAGGTCATCGATCAGCAGACCGAACCGTGGGGCGTGAAGGTCACCACCGTCGAGATCAAGGACGTCGAGATCCCCGCCAACATGCAACGGGCCATCGCCCGGCAGGCCGAGGCCGAGCGGGAGCGTCGCGCCAAGATCATCAACGCCGAAGCCGAGTTCCAGGCCTCCGCGAAACTCGCCGAGGCCGCTGACGTCATCAGCCGCAACCCGACCACCCTGCAGCTGCGTTACCTGCAGACCCTGAGCGCCATGGGCGGCGAGAACAACTCCACCGTCGTCTTCCCGATGCCGCTCGACCTGGTCCGCCCGTTCCTCACCGCGGCCAAGGACTCGGCAGCGACGGACGACGGCGACGAGCGCGCCCGGTTCGAGGCCCAGGCCAACCTCGCCGCGATGATCCCGCCCGCCGGCCCGGAGGCGCGCGCACCGCACCACGCACGAAACTGACGTCGTGCCCCACCGTTCACCCTCCGGCCACCGCGCGTGCCCCGGGAGGTGACCGGAGTGCGCTTGGCTAGGGTGGACACACAGTGGCGTCCACCCGGGCACCTGCCCCCGTCGGGGCGAGCGGAAGCGAGAGACCGATGAGCGGCACAGAGGCAGCCGACATACGGACGGCCGAGTATCCGCGACCGTCGCATTTCGTGCTGCACCTCAGCGACACCCATCTCGTCGACGACGACCTGCTGTACGGGGCCGTCGACAGCGAGGCCACCCTGCGGCAGATCTTCACCGAGATCGAGTCGTCGCACGCCCGCCCGGACGCGCTGGTGTTCACCGGCGACCTCACCGACCGGGGTCAGCCGGGGGCCTACGAGAAGCTGCGGGCGATCGTCGAACCGGTCGCGGCGTCGCTCGGTGCGCAGGTGATCTGGGCGATGGGCAACCACGACGACCGCGGCCACTTCAGGACGGAACTGCTCGGGCAGGAACCGTCGTACGAGCCGATCGATCACGTCTACGACGTCGACGGGCTGCGCATCGTCACCCTCGACACGACAGTCCCCGGACATCACCACGGGGAGATCTCCGAGAGCCAATTGATCTGGCTGGCACAGCAGCTCGCGGTTCCGGCACCCCACGGGACGATCCTGGCGCTGCATCATCCGCCGGTGCCGTGCGTGCTCGACCTGGCGGTGCTGGTGGAACTGCGTGATCAGCCGCGCCTCGCCGACGTGCTCCGCGGCAGCGACGTCCGGTCGATCCTCGCGGGACATCTGCACTACTCGACGACGGCGACGTTCGCGGGCATCCCCGTCTCCGTCGCGTCGGCCACCTGCTACACCCAGGACCTCAACGTCCCGGCCGGAGCGCTGCGTGGACGCGACGGCGCCCAGGGCTACAACCTCGTGCACGTGTACCCGGAGACGATCGTGCATTCGGTGGTCCCGATGGGCAGCTACGACACCGTCGGCGAATACGTCACCGCCGAGGAAACCGAGCAGCGGCTCGCGGCCGAGGGCGTGCGGATCCCGGACACCGGGGAGCGGGCCGTGAAGCCCGTCCGGGTGTGATCAGCCCCTGCGCGGGAACTTCTCCCGGTACGCCATGACGTCGGAGAGCCGGAACCGGCGGTGGGTGCCGCGCATCTCGAGGGGCAGTGCGTTCGTGTCGGCGAGCCGGCGCACATAGGTGTCGGAGACGCCGAGGATCTCCGCGGCCTGCGACGTGGTGAGCAGGTCCGCCACCGCGCCCAGTGCCACACTCTGACCATTCGCGAGGAGCGTGAGCAGTTCGATCACGGCGTCGCGCGCCGGGTCGGGCAGCACCATTCCGTCGAGCGTGACGACCGGAGACGCAGCGAGGGCGGTCCCGAGTTCGGCGGCGACCTTCGGGCCGAGCGCGGAAACGATGTGGTCGATGCTCATGGGTCCACGATCTCATGAGCCCGGACGGGCGACGCCTCGGAGCGGTAGCATTTTCAGATGGACGAGTTGCACGACCCTGACGCCTTCGAACTCGCGCGTGCCGACCAGATCGACGTGACGCCGGAGATCGACGAGATCGGTGAGCTGCTGCGCAAGTCCGGCCGTAAACACGCGGTCGACGACGAGGACGAGCCCTGGCGGCACGGATACCCGTACGACACGAAGAT
Source organism: Rhodococcus sp. NPDC127593 (assembly GCF_042671975.1). NCBI lineage: Bacteria > Bacillati > Actinomycetota > Actinomycetes > Mycobacteriales > Nocardiaceae > Rhodococcus > Rhodococcus sp. NPDC127593. The sequence goes on along the minus strand of NZ_JBHXWI010000035.1, from coordinate 105,719 downwards.
GACGCGCCGGCAGTACGAGAACCGGAAGCGGAAGCTGCAGATCGAACTGCTCAAGTTCCAGGCGTGGGTCAAGGAGCACGGCGAGAAGATGGTCATCATCTTCGAGGGCCGGGACGCGGCCGGCAAGGGTGGCGCCATCAAGCGGTTCACCGAACACCTCAACCCTCGTGGCGCGCGGGTGGTGGCGCTGGAGAAGCCCACCGAACGCGAACGCACCCAGTGGTACTTCCAGCGGTACGTGCAGCACCTGCCGGCGGGCGGGGAGATCGTGATGATGGACCGCTCCTGGTACAACCGGGCCGGCGTCGAACGCGTCATGGGCTACTGCACCCCCAACGAGTACCTGGAGTTCACCCGGTCTGCGCCGGAGTTCGAGCGGATGCTCGTGCAGTCGGGCATCCACATCGTGAAGTTCTGGTTCTCGGTGGGCCGGGAGGAGCAGCACGCCCGGTTCGTCTCCCGCAGCACCGACCCCGTCAAGCAGTGGAAGCTCTCACCCACCGACCTCGCGAGCCTCGACAAGTGGGATGCCTACACCGAGGCCAAAGAGGCCATGCTGTTCTACACCGACACCCCGCACGCGCCGTGGACGGTCGTGAAATCGAACGACAAGAAGCGGGCCCGCCTCGAGGCGATTCGCTGGATCCTCGACCGGTTCGACTACACCGGCAAGGACGATCGCGTCGTCGGCAAGCCTGACTCTCTCCTCATCGGTTCTCCCGCAACGGTCTACGACGAGGGCGAGCGCCCCGCCGATTCGTTCCCCGCCATCTGATCAGAGCCCGGTCTCCCACGGTGCCGGGATCGGGAAGTAGTTCTCCAGGAACTGCGTCACCTTTTTGGTCCGCAACTCCAGGTCGATCTCGGGTGCGCTGCCGTCGTTGAGGCAGAAGAAGTCCATCGACCGCTTCGCGAGCAGCGAGTCCATGTCGCGGAGCCCCGACTTCATGGTGGTGTCGACGTACTTCACCCGCGCCGCCGTCTGCACCACTGCGCGACCACTCATCAACGCGTAGTAGTGATACAGCGAGTTCGTCACCGAGATGTTGGAGCTGGCGCGGAAAGTGCTTGCGGCCGTGGCGGCGAACTCGTCGGGGAACTCCTTCTCCATCTCCTCCATCACGCTCTTGCGGAGCGGGGTGGCGGCGTGTTCGAGGTGCCGGGTGGTCATCAGCCCGAAGCGGTCCTGCAGGAGCCGGCGGTTCACGCGGGCCGCATTCTCGAAGCCGCTGCGCTCGTCGTCGTTGTGGCCCAACCCGATTCGGGTGGTCGCCTCGATGAACATGGTGATCCCGCCGGGGGAGAAGAACATCTGCGGACCCACCGAGCGACCGAAGAACATGTCGTCGTTGGAGTACAGGAAATGTTCGGCGAGGCCGGGGATGTGGTGCAGCTGGCTCTCGACGGCCTGCGAGTTGTGGGTGGGCAGCACCGACGGGTCGGCGAAGAACTCCTCGCTCGGCATGAACGTGACCCGCGGGTCGTCGGCGAGCCACGCGGGACGGTCGGAGTCGGTGGCGACGAAGATGCGTCGGATCCACGGCGCATACATGTGCACCGAGCGGAGGGCGTACTTGAGTTCGTCGATCTGCCGGAACCGGGCGGCGGAGTCGTCACCCTCGCCGACGACGTAGTTCTGCATCCGCTTGGCGCGCTGCGCCTGGAACTCCGCGGACGATCCGTCCACCCAGGAGAACACCAGGTCGACGTCGAAATTGATGTCCGACGCGTGGTCGGCGAACATGTTCTCGATGGTGGGCCACACCCGTCCGAACCGCTCGACGGTGCCGCGGACAGCCTCCTCCGAGCGCACCACCCGGCGGGTCAGCGAGTTCTCCATCGGCAGCACGATCTCGTCGTCGCTGATGGACCACAGCTCGATCTGCACCCCCGTCGACGCCCCATAACTCAGGCCGCTCGCCAGGTGCACGCGCGGACGGAACAGCCGGAAGATGCGGGCCTTCGACGTCGCGGACAGGCTGCCGTCGGAGACCAGGACCGCCGGCCCCTTGGCGTCGACGGTCTTGGAATAGAACGGACGATCCTCACACGCGGCGACCAGGGCGCCGCGCAACGCCTTGCGCTGCGCCCAGTTGACCGCGATGACCGGGCGTTCGTCGTTGCCCCGCACCAGCAGATACTCGACCCCGGCGCCGTCGAGGACGTCGCGGACGAACAGCAGGTCCTCGACCATCGCCTCGTGCGGCGTGGTGTGCGTGATCGGCAGCGCGAAGCGGCCCTTGAACCGGACCACGTCGGAGCGGTCGCGCAATCTCGACGCCGCAGCGGCGGAGGCGTGGGCGACGGCGTCCGCGGTCTCCTGCTCCGGGGGTACGAAGTAGACGTCATGCGGAGCGGAGGATTGCGTAATGTCGGGCCTTTCGGTGGTTGTCGCGAGTGCGATCGTGCCCAGTCTAGGCGCTCCGGTGCGGCTACCGCTGCGAGGAAGCGTCCGACGCGAAGTCCCACGTCGGACGGTTCCCGGCCAGAATCTGTTAGGAAGGACAGATGGCCGAGAGCACCGGGGACATCGATGCACCGAAACGGGATACCTGTCAGGCTTTCGAGGACGTCGTCGCGCTCCTGAACTATCCGATGTTCGTGGTGACCACGCGGTCGGACGACGAGATGTCGGGGTGCCTCGTCGGGTTCGCGTCGCAGGTCAGCATCAACCCGCCGCGCTTCCTGGTCGGACTGTCCAACAAGAATCACACCTTCTCGGTCGCCTCGCACGCGGAGCGTTTGGCGGTTCACCTTCTCACCCGTGACCACGTCGCTCTCGCGACGCTCTTCGGCGAGCAGACCGGGGACGAGATCGACAAGTTCGCCCGATGCGACTGGCATCCCGGCCCCCACGGGCTGCCGATCCTGGACGATTCACCGGCGTGGTTCAGCGGCCGAATCCTCGAACGACTCGAACTGGGTGACCACGTCGCGTTCCTCCTCGCCCCGGAGACCGGATCCGCCCCGGACGACCTCGGGCAGCTGGTCACCTTCTCGGACGTGCGCGATCTCGAACCCGGGCACGAGGCGTGATGCCGCAGATGCGCAAGCTGAGCAGCGGTGCCGACGAGGTGCCGGCGGAACAGTTCTACCGCGACCCACCGGACGGGGTGCGGGTGAACATGGTTGCCAGCCTGGACGGTGCGGCCGCCTTCGGTGGACGCGTCCGACCCCTGTCCGACCCGGTGGATCACCAACTCCTGCGCGCGATGCGTGCGTATGCCGACGTGGTGCTGGTCGGGGCCGGCACCGTCCGCGCCGAGACGTACGGACCGGTGCGGTTGACGGAAGAACAGGCTCGTTATCGACTCGACCGGTGGGGACTCGACGCACCACCACCGATCGCCGTCGTCACACGAACGGGCAATCTGCCGCCCGATTCACCATTGTTCGCCGGTCGTGTCAGGCCGATCGTCATCACCACACGACGAGTCGCGGAAGCCCGTGGGGCAGCCCTCGGGGAAGCGGCGGACATCGTCGTTGCCGGTGACGGCAGCGTCGAGATGCCCGCCCTCATCGCCGCTCTGCGGGAGCGCGGGCTCGGCCGAATCCTGTGCGAGGGCGGCCCCACCCTCCTCCACGATCTCGTCACACACGATCTGGTCGACGAGATGTGCCTGACCCTCGCCCCACGACTGGCCGGTCCGCAAACACTGCCCGCATCGTCCGGTCCGACAGTGCAAGCGCCGCGCACACTTTCACTCGAACATGCTCTGACGAACGACGACTTTCTCTACCTGCGCTACGGCCGGAAAACGCAGTGCGACTGACGCACTGCCGTCAGTCCAGGACGGTGAAGAACGAGTCGCCGTCCTCCGCCGACCCGTCGATCTGCCCCCGGTCGGTGCGCGAGTCCTGCACGATGACGCCTTCGACCACGTCGGCGTGCTTGGTTCCGAACACCGGAATGTCGATCTCCTCGTCGTCGATGACCCGGTCGACGTCCTCGGTCAGCTGGTCGTCGGGGAGATCCGCCAACGACACCTCGCTCTGCTCCTCGAGCATCACATCGGGCTCTTCCTCGGACAACTTCTCGTCGAGGGACTCACCCTCCCGCTCCTCGCGCGCCGTGGTGCCGAACTTGTCGGCCTCACTCCACCCGTCGGGCGGATCGACGACGTCATCGCCGTCGTTGTTGCGCACGTCGTCGGAGTCCAGGCTCTCGCTGGGGCTCAGCGTGTCACCGGGCCCGTCTTCGATACTCATACGCATCAAATGCCCAGATCAGGCGTCGTTGAAACTTCGATCGATCGAGGTCAGGCGACGGCCGGAGCGCTCCGCAACGTCTCGAGCGCCGCGATCTGCGCCGCCGACCATTGCGTCGAGTTCACCCGACTCGAATCGAGGTGCACGAGTACGACGGTCAGCTCCGCGGCCTGCACGCCGTCCTGGTGGATGGTGATCAGGAAAGTCAGCGAGGTGGTGCCGATCCGGTCCAGGGTGACGACGACGTCCGCGTCGCCGGTGAACAGTTCGCGCCCGAAGTTGCTGACGACGTTGACGACGGCGATCTGGGTGACCGGGTCGAGCAGGTCACCGCACGACTCGACGAGCGCCCGGCTCCACGCCGCGCCCGCCGCCTCGTGCGCGCAGTAGAACGGCACATGGCGGCTCACCGACGCCGGTGCGTCCGGCCGGGCGTTGTTCCGCAGGGCAATCGTGTAACGAGGCATGGATCGGACATTACTTGCTGTCCGGACGCACTTGCTTTCCGGGCGCGCAGAGCAGGTGGTAGTCGCTGGACTACCGACCTGCACCGAAAGCGGCGAGGAGGCGCTCCAGCACGTACGGCCAGGGTATGCGCTCCTGCTCCAGCCGGAGATCGCCGTCGCGCAGCGACAGCAGGGCGGCGGTTTCGGACGCGGTGAGGTGCGACCCCTCGGTGAAACTGGGCGACTGTTCCCGGACCGCGAGATCCCGCCACCGATCCAGAGTCGCCGTATCCATCAACAGACTCCGCACGTGCGGAAGATGTCGGCGCAGACGATCGAGGATGGCGAACCCATGACTGTCGAGGTCTCCCCAATACCAGACTTCCGAGCCGACAACCCACGGGATTCCGGCCAACTCGTGAACCGTGTAGCCGCCGCCGTGCAGTGCCACGGTTCCCGCCAGCCGAGGCAGCGCATACAGCCCTTCTTTGTTCTCGAGAATCAGGGTGTGCGCGGGAGCCAGCGGCAACGCGGCGAGCTCGTCCAGCGAGGTCGCGAAGCGCCGCGGAGTTCCGATCAGTAGATCGGGATCGCACAGTGCGACGTCGCGCAGGTTCGGCATGCTCCGGATCCCGAGATCCCGGTGGCCGCGAACGCCGTCGATCAGACTCTCCACCGTTCCGCGATGCCGCGAGAGCCATTTCGTGTCCACCCCCGGAACGGGAAGCTGACGAATGAGATACCCGGAGTTCGGATGGTCGCTCAACCATCGCGCAATGGTGGTCAGCCTGACGAAGTCGTCGCCGTCCAGGTCGAGCCATTTCGCCGCGGTCGCGGCAACCGCGGCCGACAACGCCGGGGAGCCGGGACCGAGGCCGTGGACAAGTGCATCACGTCGCATCACCAGGGCGCGCCATTCGGTTTCGCGGCCACCCGCGGACGCAATCTGGCCGGCCCCGGCCAGTGTCAGCCGCACCGGCACCTCCTGGGTGCCGAAACTCGGCCATCGCCGCGTCGCCCACTCCACAAGGCCGGCGCCGGTATAGGCGCGCCAGGCACGTACCCAGGCGACAACCGTGTCAGGATCCTCGGCAATCTGCGGCTCGGACGGCGGATGCAGCGCAACCGTCAGCGAATCCTGTTCGGCGAGTGAGGGGTCGGCCAGCCAGCGACGGCGGCGACTGTTGTAGGCGGTCCGTGCCTTCGTCGCGGCTGCGGGCGGCAGAACGCACCGTGTGCTCATGTACCAGTCGCGTCGTCGAATTCGATGAGACTGAGTTCGGTGTGCATCCGGTCGCGGATGCTCACGGTCGCAGCGCCGCCGATGTACTCCTCGAGTGTGCCGAGCAACTTGAGCGGGGTCGCCAACACCATGTGAAAACCGAACTGCGCGAACACGTCCAAGGCTCGACGTGTGTAGGCGGAGTCGGCGCGGTCGAACGCCTCGTCCAGGATGACGGTGCCGTAACGGGGAAGGTCCGCGCCGTCGGGGGCGAGCTGATACCGCAACGCCGCCGCCAGGCAGAAGAACACGAGTTTCTGGGCCTGACCGCCGGACAGCCCTGAGCTCGAATCGTGGTAGTTGCGAGCTTCTCCGGCGCCGTCGACCTCGACGCCGATGAATCCGACGTGCAGGCGAGTGTCCAGAACCTGGCGCTGCCATCGCTGATCCGCGGGCTCCTTCGATGCCAGACGCTCCAGCGCAGCCGCCATCCGCCCGAATCGTTCCTCGGCCGCGGGGCGCTGCTCGATGTCCCATCCACCACTCGTGATCCGGGTCAGGTCATCCAGGAAGTCGGCCGCCGCCGGCGAGCGTCGCTCGCGGACGTCGATGCGCAACCACCGGTCGGTGTCGAACGCGGAGCGGTGCAGCGAGTCGTTGACCGGATCGATGCGGGAACGGATCTCGGCGGGCGCCTTACGGATCGTGCGAGCGAGTTCGCCGATGTTACGGTGCGACTGGTCGTGCAGCAGCTGGAAGAACCGATCCTCGTACCGGGGAAGACCGTCGGAGCGCAGGCGTTGGAGGATTGTCAACGCATCGTCGACATATTCGGCATCAACCCTCAACTCACCGCCGCGGGCCTCCCATCGCGCCAGATACTGGGACAGGATCTTGATGATCGACGCGCCGGCGGCGGACACCGCGTTCTGCGCCTCAGCCCCGTCCCTATTGATGCCCTGGCTGACCTCGAACAGGGCCTTGTCGATGTTGTCCGACGTGACCCGCCGCGCGAACTTCCGGAATCGCGCCTTGATCCGTGCGGCAACGGCCGCGGGAGCCGCATCGTTCGCGTCGAGTTCGGCCTGCGCGATCCTCGTCTCGAGTTCCGTCACCGCGGTCCGATGCACCGTCAGAGCGGTATCGGCCTGACGCCGGGCCGCGTCAGCCTCGTTTTCCGCCTTCTCCGCGAGCTCGAGGGCAGCCGACAACGCAGAATGCTCCGGGTTGTCCTGCTGCCAGGAGTCGAGACGGTTGTCCACTGCGTCGACGGCGGCCTGCGCAGCGCGGACGTCGACATCCGTCCACTCCGCATCGAGGATGGTCTGTGCAGCGCGATTCTGCAGGGAGATCCGCTGATCCTCACGGTCCAGCGCGTCGAGTCGGCTCGTCGCACCTGCGATCGTGACGTCGAGATCTGCAATTCGTCGGCGGATGTCTTCGAGTTTGGCTTCGTTGTCGAATCCGAGGACCCACCGCCGTCGGTCGTCGATGCGGTTGCGATCATCCTTCTCGTGCCGCTCCGCGGAGTGCTTGACCTGCCCGGCACGTGTCACGGCCCGGGGGTGGTCCGCGAAGCCGGCCGCGGTGTCGATGCATGCATAGTCGTAGCGGTCGGCGAGATGGTGGTGGATCCACGCGGCGAGCGGACCGTCGGCGACATCTATTCGTCGCACCAGCGACAGCGCTCCGGTCTTCGGCACCGTCGGCGATATGGCGCCGACCCGCACTCTGCGGTACACGAGGCGTGCGCCGAGGTGGGTGGCATCGACGGCAGCGGCAACCGCCGGATACACCTCTTCCGGGACGAGCAGGGTGCGGCCGAGGCCGCCGAGGACTCGCTCTATGGGTCCGGTCCACTCGGAATGCTCGTCCCGCACCGCGATCAACTCGCCGGCGAACGGCACAGCGTCGTCCGATATGCCGGCGGTGGAACAAATCGACTCGCGGGCACGTAGCAGACCCGGATCGATATTTGAGCGTCTGCGGGCGACGATCTCACGATCGGTGATCAGCTCGGCGCGCTCCCTCTGTGCGGTGCCGCGCTGTTCGGCGAGCGTGTAGCGGTCACCGAGCCGGTCCTCGTGTGCGGTGGTTGCCTGCCGTAACTGGTCCTCGAGTTGCCCGCGCAGTCGCGTGAACTCCTCCGCGGTCTCCGGAACGGTTCCGTCCCAGGCCGACACCGCCTCGGCGATCTGATCTCGCCTGGTCCGCACACGCGCCAGCATTTTCATTTCTGCGTCTCGTTGCGCGTGCAGGGTCGCCAGTCGGCCGCCCCCGACGCCTTCGAGTTTCACGGTCAGATCGAGGGTTTCCTGCCGTGCACGTTCCGCTGCGGCGGTGGCTTCGCTCGCACCCGCCTCCAGCAGTGGCGTCAGGGCGTGGCGTTCGGTGAGTTCCCCGCGCAGGAGAGACAGGGTCATCTCGGCATGCACCGCGCCGAGATGTGCGTTCTCCTCGTCTGTGTCGCGAAGGGACTGAAGCCCGCGCCGCCGGGTATCGGCGAGATCGACCAAGGGTGCGAGCATCTCCACCTGCCGGCGCGCGTCCACGACGACGCGGTGCGCCTCCTGCAGGTCGTGGAATTGGTTGACCGCGCGTTCGGCCATCGCGAAGGTATTCGGGGTGTCGAGCATGTAGTCGCGGAACAACTGGTCGAGGCTACCGAGGCTTTTCGCCGACAAGGTGCGGTGCAGCAGGCGCTGAGCCCCTTCCGACGAGATGCCGAGGCGGGAACGGAAACTCCGGGCGAACGGCCCATAGGCTGGGCTGACGGTTGCCGCCGGCCACCGTTTCCTGATGGCCCTCGTGTCGATACCGCGGGTCATGAACGACGCGAAGTCGGTCAGGTCGAGTTCGTGCTCGAGAATGAGATGGACGTGACTGACGTCCGCCACGGCGTTCTGCCCCCGCCCCAGATGCATGAGCTTGATGAGGGTGATCGGCGGATCGTCGGTGTCGGCGCGGTAGGTCAGGGCGATGCCGCTCCACGTCGCGCCGGTGCGCAGGTAGGAGGCGACCAGACCGTCGGTATCGGCGCCCGCCTCGCGTCGCCACGCGCCACGAATGTACGTGACGAAGTTGCGTCCCGAGTTCGTGGCCTCCTGCGCGGCCGCATTGAAGCGGAGTTGATTGCCCGGGACGAGCACAGCCGAGATGGCGTCGATGAGCGTGGACTTGCCGGAGCCGGAATTGCCGGTGATCAGGAAACCCTTGCGGGCCACGGAAAGATCGTGGTGGCCGTGCAACGTGCCCCAGTTGACGACTTGTACACGCGCGAGACGGCGCTGACCGGGATGGATCACTGTGTGTCCTCCTCGAGAATGCGCCGGAACTCCACCTCGACGAGAGCGACCTGTTCCGCGTCGAACAGCTGCCGCAACACGGGGGAGACCTCCATCCGGTCGTCGGTCGACGTCTTGGTGAGCAGCGAGTACTTGTCGAGCTTCTTCCACGATGCGTTGACGCGCTTCGCGTAACCGGCTGGGTCGGTGTCGCCGGCCGCGCGATACATCTCGAGCTGTTCGCGCAGTTCGTCGAGATCGACGATCACCCGTTCACCAGGTTGCGCACGCAGCAGTCGTTGCCGCAAGGCGAGCAGCATGACCGTGTCCATGAATGTCAGACGCTCGGTGCGGAGCACGGTGGGAGTATTGGGGTCACCGGTCTCGGCGGGGCGGGTGAACGCCAGCTCGTTCTCGTCGTCGATGACGAGATCGAGAAAGACGTCGGCGAGGCGGGACCGCAGGATGCGCTCGTCCCGGATCACCGCGCGCCACACCTCGGGATGCCGCGCCGCGGTGACGAGAGGACCCTTGAGTAACTGCACGAACGCGCGGCGCGTCTCGAGGTCGAGTTCGCCGGTGTCTCCAGGGAAGGGGCCGCGGGTCGTCGGCTCGTCGTTCATGTCGGGCTCCCCGTCGGTTCGAACGCCGGACGGCTGGTGAACTCGTCGTCGGCCGGATCGAACAGGCGGCGTCGAATCGTCGCCCGCCGTGGAACTCCGGCTCCCGAGATCCACTCGATGTCTTCGGTGCCGTCGATCGTGTGCCCGTGGTGGGTGGCGAGGACGATCAATCCAACCGCGCTCGCGAGTCCTTGAGTCGCCGGATAGTCGCGCAGGACATCCCCGATCGTGGCGCGACCGTGCGCGCGCAGCGTTGCCGCGACGTTGTCGGTCAATTCGTCCATATCGATCTCGGATTCTCGGACGAGTCTTCGCAGTTCGTCGAGATCGACGGTGCCGGCGTCGTTGGTGAGCACCGGTTCGGTGACGAGGTTGTCGGCGGGGTTGTGCAGGCGAAGAGCCGCGACCGATTCGAGGCTCATACCCACGCGCACCAGCTCGAGGTCGAGCACGTCGTAAGGTCGGCGACGCGTGGCCACGGCGACAGCACTCTGCTGCGCGCTGCGCAGCAACCGCTGCAGCCGGCGGTGTTCCTCGTAATGACGTGACTGGACGAAGTGGCGCAAGGACCGAGACAGGGACGTCATCGTCGAATGCACTTCGGAGCCAGCGGTTTCCATCTCCGTCAACAACGCCCTGAACCGCCGTTTCTGATCGTTGGTCAACCTGGCGGCAAACGGCCGCTGCAACACTGCATCGATCCACTCGTCCATCTGAGACGACCGGGCCGGATCGAGAATCATGTCGTAGAACGCGGTGAAGCTGCGGCCGGCATCGGAATCTCCGATCAGGTCGACCCCGCGGAACACGTCTCCCAGGGTGTCGCCACGGTCACCCTCGTCATCGAGGATTCGGGCCCGCAGGTCGCGGTTGAGTTCCTCGAGTTCGGCGCGGACCCGGGCGAAGTCCGCGGGTACCTCGGAGGCCAGCGCGAGAATCTCGGCAGAACGCTCGACGGCGCGGTCGCCGTCGAGGACCGGGAAGACTCCCGACTCCACTGCTGCGATCTGCTGGTCGACGGATGCGCGTTCGGTCAGCAGCGCGGTGAGACGAGTCTCCGTGCGGGGATCGGAATCACGTGCGAGTGCCTGCAACTGGGTGGAGAGCGTGGTCAGGCGGGATTCGGTCGCGGAACTCGCCTGACTGGTGAAATTCGCGACGAATGCCATCGCGGCGAAGGCCCCCTCGGTCGGTTCCAGAGTCTCCTCACGGGTACCGGCCGCTGCTCGTCGGAGCAGATAACCGGACCGCACCCATTCGGTGCAGTACGCCTGACCGGTTCGCGGGAAGTCGAGACCCTCGTCGCGCATGGTCTGAAGGTCGGAGTCCAAGAGTGCGAAGAGTTCCGGAGCCGGGAGGCGGCGGGTCCCATGGTCGAAGTGCCGGCCCAACAGAGCCAGAATTGCCGGTGCGGTATCGGCGCGCAGCAATGTCCACGCAGCGTGGTCCTGGCGCAGGCGAAGAAGCCGATGGACGTCGGCGGTGATGGACATCGAACTCCTTTCGTGGTGGCGACCATGCTGTCATGGGTGACGGGCTGACGATCAACCCGCGCAGGCCGCGTAATCGACTCATTCGGCGATTCGTTCCCGCCCGCCACTGAGGTCCGCCAACTCTGCCGCCACCCGGCCCGCCTGCCAGCCATGCGCATTTGTCACCGAATGCGAGGTCGTGACGACCGAGGGGAACTGCTTCTCGAACACCGAACCCACCGCCTCGCTGCGCTCGGCCATGATTGGCACCAACTCCTTGCCGTACTGACTGGACGCGTCACGGCCGGCTTGTTCCCGGGCGATCACCAGTCGTTCCCCGATCCGGGTGGCAAACGCGAGGAGGAACGAGCGGCGGAAGCTGGGTGAGCGTTTCACCCGGTCACCGCCCGCCTCGCTCAACGCGTGGGAGGCCTGAACGAGCAGCGAGGTGAACAGCATCTCGCTGAGATCCAGATCGACGGGCATCCCGACCATGCTGACGAGGCCGAATCGTTGGTGCCAGAGCACGCGCACATTGTTGGTCTTCGCCACACAGTGCAGCAACTGCACCTTCGCTTCGGGGTACGGATTGTCGACGAGCAACCGGCGGGTGACCACCTGATCGCTCAGCGAGGTGTGTGCATGCGCGTCGATCACGGCGCTGTCGATCGCATACCGGGTCATCAGATCCTGCGCCTTCGCCGAAAGGGTCTCCGCTTCCTCGGCGAACGTGGTCGCTTCGGCCTTGGCCAGCAGGCCGCGGATGCGGGAGAGCACCTTGGGTTCGGCCCCGCGATTGGCGGGCCGTGACGCCGCCGCCCCCGTCACCCAGTCGGGTGGGGTGGCCATCAGTGGCGTGATGGGGACCAGGTAGTTGCAGAAGCCGAGGAGCGAAAGGATCGCCGTCCAGGTGGCCGTCGGCTCAGCGTTCTCTGCCGCACGCCAGGCGGACAGTCGACCGCGGGCAGGTGCGTCGTCGGCGCCGATGTTCAGCTCGTCGAGCTGCTCGCGCCACGGCTCGGGGGCGCTCTTGTGCGCCGAGGTGCGGCTGGCATGGGAGCCGATCGCAGCGACCGTCAGCCGGGCGGTGCGCGCACCGAATTCCCGGCGCACCGCGTGCACCAACTCGGCCGGCTGCCACCCCGAGGCGAACGCGTGGTCCATCGACGCGTCGAGTAATTGTGAGACCCGGTCCAGGGCAGCACCGGAAACGGGGGAACTCTCGAGCTCCGCCAGGTTGTCGACCGTCCGGCGCAGCGACTCCGCATTCGTCGACGGCCCGAACGCGAACTCGATCCCCGCGAAGATCAACGATTCGGCGTCGATCTCGTGACGGAACTCACGATGTTGCCGGGCGCCGTCACGTTGCTGCTTCTTACGCTTGCGTGCGGCCCGGTTCTGCTGGCTGTTGCGGCTCACAGCGACTCCTCACTCGGGGTGAACTCTGTCCTACGTCATCGGGCAGCGGACCGGCCGCGCGACCGGTGGGCTGTTTCACGCGCCCGGTCGGCGTGGTCGAGCAGCGCGACGACGGTACGGGGCTGGTGGTCGCTCCGTCGAACATCGCCGGTCACGCGCGCTAACTCCGCTTGTACCGCCGCATACCGGCCCTGGGCGACAGCGAGCAGAAGCCTGTTCTTGGTCGATTCGGGCAACTTCGCGATGTGCTTGCGCAGTGCCGCGGTCGCCTGGGCCTTCGAGGGCAAGGCCGAACTGGCCTCGCGCGCCGCGGCCAGCAGATGGGGGTCGATCCGAAGATAATCGGCGAGCGCCTGTTGTGGTCCGGTGAGGTCACCGAGACCGGCGGGCACTGCGGGCTCGAGTTCGTGCTCCGACTCGGTCTCGAACGCGTATTCGTTGTGTTGCGCCGTCCCGATCGCAGCCAACCATCCGAGGTACAGCGGACGCAGGTCACCCATCGTGATCTCGTCGCGCACGCGCGCGAGGGACGCCATCCAGCCCTCCGCCTCTTCGGTGAAGTCGGCCGAGTCGTCCTCGCTGGTGAAGTCGAAGACGAAGTGCTTTCCGGTCGCCTCGGCCGTGAGGTAAGGGTCGACCGTGTAGTCGTCCGCAACTCCCGAGAGCGCCTCAGCCGGTACTTTCACCATCAGACGGCGGGTGCCCCAATTCGTGACGTGGATATGCAGGTCGTAGCACTTGTGCATCATCACGCGTGGATCGCCGCGGAAATCGCCGAAATGATACGTATTGGTGAAGCTGGTCGGCGTTATCACTGCCCTGGTCGACAGCTTGCGTACCTCGGACTGCATCCGCGCATTCAGCGGCTTGTCGACTGCGAGGAACTCGAAGTATTGATACTCGCTCACGAGGTCTCCTCGATGCGAATCGGTTCTCGGGGGGCGAGCACATTCCTATCAGAACTCCCCGACAGCATCGGGGGTCCGAGGCGAGGCCCGTCGGCCCGCGTCACTCGAACAACCCGCGGAGGTCGTCGGCGTCGAGGCTGGAGCTGAGCAGGGAGTCTGCGTCCATCACGCTCGCGAACAGCGCCGACTTCTTCGCCTTCAGCGCCATCACCTTGTCTTCGATCGTGTCCTTCGCGATCAGCCGATACACCATCACGTTCCGCGTCTGCCCGATGCGATGAGCCCGGTCCACGGCCTGGGCCTCGGTGGCCGGGTTCCACCACGGGTCGAGGATGAAGCAGTAATCGGCTTCGGTGAGGTTCAGCCCGAAGCCGCCCGCCTTGAGGCTGATGAGGAACACCGGGGCGGCGCCCTCCTTGAACTCGCGGAGCACGTCCCCTCGACGACGGGTGCTGCCGTCGAGGTAACTGTGCGCGATCCCGGCGTCCGCGAGCCGGTCGCGGATCTTGCCGAGGAACCCGGTGAACTGGCTGAACACCAGCGCCCGGTGACCGCCCGCGACGACGTCGGCGAGCTGCTCGAGCAGGGCGTCCACCTTCGCGGACGGGATGTCGTGATACTCGGCGTCCACCAGGCCGGCGTCGAGGCTCAGCTGCCGCAGCAGGGTGAGCGACTGCAGGATCGTGAAGCGGTTCTTGTCGACGTCGGCGAGCAGGCCGAGGATCTTTTGCCGCTCACGCTGCAGGTGAGTGTCGTAGACCTTGCGGTGCCGCGGGTGCAGATCGACGTCGAGCACCTGCTCCTGCTTGGCCGGAAGATCCTTCACCACTTGTTCTTTGGTGCGGCGCAGCATCAGCGGTTTCACGCGGCGGCGCAGCTGCGCCAGAAGTTCGGTGTCGCCCTGCTTCTCGATCGGCTTGCGGTAGTAGTCGGTGAACCGGGCCGGATTCGGGAACAGTCCCGGGGCGGTGATGGACAGTAGCGACCACAGCTCCATCAGGTTGTTCTCCATCGGTGTGCCGGTGATCGCGAGCTTGAACGGGGTCTCGAGCCGGCGAACGCACTGGTAGATCTTGGACTGATGGTTCTTGGTGAACTGGGCCTCGTCGAGGATCAACCCCGACCACGCGGACTCCGCGTAGGCCTCGAACTCCAGGCGGAACAGGGTGTACGACGTGACGACGATGTCGGCGCCCCGGACCAGTTCGTCGAGGGGGACGCGCCGGCGGGAGCGGGTGTCGGAGATCGCGATGACGTTCGCGCCGGGCGCGAAGCGGGCCGATTCGGACTCCCAGTTCGACACGACACTGGTGGGGGCGATGATGAGGAACGGCGGCGCGTCCGGGTTCGACTGCCGCGCATGGCAGATCAACGCCAGCGCCTGCAGCGTCTTGCCGAGACCCATGTCGTCGGCGAGGATGCCGCCGAGCCCGTGCTCCCACAGGAAGGCCAGCCAGCGGAACCCCTCCACCTGGTACGGGCGCAGCCGGGCATCGAGCGTGCTCGGGACGTCCGCGGGCCCGACGGTGGTCGGCGCCATCAGACCGTCCACCTGCTGCCGCCACTGCGTCGCCTGACGTTCGACGGTGCCGAGCGCGGCGAACTCGTCCCACAGGCTCGCCTGGAAGCGGCTCAGCCGCAACGTCCCGTCGGCGCGGTCGCGGAGGGCGCGCGCCTCGTCGATCAGCTTCCGCAACGTGTGGAGTTCGGGCTTGTCGAGGGAGAAGTAGGCGCCGTCGGGCAGCAGCAACTCGGACTTCCCCGCGGCCAGAGCCGAGAAGACCTGGTCGAACGGTACGTCCCGGCCCTCCACCGTGAAGGTGACGCCGAGATCGAACCAGTCGGTGCCGCCCTCGGATGCGGTGACGGAGACCCCGATGGCCAGGGAATCGCCGGCCTCCCGGTAGTCGGCCGCTTCGCCCACGACGTCGATCGCCACGTCGGACTTGCCGTGGAGCAGGGGCAGGACCTCGGTGGTGAACCGCATCGTGTCGAGTCCGCGCAGTGCCGTCGATTCCGGGCCGCTCGACCCCAACCCGTATCTGTCCCAGGCGATGTCGAGCTCGTCGAGCAGTGCGCGTTCGCGGGCGTCGTCCCGGTACTCGTCGCCAGGGGTCCGGACCGTGAGCGGCGCGCGATGCTCGTCGTCCCCGACGGTGTACAGCCATTCCCAGTCGACGGTGACCTCGTGGTCGGGGAGATACGACGCCCGCATCACCAGGGTGGGCTCGGAGATCTCGGGTGGGACGAACGAGCCGTCCGAGGAGATGACCGTGGCCAGGTTGCGCAGCTTGGGCAGGAAGTCCGTCAGGAAACGGGACTCTTCGGCGGCGGGAACCTCGATGGGTGTGCGGCGGCGCACGAGATCCTGCAGGGGAGCGGGAACGGTTGCGTCGAGCCGGGCGAGGTGAATGCGGTCGTCCGCGTCGACGTAGAACAGGCCGTGGGCCCGGACGCCGATGAAGCCGACGGTCACTGCGTCGGCAGGCTCGCCGTCGACGCGGACCACCGGCCGCACGACGAGCGCGCGGGTGGCGTCGTCGCGGGTGGCGTCGAGGCAGACCTCGGCCGAGCGGTAGGGGGCGAGCGCGCCCAGACGCTTGGAGGAGTGGATGAGCTCGACACCGACCCGGGCCGCCTCGTCGAGCAGCGACCACAGCTGGCGGCTGGCGAAGACGCCGAGGTCGAGATCGGTGTGGTTCTGGCGGCGGTAGGTCAGACCCCCGACGGACAGCAGGTGGATCTCGTGCAGCACCCGGATCTGCTCGGCCGGATGCTGGAACTGGCTGCCCAGCTTGTTCCACGCCAGCCCGCCGACGATCCAGCCCTTGCTGCCCGGCTGGACGGGCCGCACCAGCAACTGAGGTGCCGCACCGGCAGCCGACGCCTGGACCCGGAACTGGATGGCGAGCGGCGAACGCCCTACGGAATCACCGAACGGATCGGCGGTGAGCAGGGAACCGAGGGAGCGTTCCCACGTGGGCGCGACCGCCGCCTGGGCCTCGGACCTCGCCTGACGCATCGCGGTGATCAGCAGGGCGGCGACGTGCTTGCAGTTCATGCCGACCGGACACGTGCAGATCCCGTACCGGTACACGGTGCGGCCACTGCTGGAGACGATGAACGCCGACGCGGAGTACGGCTCCCTCGCCGTTCCCGCCACCTGGCCCCACAGCTCCTTGGCCGCCGGATCCCACGACATCTGGATTACCGCGTTGTCGCGGGCGTACTGGTCGCCGCGGTTGTATGTGGTGGTGCCGAGGACCGCCTTGATCGACGCCACGTCGATGTCGCGCAAGTCCCCGGGAAGCATGGCCACAGAGTAGTCAACCGATCCGACAGGTCCCCGGGGTGCGGTGACTCCCACCCCAGGGTTCCTTGTTCCGCGCCTCACCCGATCGCAGACTTCGGTGCGTCGGGGGAAACCCAGCGATCGGAGAGAACACCATGGCCGAGATGGTCGAAGCACACCAGACACACCGCACCGGTGGAGTCGCGCGAACACTGATCACCGCGTACGGAACGGTCGTGTACGTCACGTTCCTGGTCGTGTTCCTGTACGCGATGGGATGGGTCGAGGGCCTCGTGGTGCCTCACACGATCAACGACGGTCCCGACGCCCCCGTAGCCGCCGCCGTGGTCATCGACGTAGCACTACTGACGGTCTTCGCAATGCAGCATTCGGTGATGGCCAGGCCCTGGTTCAAGAAACGCTGGACCAGGATCGTCCCCGAACCGATGGAGCGCTCGACCTACGTACTGTTCGCCACGGCCGCGCTGGCGCTGATGATGTGGCAATGGCGTCCGCTGCCCGAGCAGATCTGGGACGTGGAGACCAGCTGGGTCCGCGCCGCGATCTACGTCGTGTCGCTCGGCGGGTGGGCCCTCGTGCTGGCGGCGACGTTCGCCATCGACCACTTCGATCTGTTCGGGCTGCGCCAGGTGCTGCGGAACCAGAGCGGAAAGTCGGCTCTGCCCAGTCACTTTCGGACGCCGGTGCTGTACCGGGTGATCCGGCACCCACTGTATGCCGGCTTCATCATCGCCTTCTGGGTGGCGCCGACGATGACCTGGGGACGGTTGCTGTTCGCCATGGGGACCACCGGCTTCATCCTGGTGGCGGTGCGCTTCGAGGAGCACGATCTGGTCGACACGTTCGGCGACGACTACCGCACCTACCGCTCGCGGGTGCCGATGCTCGTCCCGAGGGTCGGCTCGGGAGGGCGGTAGCGTCACAGACCGCCGGCGACGTCGATGGTCGTGGCGGTGACGTAGGACGCCTGGTGGGACAGCGCCCACAGCACCGCTTCGGCGATCTCCTCGGGCTCCGCGACCCGGCCGAGTGGCACCTTCCCGGCCACTCGCCCGGGTCGTCCCGGGTCGCCGGCAGCGGCGTGGATGTCGGTGTCCGTCGTACCGGGAGCGATACCGACGACGCGGATGTTCGCGCTCGCCAGCTCCCGTCCGAGTCCCGTCGTGAAACTGTCCACGGCCGCCTTGGACGCCGCGTAGCCGACGTATTCGCCGGGGGCGCCGGTGCGGGCCGCGATCGAGCTGAGGTTGACGATGACGCCGGGGCGCGCTGTCCGGATCCAATGCTCGGCCGCCGCGCGGGCGTAGGCCATCGCCCCGAAGACGTTGGTGTCGAACACCTCCCGCACCACCTCGTCCGGGGTGGTGAGGAACGTGCCGAGCGGGCCGGTGGTCCCCGCGTTGTTGACCAGCGCGACCAGCTGGCCGCGCTGGTCGGCCGCATCGACGACGGCGACGGCCTGTTCCGCGTCGCGGACGTCTGCCCGCACCGCGGTGGCGCGGACTCCGCAGTGGTGGACGAGTTGCTCGGCGGCCTCGTCGTCGTTCTGGAACGTGAACGTCACCTGATAACCGCGATGGACGGCGAGGCGCACCACCGCTGCGCCGATGCCGCGGGATCCACCGGTGACGAGGATGTGTTCGGACACGATACGAGCGTATCCGGGCGATCAAATGCGGACCAAAACTGACCGCTATCGGCTCTACGGTGAGTGAAACCGATACGCCGACGCAGGAGGACCGCATGACCGTCAATCCGATTCCCGAGGGCTACACCACCGTCACGCCGTGGATCATCTCCCGGGACACCGCGGCGCTCATCGACTACGTGAAGGCGGCGTTCGACGGCGAGGAACTCGGTCGGATGGTGGGCGAGGACGGCACCATCGGGCACGCCGAGGTGAGGATCGGGAACGCCGTCGTGATGATGTTCGACGCGCGACCGGACTGGCCGCCGACGCCCGGGTTCCTCCGCCTGTACGTCGACGACGCGGAGGCCGTGCTCGCGCAGGCCGTCACCGCCGGCGGCACGCTGGTGACGACGGCGACGCACCTGTTCTGGGGCGACCTCGTGGGACGCGTCCGCGACCCGTTCGGCAACCTCTGGTGGGTCCAGACCCACATCGAGGACGTCGACGAGGCGGAGATGACCAGGCGCATGAGCGATCCGACCTTCACCGCCGCAATGGAATACGTGCAGAGCGCGGACTTCTTCCCAGGACGATAGCCCGGGTCAGCGGTTCGGCCTGCCGAACGTGATGCTCGGCGCCGTCACGGTGACGGACGCGATCCGGACCGCCACGCCGGAGGGCTTCGTCGGCTCGGCGTCGATGATCGTGGGGTGATAGTCGACCTGCTCGGGCGACTGACGGGCCGGCGCGAACACGCTCCGGACGACACCGATCGGCGTGCGGGCAATCGCGTCGGCCGACTGCTGGATCTGTTCGAGCGTCCGGAACACCGTGTCGAAATTGTCGGACCGCTGGGTGGTGCTCACCGCCTCGACCACCGGCCGCATCGTCCGCAGCAGGAACACGACCTCCTCGAGCAGTTCCTCGGTGAGCCGGAGGATGTGGAACGACGTCTTCGCGACCTCGATCGGCACGGTCACGGCGCACACGGCGACGCGGACGGGTCCCTCGGCGGCCGAGGCCGCCTTCCTGAAGGTGCGCTCGACGGGGGACGGCACGAAGCGAAAAACGAACGTCACCAGCCGACCCCCTCACAGTGCGGCGTCCTACCTGTGCCGGGGAGGTTACCGCGCACACGCTCGCCCCGCAGGACGAGCGAGCGGCGTCAGCCCGGCAGCAGGGCCCGCACGGCGTCGATGGTGTCGGCGTCGGCGGCCGTCTTGTCGGGGCGGTAGCGCAGGACCCGCGCGAACCGCAGCGCGAGGCCGCCGGAGTAGCGACTGCTGACCTGGACGCCGTCGAGTTCGATCTCCACGACGAGGTCGGGGTGCAGGTACACGGTGTGATCGTCGCGGCTGCGTTCGTGGCGCGGGAATTCGTCCGTCTGCCACTGTAGAAGCGCGTCGGTGAGGCCCTTGAACGTCTTGCCCACCATGATCGGTTCGCCGCCGTCCGGATCGCGCGCCCCGAGGTGCAGGTTGGACAGGTAGCCGGTGCGCCGCCCGTAACCCCATTCGGCGCCGAGCACCACCAGGTCGAGTGTGTGCTCCGGTTTCACCTTCTGCCAGGCGCGGCCGCGTCGTCCCGCCGCATAGGGTGCGGTGAGCGATTTGACCATCACTCCTTCGTGGCCGGCGGCCAGCGCGTTGTCGAAATGGGTTGCGGCGCTGTCGCTGTCGGGGCGGATGAGTCCGGGAATGCGGTGTTGCGGGGCAACGCGTTCCAGGGCCCCCAGCCGCTCCTCCAGGGGCGCGTCCAGCAGATCGACGCCGTCGAGGTGCAGGCAGTCGAAGAAGTAGGGGTGCAGCAGCAGGTCGCGGGCGGACTCGGCGCCGAAGCGGCTCATCGTTTCCTGGAACGGTCGGGGACGGCCGCTGTCGGTGAGTGCCAGCGTTTCCCCGTCGAACACCGCCGACGTGCAGGGCAGGCCGGCGACGAGTGCGACGAGTTCCGGCACGCTGCCGGTTATCTCACGGAGGGTGCGGGTGAAGATGCGCACCTCGTCGCCGTTGCGGTGCACCTGGATCCGCGCCCCGTCGAGTTTGTATTCGACGCTGACGTCGCCGCCGAGTTCGGTCCACGCGTCGGCGAGTGATTCGGCGGGGGACGCCAGCATCGGCCGGACCGGACGACCCACCTCCAGCCGGAACGCGGTGAGGGCGTCGACACCGCCGTCGAACGCCGCGACCGCCGTTGCGGGCAGGCGCCCCGACAGCATGAACGCCCGGCGCACCGGTTCGACGGGCAGGTCGGCGGCCGCCGCGATCGCGTCGGTCATCACCCCCTCGAGCGCGCCCTGGCGAAGGTCGCCGGTGAGCAGTCGCAGCAGGAAGTCCCGCTCGTCGGCGGTGGTGCGGGCGAAGAGGTCCGCGAGCAGTTCGCGTCGGCGGGCGGCGGATCCGGAACCGGAGATCCCGGCGACGGCGGTGACGGTCCCGTCGAGTTCCGACACCGTCACGGACGGGACGTCGGCCGGGGTGGCGGGAATGTCGGCGAGTGTCCGCCAGCCGATCCCGATCCGGCCCTGCCGAAGCTCCCCGGACAGCCACGCCACCACCGGTTCCACCTCCGCCGGCTCCAGTTGGGTGAGGACCTCACGCAGCGCCCCGACCTTCACCTTCCGCGACCGCGTGGCCCCCACGTCCCGGGACGTCGCGACGATCTGCGAGAACAGCACACCCCGACGGTAACCGGAACGTCCCGTGGGCGGTCAGAATCCGCCTGATCGAAACGCTGGGCGGACCGGACGGTCGTTCGTAGGCTATCGACGATGAGCACCCCACGTCGCCGGCCGCTGAAGACGGTCACGGGAGTCAGCGGCGCCGTGAGCACCTATGCCGCCGCCATGGATCCGCAGCAGTCGACCGTCGCGTCGTCGATCGAGATCGCGAAGATCGCCGAGGCGAACAAGTTCGACGCGCTGTTCGCCGCCGACCTGCTGAGTTTCGGGGCGCAGGGGGCGATCGGCGCGCAGGAACCGCTGATCTTCCTGTCGGCGCTCAGCGCCGTGACCTCACATGTCGGGCTGATCGCAACGGTGACCACCACGTTCCACCACCCCTACAACCTCGCGCGGCTGTTCGGCACCCTCGACCACGTCAGCAACGGCCGCGCCGCCTGGAACGCCGTCACGTCGTCATTGGGCGAGGAGAACTACAGCGACCGCGACCTGCCGAGCCCCGAGGAACGCTACGCCCGTGCCACGGAATCCCTCGAGGTGATCAACGCGCTGTTCGACAGCTGGCAACCCGGGGCGCTCACGTCCGACGGCGCCGGGGGAACCACGCTCGACGCCGATCGAGTGCGGCCGATCGACCACGCGGGCACGTACTTCACGGTGAAGGGTCCGTTGAACATCCCGCCGCTGCCGCAGCGTCGTCCCGTGCAATTCCAGGCCGGCCAATCCGCGGCCGGGGTGGAACTCGGTGCCCGATTCGCGGAGGTCGTGTTCACGTCGCTGCCCACCCTCGAGGACGCCGTCACCTACACCAAGGGCATCCGGGGCGCGGGCCGCCGAACTGGGCCGCGCCGACGGGCTGCCACTGATCATGAGTTCGTTCCACGCCACCTACGGTGAGTCCGAGGAGGAAGTGCGCCGGCTGGTGCGGGAACAGGAGGAGGCGACGGACCTCGACGCCGGCCGGATTCGGCTGGAAGACATGCTCGGTGGCGACCTCGACCTGTCCGGACTGCCGCTCGACAAGCCGATCCCGGCCGACGTCCTGCCCGACGTGCGGTCGGTGAACCGCCGCCGCGGCAGGGTCGAAATCTTCAGCCGACTCGCCGCGACCGGGCGGACCCTGCGGGAGCTGATCATCGCATCCAAGGACACCGGCCACTGGGCGGTCGCGGGAACACCCGAACAACTCGCCGACGCCGTCCAGGAACGGTATGACGCGGGTGTCCTCGACGTCATCTCCGTTGGCGGGCTCGCCGAGGAACGGACCCGGGACTTCGTCGTCAACGGGCTGCTGCCCGAACTGCGGCGTCGCGGAATCGTCGGCAACGACTACGTGGGCGGCACGTTCCGGGACAATCTGGAACTACCCCCGCTGCCCCCTCGGGACTGACGGCGTCAGTTCTCCACCTCTGTGCCGTCCACGACGATCCGCACGCGGTCGGGATAGAACGACACGTGGTCGTCGATGCCCGACGCCTCCGCGGTGGTGAACGGGTAGAACCAGGCGGCATCCTCGACGGGCTCGGAGCCGTCCGCCCCGGTGAACGACAGATACGACGCCGTCCCCTTGTACGGGCAGGACGTCCGGGTGTCGGAGGCGGTGAAGAACTCGGACCGCACGTCGAGACGGGGAACGTAGTAGCGCACCGGCAGCGACGTCTCGAACAGCAGCCGCGGGCGGACCGCGTCGGCGACGAGCGTGTCACCGATGAACACCTCGACGTGCCGGGACGACGGCAGCACGTCGATGCGGACATACGGGTCGCGGGCATGGACGAATACCTGCTGATCCTCCTCGTACCAGGCGTCCATCCTGTGCCAGTAGAACGCGACGTACGGGCTGAGGTCGAGGGAATCCTCCAGTTTTACGTCGTAACCCCACACCGATTGCTCGGCGCGGCGGTCGCCGACGACGAGATCCCAGTACCGGGCCTTGCCCTTCCACGGGCAGGTCGTCGTCGCGTCGACGGGCTCGAGGAGGTCGAAGTTCACGTCCTCGCGGGGAATGTAGTAGACGGGCAGGAGCCCCTTCTCGAACAGGTACACCGAACGGGTGGTGTCGGCGACCGCCTGACCGCCGAAGAACACCCGGATGCGCTTGTGATTGGGTTCGATCGAGATGCGGCCGTTCTCCGCGAACTGCTGGGTGGCGGCGGCATGCGTGAGAGCTGTGGACATCACTCCATGGTGGCACCTTCGGCGCCCCGTGCGCCTTTTTGGTAGTCAGGGCGACCGGAACGGCGCACGGGTGCAGAGCGCCGCGACCCCGGCGGTCACGACCCACACCGTGAACGGGTAGAGGGCCAGGCGTTCGGTGATGCCGAACGGTTCGCCGGAGAGGAGGATCGCCGCCATTCCGACTAGCCCGACGAGGCAGCAGAGACCGGTCCAGAGGGCGAAGATGCGCCAACGTTCGTAGAGCGCGATCGCGATGACGATCATGGCGGCGTTGCGTGCCAGGAACGTCGGACTCGCGACCAGCTGGTGCAGGTGGGCGTCGACGTTGATGGGCGCGACGCCCGTCAGAGCCGCACTGACGGCCGCCAGACAGAGCAACGTCAACGCGGCCCGGCGCAGGCGTCCCGGTGGGAGGAACTCGCGCAGGCCCACCGCTCCCGCGACGATGAGCACCCCGGTCAGCACGAAAGCGCTGTTGATCACCGTGTGCAGCGGCGAACAGAGCCGGGCTGCGGCGACCTGGGCCGCGGAGCCGTCGCAGCCCGTGACACCCAGATTGCTGATCGAATTGACCCGCACCTCGTACGGCCGCGGCCAGGCGCGCGCGGTCACGACCTCCGCGAGGAAATACAGGGCCATGAGCACCCAGGCCGTGGCTCCGACCCGCACAGCGAACAGTCGCTGGGCGGGTGAAGACGTTCGCGGGGCGCTCACCCCTCCGAACCGTACCCGGCTCACCGAGAGGATTGTTGACAATCTTCGGGAGCGGCTCGACCATGTAGCCATGGCCCCGTTGACGAGAATTCCGGTAGCTGACTCCGAAGAGACGGGACAGATCGACGCGTGCCTGAGCTGACACGTCCCGCCGCCGACCTGCACGCCGAGCTCGCCGAGCTGGGCATCGACCTCGACACCGGATCGCGGCGGCGCGCCGAATACTCCTTCGACGCCTCCAATTACCGGGTGCCGCCGCTGGCCGTGGCGTTTCCGCGCAGCGCCGGCGACGTGGTGGCGATCGTCCGGGCGTGCACCGACCGCGGCATCCCCATCACCAGCCGGGGCGGCGGTACGTCACTCGCGGGCAACGCGATCGGCCGGGGAGTGGTGCTCGACTTCTCCCGGCACATGAATGAGGTGCGGGCCGTCGACGCGTCCGCTCGAACCGCCGTCGTCGAACCCGGCATCGTCCTCGCGGACCTGCAGAAGGACGTGCAACTGGCGACGGACGGCGCGTTCACCTTCGCGCCCGACCCGTCCAGCAAGTCCCGCGCGACCGTCGGCGGTGCGATCGGCAACGACGCCTGCGGCAACCACTCCGTCCGCTACGGCCGCACGTCCGATCACGTCGTCGCACTCGACCTCGTGACGGCGAACGGACACCGGCTGACCGCCACCCGCGACGGGCTGCGCGCGACCGATCCGGAAGACAAATCTGCGGTGAGCGAGGCCGAACGGATCGCCGCTGGACTCGACGAGCTGACGCAGGAGCATCTCGGCGACTTCCGGCTCGAACTCGGCCGCATCCCGCGACAGGTGTCGGGATTTCACCTGGCGAACCTGTTGCCCGAGAACGGCTTCGACGTCGCCCGCGCACTGGTGGGAAGTGAGGGGACGTGCGCGGTGATCGTCGCCGCAACCGTCGCGCTGGTGCCGGTGCCGCCCGCGGCGATGCTGCTGTGCCTCGGCTACCGCGACCTGGTGGACGCGGCCCGCGACAACGCGCTGATCCTCGCGTACTCGCCCGCCGCGATCGAGGGTATCGACTCGGCGATCGTCGACACCATGCGGCACCTGCGCGGCGCCGACTCCGTGGTCGGGCTGCCCGACGGCGAGGCCTGGCTGTACGTCGACCTCGACGGCGAGGACCTCGCCGAGGTGAAACTGCGCGGGGCCGAACTGGTCTCGAAGCTGCGGGCGGCCGGACGGCTCGTCGACTCGCTGGTGGTCGGGGACCCGGCGGAACGCGCGTCGCTGTGGCGGGTACGCGAGGACGGCGCCGGACTGTCGGCCCGACTCGTCGAGGGCGGCGAATCCTGGACGGGCTGGGAGGATTCCGCCGTCGCACCCGACCAGCTGGCCGACTACCTCGTCGACATCAAGGCACTGCTCGCCGAATTCGGGCTCACCGGCGTGATGTACGGGCACTTCGGCGCCGGCTGCATGCACATCCGCATCAACTTCGACCAGCGTACCGACGAGGGCCGGGACGTGATGTCGCGGTTCATCCACCGCGCCGCGGAACTGTGCGTGCGGTTCGGGGGATCGATGTCGGGGGAGCACGGTGACGGTCGCGCACGGTCGGCGCTGCTGCCGATCATGTACACCCCCACCATGATGGCGGCGTTCGCGACGTTCAAACGGCTCTGGGATCCGGCGGCCGTGCTGAACCCGGGCAGCATCGTCGACCCCGAACCGCTGCTGGGCAGCCTCGCTCTCGACGGCGTGAACCCGCGGTCGTGGCAGACCACTTTCGACCTCACCCCCACCAGCGACGTCCCCGTCGCAGCGTTCGTCCACGCCGTCCAGGGCTGCATCGGGGTGGGCCGCTGCCGGGCGTCGACCGGCGGGGTGATGTGCCCCAGCTTCCGCGCGACAGGCGACGAGAAGGACTCCACCCGCGGCCGGGCCCGCGCCCTGCAGGAGATGGTCCGTAATTCGCCGACCGTCGCCGACGGATGGCGCTCCGAGGACGTGAAGGAATCCCTCGACCTCTGCCTGTCCTGCAAGGCGTGCTCCACCGACTGCCCGGTGGGCGTCGACATGGCCACGTACAAGTCCGAATTCCTCGACCACCACTACCGCGGCCGGGTGCGTCCGCTGTCGCACTACTCCCTCGGCTGGCTGCCGGTCTGGCTGAAGATCGCCGAACGCTCGGCCCCCGTGGTGAATCGGCTCACCGCGGGCCGGCTGGCGAAGGTCGCGGCCAAACTGGGCGGGCTCACCCCGCACCGGTCGATGCCGGAGTTCGCGTCCCGCAAGCAGATCCGCCGTGAGGTCGGGGAGACGTCGCAGTACGGCACCGCGGACGTCGTGGTGCTCGCCGACACGTTCACCCGCGGGTTCCGTCCCGAGGTGGTCGGTGCCGCGTCGCGGGTACTCGCCGAGGCGGGCCTGAGCTCGCAGTGCCGCAGTGACGTGTGCTGCGGGTTGACGTGGATCTCCACCGGACAGCTGAAGCAAGCCAAGAAGACCCTCGCCAAGGCGGCCGAACTCCTCGACGACGGCACCGATCGTCCCATCGTCGTCCTCGAACCGAGCTGCGCCGCCGCGTTCCGCAAGGACCTGCCCGAACTCGTCCATACCGACGCCGCCCGACGCGTCGCCGCCCGCGTGCAGAGCTTCGCCGGCGCGGTCCTCGAGCGCGCACAGGCAGGCTGGACCCCGAGCGTGACTCTGCCCGACGACGTCACCGTGCAGACCCACTGCCACGAATACGCCGTGTTCGGCGCCGCCGGCCAGCGGAAGGCCCTGCAGGCCGTCGGCGTCCAACGCGTGCGGGAGGCCACCGGATGCTGCGGCGTCGCAGGAAACTTCGGGTTCGAGGCCGACCACTACGACCTCAGCATGCAGGTGGCGGAACAGGCACTCGCCCCCGCACTGCGCGACAGTCCCGAAGACGCAGTCGTGCTGACCGACGGATTCAGCTGCCACATGCAGGTGCGGCAACTCGACCCGTCCCGATCGTCGCAACACCTCGCCCAGCTGCTCGACCCCGCACCACCGTCGAAACCCGAACCTCAGAGCGGAGACTGACATGTCGCAGTTGTCGATGACCAGTGAACAGCGCGAGAAGTTCCTCGCCGACGTGCACGTGGGGGTGATCGCCGTCGACCGCGACGGACGGGCCCCGCTCACCGTGCCCATCTGGTACGGCTACGAACCCGGCGGCGACGTATACGTCTGGACCGGTCGCGGGTCGCTGAAGGAGCGGCTGATCCGCGCCGCCGGCCGCTTCAGCCTCGTCGCCCAGGACGAGAAGCCCCCGTACCGGTACGTCAGCGTCGAAGGTCCCGCGGAATTCGACGAATCACCCACCGCAGACGCCGTCCGCGGACTCGCCGCCCGCTACCTGCCCGCCGACGAGGTCGACGGGTTCGTCGAGCAGGCGTACGACGACAACGCGATCGTCATCCGCATGCGGCCGGAGCACTGGCTGAGCGTCGACTACGGGAGAGGCGCGTAGCGCCCGTGCGCCTTTTTGGTAGCTGGGACAACCAGAAAGGCGCACGGGCGATTCGGTTCACGTTGATTCTGACGATGGCGGTGTGGGCCGATGTGCGGAAGCGTTGAAGGGCAGTTGTTCCGCCTCGACAGGAGCGCCCTTCATGACCGAACTTCTCGACCTGAGCACCGACGTCCTCGTCATCGGCGGCGGCCCCGCAGGAACGTGGGCCGCCCTACGCGCACGGCAATCCGGAGCGGACGTCGTCCTCGTCGACAAGGGGTACTGCGGAACCAGCGGCGCCACCGCGCCTTCGGGCACCGGCGTCTGGTACATCGACCCCGATCCGTCCGCGCGGGCGAAGGCCAAGGCCAGCCGCGAAACGCTCGGCGGACATCTCGCCGACCACCACTGGATGGACCGCGTCCTCGACCAGACGTACGCGAACATGAACCTCCTCGGAGAGGAAGGCCGGTACCCGTTCCCCGTCGACCCCGACACCGGCAGGCAGATCCGCACCGGACTTCAAGGGCCCGAATACATGCGACGGATGCGGGCGTGGGTCAAGAAGGCCGGGGTCCGGATTCTCGACCACTCGCCGGCCCTCGAACTGCTCGTCGACACCGACGGGCAGGTGCGCGGTGCGGCGGGCTACCAGCGCCAGGACGACCGTGACTACCGGATCACCGCCGGCGCCGTCGTGATCGCGAGCGGCGGTTGCGCGTTCCTGTCCCGCGCACTGGGCACCAACGTCGACACCGGCGACGGCGCACTGATGGCCGCCGAGGTGGGTGCGACGTTCTCCGGCATGGAATTCTCCAACGCGTACGCGATCGTCCCCGCCAACTCCACCATCACCAAGACCGCCTACTACGGCTACGCCACGTTCTTCCACGCCGACGGACGCGTCCTCGAGGGCGCCGGCTCCACCAAGGGGCGTTCGGTGATCGCGAAAACGCTGCTGTCCGAGCCGGTGTTCGCGCAGCTGGACCGCGCCGACGACGACGTGCAGCGCCAGATGCGACTCGGCCAGCCCAACTTCTTCCTGCAGTTCGACCGTCGCGGCATCAACCCGTTCACCGACCGCTTCGAGGTCAGCATGCTCGCCGAGGGGACGGTGCGCGGAACCGGCGGCATCGACGTGGTGGACGACGCCTGCGCCACGTCCGTCCCCGGCCTGTTCGCGGCGGGCGACGCCGCGACCCGCGAGCGCATCTGCGGCGGCTTCACCGGCGGCGGCAGCCACAACTCGGCGTGGGCGATGTCGTCCGGCAGCTGGGCGGGCACGGGGGCCGCGCGCTTCGCGCGAACCGAACGTCGGGTCCGGGCGGGCGATCTGCGTCCCGCCGGCAGGGCCGGACTGCGGCCCACACAGCGGTCGGGGCTGGAGGCGTCCGCCGTCGTAGCGGCCGCGCAGGCGGAACTCATCCCGTACGAGAAGAATTACCTGCGGGACGGTGCGCGGGTGCAGGGTGCGCTCGACGAACTGGAGTCGTTGTGGACGGCACTGTCGCTGGGGCTCGGCGGCGAGTCCGGCGACGACCGCGTCCGGGCCCGTCAGGCCGCGGCGATCACCGCGGTGGGCCGGTGGATGTACCACTCGACGCTCGCGCGGACGGAAACCCGCGGCATGAGCAAGCGCGCGGACTACCCCGACCTCGACCCCGCGCAGCACCACCACGTGCTCACCGGTGGGCTGGACGAGGTCTGGACCACGACCGGCGCCGCGCGCAGTGGGCTGTTGCGGGTGGCCTCGTGATCGAGGTGCTGCTGGCCGACGCGTGCATCGGCTGCGACAAGTGCGTCGACGCGTGCCCCATCAACGTGTTCGACCGCACCGATACCGGGATCCCCGTGATCGCGCGGCAATCGGACTGCCAGACGTGTTTCATGTGCGAGGCGTACTGCCCGGTCGACGCGCTCTACGTGGATCCGCAGTCCACGCCGCTCGTCGACGGGCAGCACATCCCGCAGGACCACATCGGCCGGTACCGCGAGAAGCTCGGCTGGGGGAAGGGGCGTGCCGCAGGCTCACTCACGGCTGTCGGGCCGTCCCTGCCGCACGGGGCGCCGCCGCCAAGGCTTCGCCCGTGAGTGCGTAGCGAGTCCAGGGACTCGTCAACCACTCACGGGCGTCGGAGCCGCTAGATTGGAGATACCGGAACAGTCGTTACCTGGTGCAGGGGTGCGGATGCAGAATTCGAAGTCGACACCGATGACCGTGCCCGGGCTGCGGGTGTACCGGCCCGAATCGCCCGCGGCGCGGATGGCGCTCGTCGGCGCGACTGTCGTGGTCGGTCTCGTACTCATGTGGATGGCAGGGCGGCCGGGTCCCGTTCGCACGTGGATGGTGGCGGCCGGAATCGCCGTCCTGCTGGTGGCCCGGGGACTGCACCTGCGGCGGCCCGTCACCATGACGCATTCGGTGGCCGCCGTGCTGTTCGTGGCGGCCGCGGATGTGGCGTACACGAGCGCACATTCGACTCCGGGGTTCCTCCTCCTCGTGGCCACCGGACCCGTCCTGATGCTGCCGGTGCGCAGTGTGCCGCAGCCCGAGGACCGTGCCCGCGTCTTCTCGCTGATCCAGCAGACCACGGACGATCCACTGTCGCCGTTCGCGCTCAATTCGGCGAAGTCGTACTACTTCAACGCGTCGGGCACCGCGGCGATCGCCTACCGGGCGCGGTCCGGAATAGCGGTCGTCTCCGGCGATCCCATCGGCAACGCGCTCGAATTCGGCGCCCTCCTCGACGAGTTTTCCGAGTTCGCGGCCGAACGCGGTTGGCGCGTCGCCGTGCTCGGCGCGGGGGAGCGCGCCTGCAGGCTGTGGGAGATCGGTGGCGACACCCGAAAGCCGTTGACAGCGGTCCCGATCGGCCGCGACGTCGTGATCGACGTCGGACACTTCACCCTGCACGGCAGAAAGTTCCGCAACCTCCGGCAGGCCGTGCAACGCACCCACAACGCCGGACTCACCACTGAGATCGTTCCCGAAGCCGCGCTCGACGAACCGACGCGGCGGGAGTTGACGGACATCGTCGAGGACGCGCGTGCCGGACATCAGCACCGCGGATTCTCGATGATCCTCGACCACCTGCTGGACGGCACGCTCCCCGGTCTTCTCCTCGTCGTCGCCCGCGACTGCACCGGTCGCGCCGTGGCCTTCCAGCGTTACGGCACCGCCGATTCCGCCCGCGAACTGAGCCTCGACGTTCCGTGGCGCGGCGACGGCGCGCCGAACGGCACCGACGAACGCATGACCGTCGACGTCATCCGGTACGCCGAGCAGACCGGTGCGCGATACGTCTCGTTGTCGTTCGCGGCATTCCCCGAACTCCTCGACCCCGACGCACCCGGCGCGGGGGCCCGGCTCTTCCGTCGTGTCCTGCACCTCGGCGACGTGCTGATCTCGCTCGAATCGCTGTACCGCTACCTCGGCAAGTTCCATTCCATCGGGAATCGGCGATACGTGCTCCTGCGCTTCCGCTACCTGCTGCCCGTGGCGTTCGCGTGCCTGACGTTCGAGTTCGTGCCGCACCGGGAGCGGGGCTGAGGCGCGAGGTCAGAAGTCGAAATTCTTCTCGTTCGTCGCGGTGAGCGCGTCGACGACGGCCGCGAGATCGGTCTTGGAGACGTCCGGGGTCGCCTCCTTCGGTGCCGGTCTCGTCGCCTTCTCCGGTGGGGTCTGCTTCTTGCCGGGCCGTTCGTCCGTCATCTGTGCACCTTCGCGATAGGCCGAGCCGGGCAGAGTTACTCACCAGTACACCGTCGGGCGTCCGTCTCCGCAACCCGGCGGGGTCCTGATGTGACGCGGTCCACGCCGAACCAGCTATCTGTCAGCTATTACGCTGACCCGGACTGGGGCGACAGATGCTCGTGGACGGCGATCCAGCCCGAGCCTTCGCGACGCCGGAACAGGATGGTCTCCCGTTCGTCGAGCTCGACCGTTCCCGTCGAATCCCGCACGGTGGTGCCGACACGGTGGGTCAGCACCGCGACATCCGGGGCCGGGAACGTGACGTTCTGCTCGCTGGAACGGCACGCCAGGACGCGGAACCCGTCCGATTCCCACTCGGTCCACAGGTCGCGGTAGGCCTCGCGACTGGGCAGCGGCACCGGGTGGGTGTAGAAGACGAACGTCGCGTCCGGGCTGAACGCCTCGAAGTAGGCGGTCGTGTCGTGCTCGCCGAATGCCCGGATCAGAGCGTCGATCGCGTGCTGGACGTCTGCCGTCGTCGTGTCAGCCATGAGCGTGGGTCTCCTCGACTGCGAGTGCCGCCTCGCTGTCTTCGATGAACCGTTCCTCGGTGTCGAGGTCCAGCGACCGGGACAGGACCCAGTACACGATCCCGGACACGGCGAGTCCGACCGCGAACGCGACGTCGACGTCACCGAGCGCCGCGGCGATCGGTCCGACGTAGAACGGCAGCACCATGAACGGAACGGACGCGACGATGCCGGCGAAGAAGGCGGTCATGCCCCGCCACGACCACATTCCGTACAGCCCGTCCGGGGTGAACAGGTCGGTGATGGCGTAGTGCCCGCGGCGCACGAAGAAGAAGTCGGTGAGATTGACGGCGGTCCACGGCACGAGGAGGTACAGCATGATCAGCAGCGTCGTGTTCAGGACGGTCGTCGAATCGGTGAACAGCAGGCTCAGCACCAGCCAGACCGCGGCCAGCGCGAGGACGGTCACCACCCGGATCCGGCGGGACGGGGTGACCTTCCGGAAGGAGTCGATGCCGGTGATCACGGTCAGCATGCCGCTGTACGCGTTCAGGCCCATGGTGGCCACCAGCACGAGCGTCGCGACGAGGGCGAGCACGCTGCCGAGGAACGGGACCACCGCGTTGCCGGCGTCGTGGATGCCGGCGAGTGCATCCGTGGCTCCGAGCCGGGTGGCCATCCACGCACCGACCGGGATCAGCCAGACCGGCGACGCGGACGCGCCGAGGAACACGGCCGACACGATCGCCGACGTTCGCGTGTTGCGCGGAAGGTACCGCGAGTAGTCCGACACGTACGGCGCGTAGGTGATGTTGTAGGAGGCCGCGACACTGAACTGGGCGATGAATGCCAGCAGGGTGAACCCGCCGGTCGTGGCGCCCGCGTCGCCGCCGGCGTGCCCGAACACGACGCCCCACGTGAGGATGGCCCACAGCGGCAGCGACAGCCAGAACAGCACACGGAACGACAGGTGCAGCAGATCGTGACCGTAGATCGCGAGCAGAGTTGCGACCGCGGTGATGACGACCGCGATGACGGCCGCGTTCCAGCCGAAGATGCTGTGCAGGCCCGCCTTGATGATGACGACGTCCACGACGTTGAACCCGACGTACGTGAACAACGTCCCGATCAGTGCGAGGACGACACCCCGATAGCCGAACTGTGCGCGGGACTGCACCATCTGCGGGAGTCCGAGGACCGGTCCCTGCGACGCGTGGAACGCCATGAACAACGTTCCGAAGAAGATGCCGAGGATGCCCGCGACGACCGTCCAGCCCAACGACAGGCCGAGGGCGGGGCCGACGAAGCCGATGGCCACGGTGAAGGGCTGGAAGTTTCCGACGAACCAGAAGGGGCCCTGGTCGCGGACCTTCCCGTGACGTTCGTCCTCGGGGACGTAGTCGATCGAGCGGGTCTCGATGGTGCCACCGAGGGTCGCGGCGGTGTCGCCGGAGTGATCTGACACTGAAACTCCTAGGAGGTGCTGTGGCTCTGATCACTACTCTGCGCACTGCGCCGCTCCGGCACCAGAGGCGAGATGTACAGTTCGTCTATTACGGTTGGGCAATTCGTACAAGAGGTCGCCGGTGATCACCGTCCAGGACGTCCTGTCCGCTCCCACGCTGCGGCTCACGTCGATGAGCGGGACGGCGGGAGTCGACAACCCCATCACCGCAGCGCACGTGTCCGAACTGACGCGTCCGCGGGACTGGCTCCAGGGCGGGGAGTTGCTGATGACCGTCGGCCTCATGCTTCCCACCACCGAATCCGGATGCCGCGACTACGTCCGGGACTGCGTCGCGGGCGGGGTCGCCGCACTGTGCCTCGGTCTGGGGCACGGGCTGCCCTATCAGGCACCACCGGCGCCGCTCGTCGAGGCGGCGCGTGAATTCGGCGTCCCGCTGCTCATCGCCCCCGACTCGGTGCCGTTCATCGCCATCACCAAGTGGATCTTCTCCCGGATAGCCGAGGAGGAGAAACGCGCGCTCGAGGACGCCATCGAACTGAGTTATCAGCTCACCGCGGTCGCGGCCGGACCGTCGCCCCTGAGCGGCCTGCTCGACAAGTGGCGTTCCGTCAGCGGCTCCCTCTGCGCGGTGCTGGACGCGTCGGGCGGGGTCGTCCAACTCTCCGACGGCGTCGACGCGGCGTTCCTGCTGGACGCCCAGGACCAGGTGGGTCGCTACACCACCCGCGCCAGGGGCTGGACGGCGTTCGGCGGCGCCGGTCGGCGGGAACTCGAACTGCACCCCGTTCGCCTCGAGAACCCGCTCGCGTTCGTCGTGCTCGAGCGGTCGGCGGACAGCGCGCTGCGGCACGCGTCCAATGTTCTCGTCTCGCTCCTGTCGCTCGAACTCGAACGCCGACACGTGGCCGGCGAACCCGAGCGGCAGCGGCGGGCGGCGGCGCTGGCGCAGTTGCTCCGGCCCGGACTTCGACGGGAACGCGCGCATCAGATCGCCGCCGGCATCGGGCTGTCCCGCGACCCCCTTCAGATCGCCGTCGTGCGCTCCACTCCCGACTCAGTGGCCGACCTGACCGTCCGGATCGGTTCGGTCCTTCCCGATTCCGTCCTGAGGCAGCGCAATTCGGACATCGAGATCGCGCACCCCGAGTCCGCCCGGCTCGCGGATCTGCTGTCGGGGGTCGCGGAGGGATGTGCGATCGGGATCGGCGCGCTGGTCCCCGTGGACGCGCTGGCCGTGTCGGCGATGCAGGCGCGATCCCTCGTCGCGGTCAGTGCCCGACTGGGCCGCGCCGTCGACGCCAAGGAGGGCGAGACCGTGCAGTTGCTGCTGCGTCTCGGCTCGGCCGATGTGCTCAGCGGCTTCTCGACCGCCGTCCTCGCACCGCTCGATCAACTGGAGCCGCGCGAGCGCGTCGAACTCCAGCGAACGCTCGAGGAATGGCTGCGAGCCAACGGGGCGTGGGACCCAGCGGCGGCCGCCCTCTCCGTGCACCGCAATACCGTCCGGAATCGGATCGACAAGATCGCGGCGCTGACCGGACGGAACCTCGACCAGGCCGACGACCGCATGGAGTTGTGGCTGGCGCTCAAGGCCAGGGCGGTGACCCCGTCGACGGACGAACCCGACTGATGGTCACGCCCGGACCAGGATCTTCACCGCCGTGTCGTTGTGCTCGATCAACGTCGTGAGGCCCTCGGAGACCAGGTTGTCGAGTTCGATCCGGCCGGTGATGAACGGGGCCAGGTCGATCACCCCGCTGCGCACCATCTCGATCACCGCCTCGTGATCGCGGACGTAGGCGATGGTGCCGCGCAGGTCGATCTCCTTGAGGACGAGCTTCTGCATGTCGACCGTCGCGGGCTTGCCCCAGATCGACACGTTCACCACCACGGCTGCGGGCCGGACGGCGTCGAGGATGGTGTCGAGGACGGCGTTCACCCCCGCGCACTCGAACCCGAGATCGGCGCCGACACCGTCGGTCAGCTCGAGAACGCGGGCCTTCACGTCCTCCGACGACGGGTCGATCACGTGATGCGCGACTCCGCTGGACAGCGCCTTCTGCTTCCGGGCGTCGCTGAGTTCGGTGACGATCGTGGTGACACCCATGCCCTTGAGGACCGCGGCGACCAGGAGACCGATCGGCCCGGCACCGCCGACGAGCGCGACGTCACCCGCCTTGGCCCCGCTGCGGACGACCGCATGATGCGCGACGCTCAGAGGTTCGATCAGGGCCGCCTCGTCGAGCGGGATGTCGCCGATCTTGTGTACCCACCGGCGATCCACCACCACCTTCTCGCTGAGTCCGCCTCCGCCACCGGCCAATCCGATGAAACCCATCTTCGTACACAGGTGATAGTTGCCTGCCTTGCAGGACGCGCACTCGTTGCACACGAAGTACGGCTCCACCACCACGTTGTCGCCCACGGCGACATCGGTGACGCCCGCACCGACCTCCTCCACCGTCCCGGAGAACTCGTGGCCCATCGTCACCGGCGCGTTCTCGTGCGACAGCGGATGCGGATGTCCGGGCGGGGAGATGAAGATCGGGCCTTCCAGATACTCGTGGAGGTCGGTGCCGCAGATGCCGCACCACGCGACCCGGAGTTTCACCGCGCCCGGCCGCAATTCCGGCTCGGGGATGTCGTCGATCCGGATGTCGCGTCGTCCGTGGAAGCGTGCTGCCCTCATGAATCCGCCCTCACTACGTTGTGAACGTGCTGATTCGGGGAACGGTACGGGCGCGCTGCCGGGAGCGGGAAGAGTTGCAGTGTGTTGCAATTCGATGGCGCCGGTGTGACGTTCACCGGCGGATAGCTGGTTTGGCCGGATCCGCGGGTATCTTCGAGGGGAAGGACTGGTTCGATCTGGGGGAGTGAGGCATGGCACGCATACGCACGGCGGCTGAAGCTGAAATCAATGCCGCCGAGCAGATGCAGAAGCTCGGTTACGGCGACGCCACAGCGTTGCTCGGAGGCGCGGACGGCGGCATCGACGTCTACTCGTCACGCGCGTACGCGCAGGTGAAGTGGCGTGGCGGCACGGCAGGCAGGTCGGACCTCGCGAACCTCTACGGCACCCGCGGAACCAGCCACGCCCGGAAACTCCTGTACTTCTCCGGCCCCGGATACACCGACGAGGCCGTCGACTACGCGGACACGGTGGGCATCGCCCTGTTCCGGTGCGAGCCCGACGGCGAAACCCCGCCGGTCGGCACCCACGCCCCGAAACTGGTGGCCGCCGCGCGTAACTCGACGGTTGCGGTGGACCCGTCCCCGTCCCCGCCGCCGCCACCGGAGCCCGAGTCGCCGGCGCGCATCGTCGCCCGCAACGCATGGGCGATGGTCGCAGGCTTCTTCGGCGCGCACTGGCAACTCCTCGGCGCCGTCATCTGCTCGATTGTCCTCATGATCGCCCCCTTCGGCGAAGGGAACGTCGGGCTGCGGGTGTTCGCGACGATCCTCGCCGTCGTCGGCGCACCGGTGTTCTGGCTCCTCTACGTCCAGCACCGGCACGCGAAGGACCGGTAATACGAGAAACCACCGTCAGTACGCACTGACGGTGGTTTCTCGTCGTGGATTCGGAGTAGGCGAATCTCAGTTCGCGGTCGGCAGCGACTTCAGCGATGTGACGGTGGCGACGCAGGCGCGAGCGGCTTCGGCGCCCTTCTTGACGAAGTGGTCGTGGAAGTAGTTGAGGTGCTCGTCGTGCTCGTGGAAGTGGTGCGGCGTCAGCACAACCGAGAACACCGGCACGTCCGTGTCGAGTTGCACGCGCATGAGGCCGTCGATCACCGCGGTCGCGACGAACTCGTGCCGGTAGATGCCGCCGTCCACGACGAGCGCGGCGGCGACGATGGCGTCGTAACGCCCGGTGAGGGCGAGGCGGCGTGCGTGCAGCGGGATCTCGAACGCGCCCGGCACCTCGAAGAAGTCCAGTTCGTCCTTCGTATACCCCAGCGTGGTCACCTCGTCGGTGAAGCCCTCGCGTGCGCGGTCGACGATGTTGCGGTGCCACGTGGCCTGGATGAACGCGATCCGTCCCTGACTCTCACTCATGGTCTGAAACTACTGCACCGGTCCTAATGCTGTGAACGGGGCAGTGCCGTGGACCGGCCCCACCCGGAGTCGTCGGTGAGGTGCTCGAGCAGCGGCTGAATCCGGTACGGCAGCGGGCTGGTCAGCGCGATGGTGGTGGTCGAGTGCGTGATGCCGGGCAGATTCGCGATCTTCTCGAGCAACTTCTGCAACTCCGCGTGAGTGGACGTGGCCACCCGCACCAGCAGGTCTTCCCGGCCGGTGGTCGCGTGGATCTCGATGACCTCCGGTAGGTCGACGAGGCGGTTGCCGACGGCGGTGAGCTTGCCCTGCTCGAGTTCGAGCCCGACGAACGCCTGGATGGGAATCCCGACCTCGGCGAGGTCGAGGTTGGGGCGGAAGCCGGTGAGCAGTCCGCTGGTCTCCATCCGCTTCATCCGGGACTGGACGGTGTTGCGGGCGACGCCCAGCGAGTTGGCGAGTTCGGCCACGCTCATGCGTGAGTCCTTGCCGAGCAGTCCGAGCAACTGCACGTCGAGCTTGTCGATGCTGAGCACTTTGGGTACCTCCGGGAAGTGACGACCGTCACCTGTTGCGTGAACTGATCAGTTGATCCGATTTACGTTGACCAAATCTTAGACCAGATACAGGATCAAGCTCACGAAATGCTCAACGCGACGGATCGGGAATCGCAGATGACTCAGCTAGACGACGCTCGTACCAGTGCAGCATCCTTTGATCTCGCCGACCGATACCGGGCCGACTCGGGCCCGGTGTTGATGACCGGCGTGCAGGCCATCGCCCGCCAGCTGGTGGAGCAGCACGAACGCGACCGCCGCGCGGGACTGAACGTCGCGACGTTCGTCTCCGGCTACCAGGGCAGCCCCCTCGCCGGCCTCGACCGCACCATCGCCGCCATACCCACGTTGAGCACCGACCACGACGTGAAGTTCGTGCCCGGCATGAACGAGGAACTCGCCGCGACGTCCGTCTGGGGCAGCCAGGTCGACCTCCCGCAGGGCGAGCGCACCCACGACGGCGTCGTCGGCGTCTGGTACGGCAAGGGTCCCGGCCTCGACCGCGCCAGCGACTCCATCCGGCACGCCGCCATGTACGGCGCCAACGCCCGCGGCGGCGTCCTCGTCCTCGTGGGCGACGACCCCAACGCCAAGTCCTCCACCATCCCCTGCGCCAGCGAGCGGTCCATGGCCGCGATGGGCATGCCGGTGTTCTTCCCGCGCAATGCCGAGGAGGTCATCACGTTCGGCCTCTACGGTGTGGCATTGTCGCGGATCTCCGGCTGCTGGTCGAGCATGAAGATCGTCGCCGACGTGGCCGACGGACTGTGGACCCTAGACCGCAACTTCGCCGACCTCGACATCGTGCTCCCCGAGATCGAGTGGAACGGCAAGCCGTGGTCGTACCGGCAGCGCGTGCTCGCATCCCCGCCCGACAGCGTCTACGCCGAGGCCGACCTGTACGGGCCGCGCTGGGCGATGGTCGAGGCGTTCAACGCCGCCAACGAGATCGACAAGATCGAGGTGAACCCGCGCAGCGCGTGGCTGGGCATCGCCGCCGTCGGCACCGCGTACGACTCGCTGCGCCAGGCCCTGCTCGACCTCGGGCTCGGCGACTCCCAGCTCGAGGACGCCGGCATCCGCATCCTCCGCGTCGGCATGCCCTACCCGCTGGGCGCCGACAAGGTTCGCGAACTCGCCGACGGCGTCGAGCAGGTCCTCGTCGTCGAGGAGAAGATGCCGTTCGTCGAGTCGCAGCTCAAGGACATCCTCTACGGCGGCGCCAGCGCGCCCGCCGTGCTGGGGAAGAAGAACGCGCAGGGCAAGAACCTGATCCCCGTCGACGGTGAACTGACCGCCGCCCGTCTCACCGGACCGCTGCGCCGCGTCCTCAAGGACCGGGTCGCGCTGACGCCCGCCCCGCCGCCGCGCCTCGAGCTGACCGTCCTGCCGACGTCGCGCACCCCGTACTTCTGCTCCGGCTGCCCGCACAACCGCTCCACCGCGGTGCCCGAGGGATCGATCGCGGGCGGCGGCATCGGCTGCCACACCCTCGTCACGATGTCCGGCCGCACCGACAGCGCCGTCACGATGCTCACCCAGATGGGCGGCGAGGGCGCGCAGTGGATCGGGCAGGCCCCGTTCAGCGACGTCAAGCACATGTTCCAGAACGTCGGCGACGGCACCTACTTCCACTCCGGCCAGCTCGCCGTGCAGGCGTGCGTCGCCGCCGGCGTCAACATCACGTACAAGGTGCTCTACAACTCCGCCGTCGCGATGACCGGCGCCCAGGACGCCGAGGCCGGGCTGACCGTGCCGCAGCTGACCCACAAGTTGGCGTCCGAGGGCGTCAAGCAGATCATCGTGTGCGCCGAGGATCCCAAGCGGCACAAGGGCGCGCACTTCGCCGCCAACACGCTGCTGTGGGACCGGACCCGGCTCGACGAGGCGCAGCGCGTCCTCCGCGACATCGAGGGCGTCACCGTGCTGATCTTCGACCAGCAGTGCGCCGCCGAGGCCCGCCGCAAGCGCAAGCGCGGCAAGCTGCCCGCCCGCCGCACCCGCGTCGTCATCAACGAGGCCGTCTGCGAGGGCTGCGGCGACTGCGGCGTCAAATCCAACTGCCTGTCCGTGCAGCCCGTCGACACCGAATTCGGCCGCAAGACCAAGATCGACCAGACGAGCTGCAACACCGACTACTCCTGCCTCGAGGGCGACTGCCCGTCGTTCGTGACGGTCGAGCTGCCCGAGGA
Source organism: Rhodococcus sp. NPDC127593 (assembly GCF_042671975.1). Classification (NCBI taxonomy): domain Bacteria; kingdom Bacillati; phylum Actinomycetota; class Actinomycetes; order Mycobacteriales; family Nocardiaceae; genus Rhodococcus; species Rhodococcus sp. NPDC127593. The sequence continues at coordinate 65,673 of NZ_JBHXWI010000035.1, read as the reverse complement.
AGGCGCGCCGAAGACGTTGCGCGAGATCCCGGTTCCGCCGGAGGTCGGCGACCCCGATCCCGCCGTGTGGACCGGAACGCACAACCTGTTCATGGCCGGTGTCGGTGGTACCGGCATCGTCACCGTCAACCAGGTGCTGGGCATGGCCGCACTGCGCGCCGGGCTGCACGTCGAGGGACTCGACCAGACCGGTCTCAGCCAGAAGGCCGGACCCGTCACGTCGCACCTGCGGCTCAGCGACCAGAAGACGCGGTCGGGAAGCTCCGCGCCGTCCAATCGGATCAGCCCCGCGACCGCCGACTGCGTCCTCGCATTCGACCTGCTGACCGCGGCCGACGCCAAGTACGCCGGCTTCGGCAGCTCCGACCGCACCATCACCGTCGCGTCGACGAGCCAGACCCCGACCGGCGACATGGTCTACGACCCCGCCGTCCGTTACCCCGACGAGGACAAGCTGCTCGAGCGCCTCGACGTCTCGGCCCGCGAACTGACCGCGATCGACGGGCTCGCCGCCGCCACCGCACTGTTCGGCAGCACCGCCGCCGCCAACTTCCTGCTGGTCGGCGCCGCCTACCAGGCCGGCGGACTGCCCGTCCCCGCCCGGTTCATCGAGGAAGCCCTCGAGATCAACGGGGTGGCCGTCGAGTCCAACAAGGCCGCGTTCCACTGGGGACGCGTCGCCGTCGCCGACCGGGCGGCCTTCCTCGCCGCCACCAGCTCGGCCGCCGTGGCTCAGCGCAGCGACACCGTCGTCCCGGCGCACCTGTTCGCCGGGTCTACCCTCGACGGTGCGACGCTCGAGCTCACCGAACGCCGCGCCGCGAACCTCGTTGCCTTCCAGGGTGACCGCGTCGCCGCCCGCTACCTCGCCCTGGTGCAGCAGGCATGGGACGCCGAGCGCCGGCTGGGCAGCCGGACCGAGTTCAGCGAGGCCGTTGCCGCAGGCCTGCACAAGCTCACCGCCTACAAGGACGAGTACGAAGTGGCCCGGATGCTCACCGACCAGGCGTTCCTCGACGCCGCCGCCGGCGAAGTCCCCGGCGCGGGCAAGCTCACCTACAAGCTGCACCCGCCCGTCCTCAAGGCCATGGGCCGCAAGACCAAGATCGGATTCGGCCCCCGCTCGCACGTGGCGCTCAAGACCCTCGCCAAGGCGAAGTTCCTGCGCGGCACCGCATTCGACCCGTTCGGCTACGCCAAGGTCCGTCGCCTCGAGCGTCAGCTGCTCGCGCACTACGAGACCACGGTGGCCGGCCTCGTCGCCGACCTCTCCGCCGACACCTACGACACCGCAACGCTGATCGCCGCGACTCCCGACCTCGTCCGGGGCTACGAGGACGTGAAGCTGCGCAACATCACCGTCTACCTCCAGCGTCTCGCCGAACTCGGCGTCGACACCTCCACCATCACGATTGCCACCACTCCGGAAAGGTCCTGAGAAGACATGACTCTCACCGCGGAACGTCACGACACCGCACTGCCCGAAAACGCCGGAGTGTTCGAGCGCACCGATTTCCCCACCGACACCGCCCACGAGCAGGTGACGTTCTTCCAGGACCCCGCCACCGGACTCAAGGCGATCGTCGCGATCCACGACACCACCCTCGGACCGGCGCTCGGCGGAACCCGCTTCTACCCGTACGCCGACGAGGCCGCCGCCCTCAAGGACGTGCTGCGCCTGTCGCGGGGCATGACCTACAAATCGGCGATCGCCGGAGTCGACCTCGGCGGCGGCAAGGCCGTCATCATCGGCGACCCCGCCACCGGAAAGTCGGAGGCGCTGCTCGAGGCGTACGCCCGGTTCGTCCAGACGCTCGGCGGCCGGTACATCACCGCCGGCGACGTGGGCACCAACTCGGATGACCTCGACGTGATGGGCCGTGCCACCGACTACGTCGTCGGACGCAACACGTCCGCCGGCGGGTCCGGCGACAGCGCCCCGATGACCGCGCTCGGCGTGTTCCAGGGCATGCGCGCCGCAGCCCAGGCGAAGTGGGGCACCGCGAGCCTCGCAAGCCGCACCGTCGGCGTCGAGGGCACCGGCAAGGTCGGCTACCAGCTGATCAAGCTGCTGCTCGCCGACGGCGCGTCGGTGGTCGCCACCGACGTCAACGCCGCCGCACTCGACCGGGTGGCCCGCGACTTCCCCGAGGTCAAGATCGCGTCCAGCGTCATCGGCCAGGAACTCGACGTCTACGCGCCCTGCGCGATGGGCGCCACGCTCACCGACGAGTCCGTCGCCGCGATCACCGCCCAGGTGATCTGCGGGGCCGCGAACAACCAGCTCGCCCACCCCGCGGTCGAGCACGACCTCGGCGAACGCGGCATCACCTGGGTCCCCGACTACGTCGCCAACGGCGGCGGGCTCATCCAGGTCGCCGGCGAGCGGCTCGGAACGTCCGCAGACGACGTCCGAGCGCAGGTCGAGAAGATCTTCGCCACCGTCGTGCAAATCCTCGACGTCGCGAAGCGGGACGGCATCCTCGCCGGCGCCGCAGCCGACGCCGTCGCTGAGGCCCGGATCGCTGCAGCCAAGTAGGCCCTCCGGGCCCGTGCGCCTTTTTGGTAGCTCCCGCAACCAGAAAGGCGCACGGGCGCGAAGCGCCTAGGCTGTCAGCCGCCGGTGCAACTCCCAGGCATTGCGCTCGACGCGGTTGGATTCGAGCATCCCGTCGGCGCGAACGTTCCACACCGCGGTGCCCGTCAGATGAATGGGCTGCCCGTCGGGTTCGGTGCCCATGAACCCGCGATTGCGGCCGGTCATTTCCCACAGCGACGCGACGCGGGAACCGTCCTCGTTCTGGAACGTTTCGACGGGGATGAATTCCAGATCCTCGACGGTCGCCTGGAACTTCCGCACCCATTCTTTGAAGGCGTCCCGGCCGCGGATCGCCTCCCCGCCGGTGACGATGACGAAATCGTCGGCGACGAGTTCATCGATCGCGTGCGGGTCCTGGGGTGACTGCCACACCCGTGCCCAGAAATTCTCGACTGCGTGAACTCCGTGTTGTACAGACATGGTTTCCTTGCCTCTCGCTGACTTGGTATTTCCAAGTTAGCATGGATATGACGAGGTAGCGCCCCCGTTTTCAGGAGTTGTGGTGGGCGGTGCGGCTAACCCTGCGAATGGCCCGCCGGCGCCGGCGTTCCCCGCTGCACATGCACAGTCGATGCCGGAACGCGTCGACCGTCGTCGGTGACGAAGGCGAGGGACACGGCCTCGCCGGTGGTCTCGTCGGTGTACTCGGGGGAGGTGCTACCCGGACGCGGCAGTTGGTCGCGACCGAACTGGCCCAGTGCCCCGATCACGACATGCAGCTGCTTGCCCTTCTCGGTCAGCACATACTCCTGACGTTCCCGCGACCCTTCCTTGCGATAGGCGCGGCGTTCGAGGATTCCTTCGTCGACGAGCATCGCCAACCGTGCGGTGAGTACGTCGGACGCCACCCCGAGGCTGCGGGTGAACTCCGAGAATCGACTGTTGCCCCAGAAGGCGTCGCGGACGATGAGCAGCGTCCACTTGTCGCCCAGGACTTCGAGGGTGCGCGCGATGGAGCAACGGGCGGGCGTGGCCGACGACGGACTCATGCGTCGAGGATAGTCCTCACTGGCTTGGCAGGTCCAAGTCAGCGGCTCCGCCTCACGCCCGCATCCCGGTGACGACTGCGTCGAGGAACTCGTCCGCGATCTCTTCGGGTGTCTCGGCGCCCGCGGGGGTGATCCAGAGGTAGCTGTAGTTGAACATGCCCAGCAGGCCCTTGACCATCAGCCGCGGGAGAGCGCGGAACTGTCCGTCGCGAATGCCCTGCTCCAGCGCGTTCCGCCAATGGGATTCGTAGCGTTCACGTTCGGCGATGATCCGGTCGCGACGCTCGTCCGTCAGGGCGTGGTACTCGCGGAAGAAGACCGTCCACTCCGCGCGGTGCTCGGCGATGTTCCGCATGAGCGCTCGTGCGAGGCCACGCAGCCGTTTCTCCGGATCGGCCTCGGACAGCGCGAGTTCGTCGGCGACCGTGTTCATCTGCGCGAGTTGCCGGCTGCTGATCTCGTAGAGGATTGCCTCTTTGCTGCCGATGTAGTGGTACAGCGCGCCCCGGCCCAGCCCGGTGGCCTCACCGATCTCGGCGACCCCGGTGCCGTGGTAGCCCGACTTCGCGAACAATTCGGCGGCCACCTGCAGGACTCGGTCCCGGTTGGCGTCGTACTTGTCGCTCATCGAAGGGCCCCTTTGTCTCCCGGCGGTCGAAGATGTGAGTCTAGACGGCCCGGATCACGGGTTCGGCGCGGCCAGCCCGGTGATCAGGGCGTCGAGAAAGCCGTCGGCGATCTCCTCGGGGGTGCGGGCCCCGTCGGCGGTGAGCCAGAGGTAGCTGTAGTTGAACATGCCGAGCACACCCTTGACCATCAACGGCGGCAACAGGGTGAACACGCCGTCCCGGACGCCCTGGTCGAACGCGTGCCGCCAATGCGATTCGTACCGTTCGCGTGCCGCGACGACCCGCGCACGCCGATCACCGGTCAGGGCGTGGTACTCGCGGAAGAACACCGTCCACTCCGCACGGTGCTCGGCGATGTTGCGGAGCAGGGCACGGGCGAGACCGCGGAGGCGTAGCTCCGGATCCGGTTCGGTCAGGGCGAGTTCGTCGGCCACGTCGTTCATCTGCGCGAGCTGCCGGCTGCTGATCGCGAATAAGACTTCCTCCTTGCTGCCGATGTAGTGGTACAGGGCCCCGCGGCCGAGCCCCACCGCCTGCCCAGGTCGGCGATCCCGGTGCCGTGATAGCCCGACCTCGCGAACAGCTCGGCGGACACGCGCAGAATCTCGGCGCGGTTGAGGTCGTACTTGGTGCTCATCGAATCACCGTTCGACGTGCACGATCAGGGCCTGCCCCTGGCCGCCGCCCCCGCACAGCGCCGCTGCGCCGACGCCACCGCCGCGGCGTCGCAGTTCGAGCGCGAGATGCAGGACGATCCGTGCCCCGGAGACGCCGATCGGGTGGCCGAGCGCGATCGCGCCGCCGTTGACGTTCACCCGGTCAGCGTCGAGACCGAGGCGTTCGGACGAGACGAGTGTGACCGCGGCGAACGCCTCGTTGATCTCGACGAGATCGAGTTCGCGAGGCGCGATCCCCTCGCGTCGGCACGCGGCCTGGATGGCGTTCGACGGCTGCTCGTGCAGACCCGAATCGGGTCCGGCGACCACGGCGCGTGATCCGATCTCGGCCAGCCACGACAGGCCGAGCCGGACGGCCGTCGACTTCCGGGTGACCACGACGGCACAGGCGCCGTCGGAGATCGGTGACGAGTTGCCCGCCGTCAGCGAGCCGTCGGCGGCGAAAGCCGGAGGCAGTCCGCCGAGGTCCGCTGCCGAGGTGTCGGCCCGGATGCCCTCGTCGTGGCTCACGTCGTGCGACTCACCCCGCCCGGACGTGATCGAAACGGGAACGATCTCGACCGCGAAGACGCCGTCCTTCCGCGCCCGTGCCGCCGCACGGTGCGACCGTGCGGCCCACTCGTCCTGGGCCTCCCGGGTGATCCCGTACGCGGGATTCCTCGACTCGGTCAGCGCCCCCATCGACGACCCGGTGAAGGCGTCCTGGAGCCCGTCGAACGCGAGGTGGTCGATCAGAACCGTGTCGCCGTACTTGTGCCCGCGACGACTGTTCCTCAGGAGGTGCGGCGCAGTGCTCATCGATTCCTGACCGCCGGCGACCACGATGTCCGCGTCGCCGGCGACGATCATCTGGTGAGCCAGCGTTATCGCGTCGATTCCGGAGAGGCACATCCGGTTGATGTTCAGTGCCGGTGTGGTCATGGGGATTCCGGCGGCCGCCGCCGCGACGCGCGCCGGCAATTGGCCGCTGCCTGCCGTGAGCACCTGGCCCATGACGACGTGGTCGACGGCGCGTGCGTCGACGCCGGCGGATTCCAGCGCGCCACCGACGGCGTGGCCACCCAGCTCCTGGGCGCTCAGGCTCGACAGCGATCCCATGAAGCGTCCGAACGGGGTTCGTGCCCCCGCGATGAGGACGGTGGGGTCTGCGTTCGTCATTGTGCTTCTCCTTCGAGAGCGTGGTGCCGCCCTGCGGCCGTTCCCGACCGCAGGACGGCTGATGTCAGTTCTTGCGCGACGTCTCGAAGGCGTCGGAGAACGCGTATCCGTCGAGCAGACGTCCCGCCGTGACCAGGTACTGGATGGTCGGGGTCCCCTCCTCGAGCCAGTTCAGGCGGGCGTCCCGGTAGAGGCGTTCGATCGGATGCGCGCGCGTGTATCCGATTCCACCGTGGATGAGCAGGGCCCGGTCGGTTACCCGGCCGACGGCCTCGAGGCCGAACAGTTTGCACATGCTGGCCTCGGCGGGAATCCGTTCGCCGGCATCCCACTTCTGTGCCGCGTCGGCCAGGATCCCGCGCAGGGCGTAGACGTCGGTGGCCATCTCCGCCAGGTAGCGCTGGATGGCCTGCCGTGTGCCGATCGGCTTGCCGAACGTGACACGGCTCTTCGCGTGGGCGATCGACAGTTCGAGGGCGCGCTCGGACGTGCCGAGGGAACTTGCCGCGATGAACACCCGGCTGATCTCCAGTGCGCGTTCGAGGTGCTCGTTCCCCTGCCCTTCGGCGCCGACGAGCGCGGTGGCGGGAACCCGGACGGAGTCGAGGGTGACGCGTCCGTGCTCGGTGCCCTTACACCCCATCGTCTCGGGAAGCGCTGCGATCGAGAGACCTTCGGTCTCGCGGGGAACGAGGAACGCGGAGACGTCGGTGGCGGTCGTCTTCGCGAAGACGATGAAGTGAGAAGCGATGTCCGAGTTGGTGATCAACCACTTCTCGCCGTTCAGGACGTAGTCGTCGCCCTCGCGCACCGCTGTCGACCCGAGGTCCGCGCCCGTCCCGAAGCCCGGCTCCGTGAGCGCGAACGCGACGGAGTTCCGGCCCGTCGCCGCGCCCGGCAGCACGTCCGCCTTCTGCCGGTCGCTGCCGATCTCGGAGAGCGCGTGGGCGAAGGAGTTGTGCACGTGGACGATGACCCGGAGCCCGCCCTGCACCTTTGCGAATTCGGCGATGATCGGCAGGTACTGGGCGATCGAGAGGCCGCTGCCGCCGTATTCGCGGGGGACGAGCAGGCCGAGTGCGCCGATCCGCTCGAGGATGGGCATGACGATGTCGTGCGGAACCTGCTCGTCGTCCTCGATCCGCTGTTCGAGCGGATCGAGTTCGGACCAGATCGCCTCGAAAATGCGGTCCCGGAGCGCCAGGTACTCCGACTCCGGAATGCCGACCGAATGCGTGAGTGTCGCGGTCATGGTGTTGCTTCCCTTCGTTGTTGGTCGTTGCGGTCGTGGTGTGTCACAGCGCCCAGCCACCGTCGACGGTGAGGACGGAGCCTGTGCAGAATGTGGCGTCTTCGCTGAGGAAGACTGCGGCCTTGGCGATTTCGTCGACGGTGCCGAATCGGCCGAGGACGGTTTCGCGTTCGATGCGCCTGCGTGCGGATTCGGGCACCGCGTCGGTCATGTCGGTGGTGACGAACCCGGGGGCCAGCACGTTGACCCGGATGCCGTCACGCGCGACCTCCTTGGCGAGTGAGCGACCGAAGCCGATCATCGCGGACTTCGCACCCGCGTACGCGGTGTCGCCGGCGTGACCGATCACGCCGACGACCGACGACACCAGCACGATGCTCGGTGACCTGCCGTGCACGAGGTGGGGCAGCGCGGCCCGCGCGAGGGCGACGGTGCCGCGGAGGTTCGTCTCTATCACGCTCCACCAGGCGTCCGGGTCCGTCTCGACGAGCCGGCCGCCCGACCACTGACCCGCGTTCAGGATCAACGAATCGAGGTGTCCCCAGTGGGAGACGACGCGCTCCACCGCCGTCGGCGCCGTGGTGTCGTCGTGCAGGTCGAAGCGGATCGGGAGTACCTGTTCGGGGGCGTCTGCGGCGAGCTTCTCCGCGTCGTCACGTCCGGTCCGGTATGTGCATCCCACCCGGCAGCCGCGCTGTGTCAGGGCTGTGGTGACGGCGGCCCCGATGCCGCGGGAGCCGCCGGAGACCAGCGCGACGCGTGGGTCGTCGTGATCGTTCTCGTTCATGCTCGGAAATGTACTGATCGATCCAAAAATAGTCCAGGGCGCACGGGAAAATGCACGTAAACGGCTTATATGATCGATCTTCAGGCGAGGTCACTCATTGGATCGATCGGTACAAAACTATTGCGATCGACGCGCGGAATGTGCTAGACCTGTGACCGTGGCCACACGGGGCGACGGCGCGGACGCGATGTCCGATCGGCGAACCCCGGACGAGGCCCGACGGCTCGAACACAACCGCGGTGGCACCGGATCGACACGGCAGCCGCACCGCCCCACATCAGCAGCGATGGGAGATTCGATATGAGAGTCATCGACGACCTGGAGGTCACCCGGGTCAAACCCCGAAAGGTCGCCTTCGCGTCCTTCGTCGGAACGGCAATCGAGTGGTACGACTTCTTCATCTTCGGGACCGCGGCCGCCCTGATATTCGGGAAGGCGTTCTTCCCGTCGTTGAGCCCACTGTCGGGAACGCTGGCAGCCTTCGCGACGTTCGGTATCGCGTTCGTGTCGCGTCCCGCAGGCGCGATCGTCTTCGGGCACTTCGGAGACCGGATCGGCCGCAAGAAAATGCTGGTGTTCTCCCTGGTGCTGATGGGGTCGTCGACGGTCGCGATCGGACTCATCCCCACCTACGGAGCGATCGGTCTCGCGGCGCCCGTGCTGCTCGTCCTCGCTCGCCTGGCGCAGGGCTTCGCGGTCGGCGGAGAATGGGGCGGCGCGGTACTGATGGCGGTCGAACACGCACCCCGCGAGAAGCGGGCGTTCTACGGCAGCTGGCCGCAGGCCGGCGTTCCTGCCGGACTGGTGCTCGCGACGCTCGCGTTCCTCCTGGTCGAGCGGCTTCCGGAAGACCAGGTGCAGGCATGGGGATGGCGGCTTCCGTTCCTGGCCAGTGCCGGGTTGGTCGCGGTCGGGATGTACGTTCGACTGAAGGTCGTCGAATCGCCCGAGTTCGAGAACGTCAAGCGCAACAAGAAGATTGCCGACTTCCCGATCCTCGCGGTACTGCGGGGCGAGAAGCGCGCGCTGGGCGTCGGGATTCTCACCCAGGCCGCCTCCCTCGTGCCGTTCTACCTCGTCACCGTCTTCGTGCTGTCGTACGGTCCGAAGGAGCTCGGCATCTCGCGGCAGACGATTCTGTTGAGCATCCTCGTCGCGTGCGTCCTCGACATCCTGTCGGTGCCCTACGCGTCGATGATCGCGGACCGGATCGGAGCTCGGAAGATGTTGATCTACGGGTCCCTCTACATGGCGGCGATCGCGTACCCGTTCTTCTGGTTGCTGTCGACCGGCGTCGGTGTCGCCGTTCTGCTGGCGATGATTCTGATCATCACCATCGGTCACGCCGTCACCTATTCCGCGGTGGCCGGGTATGTCACCGGTCTGTTCCCGGCCGAAGTCCGGTACACCGGCGCCTCCGTCGCCTATCAGTTCGGTGGTGTGGTGTTCAGTGCTCCCGCACCGTTCATCGCGGTGGCAATCGCTGCCGAGACGGACGGTGCGTGGGCACTGGCCGCGTACATCGCCGCCGCGTGCGCCATCACCGTCCTGGTCCTGACCCTGACGAAAACTGCAAAGGTGAATCACTGATGTCTCTCGACAGACTCGCATCGTCCGCACTCGCCGGTGCATGGCAGGACATCGAATCCCTGCTGGACCGCGACCCGTTCGGCGGCGACTTCAACACGGCCCACGAAATCTGCACCCGCTATGCGGCCGACCCGAATCGGGTGGCGCTGACCGTCCGGCACGAGGACGGTTCGGCCGACCGCTGGACCTACCGTGAACTCGACCGGCTCTCCGCCAAGGCGGCACGGGTATTCGCGCGAGCCGGGCTGAAGCGGGGAGATCGCGTCGGCGGACTCCTCTCACGACAGGTCGAGAGTTGGATCACCGCACTGGCAGTGTGGCGCTCGGGGCTGGTGTACGTGCCGTTGTTCGGTGGGTTTGCCCCGGACGCGATCGGCCTGCGCCTCGACGCGGCGGGAGTCCGTGCGGTCGTGGTCGATCAGCGGTACCGGCCGGCGCTCGCGGAGGCGCAGGCGACCCACGGACTCGATCCCGCCGTGTTCGTCGTCGGCGACGTCGCGGCCGGCGAGGACGACAGGTCCTTCTGGACCGAGGTCGACCGGGCCGACGCCGACGGCCCGCTCGCGACCACGGCACTCGGGGACACCGCCACCCTCCTGTTCACCAGTGGAACATCCGGAACACCGAAGGCGTGCACCATGACCCACGCCACCTTCGTCTCGGTCATGCCCTACGCGAAGAGCGTTCTCGGGGCGACCCGCGACAGCGTCGTGTTCTCGACGTCGGATCCGGCGTGGGCGTTCGGGCTGTACAGCACGGGTGCCGCCGTCATGGCGCTGGGCGTGCCGCGCGTCATGTACTCCGGGAAGTTCGTCCCCGAGGCCTGGCATCGCGTCATCCGGGAAGAGCAGGCGACGATCCTCACTACCGCGCCGGCCGCGTTGCGGCGACTGACGGCGACGTTCGCGCAGGACGGGGTGCCGCCGTCGCTCCGCACCGTCGCCGCTGCCGGTGAACCGCTCACCGCAGCGGTCGCCGCGGCCTGGGCCGACACCGGTGCACCCGCCGTGCGCAACGGGTACGGACTGTCCGAGGTCGGCATGCTCCTGGGCGACACTCAGGGCACCGAATCGAGATCCGGTCCGGGCTGGATGTCCGCCACGATTCCGGGTTTCGACACCTTCCTCGCGGACCGGGACGGTCAACCGGTGGCCGACGGTCAACCTGGATTGATCGCGGTACGGCGGCCCCGGCACCAGATGTCCAGCGGCTACGAGAACACCCCCGATCTGTGGGCCGACCGCTGGCGCGGCGACGTATTCCTCACCGAGGACCGAGCCGTCACAGACCCCGACGGCCGGTGGCAGATCCTCGGCCGGGACGACGACATGATCATCGCGTCGGGGCACAACATCAGCCCGGTCGAGGTCGAGAACGCGCTGTTGCAGCACCCGGCGGTCGCCGACGCCGCGGCAGTCGCCTACGACGATCCGATCCGCGGCGGAGTGGTCCGGGCCGTCGTCGTCCGCGCGGATACCCGGGCCGACGACGGCGACCTCGTCACGCAACTCAAACACCTCGTCGCGCAGCGCGTCGGACCCTACGCGGCACCCAAAGTCGTCGACTTCCGGCCCGACCTTCCGCGCACCGAAGTCGGCAAGTTACGCCGGGCGGCCGTCCGCGAACTCCCGTGAGGCGGCTCCGCCGCCCGTGCGCCTTTCTGGTTGTTGCAGCTACCAAAAAGGCGCACGGGCGCGAAGCGCCTATGGTTGTGCGATGGAAACCGAGTTCGTCCGCTGGACCGAGGACGGCACCGAGCATTCGGCGGTGTGGCGGTCCACCAGCGGGGCGACGCCCCCGAAGAAGATCCGGGTGGCCGACGACTCGATGACCGCCGACGAGGCGTACCGCCTGGCGTGCGAGGGGACGGCGCTGCTGTGGCGTGGCGACTTCCACAACGCCCGCCAGCTCGGCACCGCCGTCGCCGCCCGTACCGACCGTAAGACCCGTAAGACCTCCGCCGACCCCGCCACCGCGTTCCACCTGCACCGGCAGACGCAGTCGCGGCGGGCGGGGATCCTGGGGATGCTGCTGGTGCCGTTCGACGCCGATCAGACCGTCCCGCTGCGACGCGCCCCCGACGTGCGGCAGGCGGTGCTCGAGGCGTACGGACCGACGGACCAGCCCACCGTCACCACCCTGCGGGATCTGCTCGGGGCGATCGGCGCCCACGAGTGGCAGAAGAAGGGCGTCGAGATCCCGGCCCTGGATGCGCGCATCCACCCCGGCTACGGCGTGTTCTCCCCGATTCGCGGCGAGTACGTCGACCTCGTCGCCGACACCCCGCTGCCGTCGCTCACGCAGGCGTTCGACATCGGCACCGGCACCGGTGTGTTGGCCGCCGTCCTCGCACACCGCGGCGTCGAGAAGGTGATCGCGACCGAACTCGACGCGAACGCGCTGGCCTGCGCCCGGGCTAATCTGGACCGGCTCGGCTACGCCGGTCAGGTGCAGGTCGTGGAAACGGACCTGTTCCCCGAGGGCCGGGCACCGCTGGTCGTGTGCAACCCGCCGTGGATCCCCGCCCGCCCCACCTCGCCGATCGAGTACGCGATCTACGACCCGGACAGCCGGATGCTCCGCGGATTCCTGGGCGGCCTGGCCGAGCACCTCGAGCCCGGGGGAGAGGGCTGGCTCATCCTGTCCGACATCGCCGAGCACCTCGGACTGCGGACCCGCGAGGAATTACTGACCCTGATCGACGACGCCGGCCTGACCGTCCTCGGGCGCCGGGACGTGGCGCCCCGGCACGGCAAGGTCGCCGACCGCTCGGATGCTCTGCACGCCGCGCGCAAGCGGGAAGTGACGTCGCTGTGGCGGCTCGGTGCGCAGGACTCGCCCGCCGGGTAGCCCCGGGGTGATTCACTCGGACGCGCCCAACCCGACCATCGTCCCCGACGTCATGTAGACCAGGCGGGTATCCGACGCCGCGACGACTTGTGTGCTGTCCCACGAGTCGTCGTCGATCACTGTCTGCAGGGGGAGCATCCACAGTTCCTCGCCGGACCGGACGTTCTCGGCGCGCAGGACATCGGATTCCAGCAAGACCGCGGTGTCGCCGTCCGCGGCGACGACGGTGCCGTACGACTCGGCGCTTCGGTGCCACAACCGGTCCCCGGACCTCAGGTCGAGTGCGGCTTCCGTCTTGCCCTCGTAGTCGCGCAGCAACGCCACATCCCCCAGGACGGCGACGGCGGTGCCCTGCGTGGTGTTCGGGCCGTACGACTGCGGAGTGTCGACCCGCGGCGTCGACACGAGATCGGGGCTCGTCCAGAGCAGTTCGCCCGCCGTCCGGTCGTAGGCACCGTCGCCGAGCAACACCGGAATCGTGGTGTCGGCGGGCCGATCGACGGCAAGGGTGTGCACCGCCTCCACGTCCGATGCCGCGAGGACGCGCCCGGTACGATCGACGGCCTCCGAGCCCAGCACCTTGCTGAGACTGCAGTCGCTGTGCACACGGACGACCACCCCGCCTTCGGTGGCCCGGGCGGACTGCGTGCAGTCGGGCAGCGTGCGCGTGAACGTCGGATTCCCGGTCGCGAGGTCGAACCCCGCCACCTCCCCGCCGAGTTCGAGCACACCCTGACCGTGCTCGGTGCTCATGAGGTGACCGAACGCGTCCTCCCACGCCGAACCGAGGTCGAACCGCTGTGACCAGCGGGCATCGGGGTCGGTGGGGATGCCGCCGTGCACCCGGATGTCGTCGGATTCCGGGTCGCCTTCCATCACGTACAGCCAGTCGTCGGCGGCCGTCATCGCGAGGATCGTCCAGTCGGTGGGTGTGCGGGTCACGGAGCCGCTCTCGGTGTCGACGGCCAGGATGACCGGTGCGTCCTCGAAGGGGGTCGTGTAACAGACCATCCGCCCGGCGGCGAGGGTGTCGGTGCACCCGCCCAGCGACTCGACCGGCGTCTCCCAGCGCACCGATCCGGTGTCGGCGTCCACCCCGACCAACCTCGTCTCGTCCAGCCCCGACGTCTGCTGATTCACCAACCCGATCATGGTGACCAGCACCTGTCCGCCGTCGACGAATCCCGGCTCGCCCGAGTCGAATCCGCTGCCGTACACCGGGTTGCGGAAGACCGCGAACTGTCGATCGTAGGTGGCGGCCGCATCCAGCGACCACTCGGCGCCCGGTGCATCCGGCGACGCCTCCGGGGCGCCGGGATCCACAAAGCCGGTGAGCCCGGGGATGTTCACCTCCGGGTACTCCGGTTCGTGCACGATCACGGTGGTGACGGCGCCGGCGACAGTCACGACCGCCACGAGCGCTGCGGCCCAGAGGTTTCGGCTGCTCTTGTCGGGGCCCATGTCGGCTACAGCTCCAGTCCGGGTGTCGTGGCCAGGGATTCGAGAAGCTCGTAGGGGAGCGGAGTGGCCGGCAGCGTGGAGGTCGAGCTGACCGAAACCCGGGTGCCAGACGGCCGTGTCAGCGTCACGTAACGGCCGGCCTCCGCGACGGCGGGTGTTCTGGGCTCGGACGCTGCGGAGGTGTACCCGTCCCGTCGCTCCAACACGGAGCCGTCGGGCAGTCGGGTGGCCTTCGCGGCTTGCGGGTCGTAGGACGGGTCGTACTTGTCCGGCTCGGGCGGAACGATGTAGCCGCCCTCGATCGAGATTCGCAGGGTCCCTTCGGATCCGGGTGTGGTGACGTCGACGCTCTCACACACCGCCTTGTCGCTGTACTCGGCCAGTTGCAGTGATCCGAGCGGTGTCGACACGGCGATACCCTGATCGCGCCACGCGTCGTCGAGCACGGAGTTCAACCGGTCCAGATCGGCGCGGGTCAGCGCCGGTCCCTCGTCCTCGGAGCCGCCCCCCGACCCGCATGCCGTCGGGGGAGGCGGGGTGCCCGGTGGAACCGCTGTACTCACCCGCAGTTCGGGGCGCAGCACGATGGCGGTGAGTTCGTCGAGGGTCAGTGGGATGGTGCCGCTGTACTTCGAGCCTTGGTCGGCCTCGGCGAAGTTCTCGTCGGTGGCGTCGGCATGGATCCACGTGCCGTCCGGGAAGTAGCCGGCGATGCTCCGGGACAGCGTGCGGTGGCCGTCGTACTCGGACCACGTGTCGTCCGCATCCAGCACGGTGCCGTCGGGCAGCGTCGTGCGACGGTCGAGTTCCCCGGCCACGCACGGCGGAATCGGCCTGTCCGCCTTGCTGACCGATATCCACAGCGACCCGGGTGCCGAGTCCCGGAGCAGCGGTCCCCGAGCGCTGGTGACGCCGCCGAAGTCGTCCTCGAAGTCCGGTGTCTCCGGCTGGTCGTACTCCGGAATCGGCTCGAACAGCAACGACTCGGTGGGGCTGACGAAGGGGATCTCCACGGCCTCCGGCAGAGCGTCGAGGACCGCGGCAGTCATGGACGACGCCTTCGGTGCCGAGAACCACGGGTAGCGCGGGTTGTCGTAACTCTGCTCGCCGCTGACGAACATGGCGAAGGACTCTCCCTCCGTCGGCGGTTCCACCGTCGCGCAACCGGGAATGTCGACGGGATATTCGACCGGCGAGGTGACGTACGACGGGAGCCCAGTGGCGTCCTCGACCGTGGCAGTGCCGGATCCGGTATCGAGCAGTCCCGCGACGATCACGCCACACGCCATGATCGACACCACGACGAGACCCGTCGTCCAGCGGTCCTTGCGGCTGTCCGCCCCGTCGCCCATGTGCCCCCACCCGTGTCGCAGGCGCTCACCCCGAACGGAGGAGCATCCGAAGTCCTATTCGTCACGATTGCGGGCAGCGTTACGCCCGTGCGTGGTCAACGAGTCCCTGGACTCCCCAACCACTCACGGGCGCGGAGCGCCTACCTGCCCTGCGGATACGGAAGATGGCCGCTGCTGTCCTCGTTGACGAGTACGGCCCGGCCCAGTTGCGGGAAGGCGCGTTGCGCGCATGCGGGCCGGTCGCACACCTTGCAGCCCGCGCCGATCGGGACGACCGTGCTCGGGTCGTCCGTCTGGATTCCGCGCGAATAGACCAGCCGATCGGCGTACCCGATGTCGCAGCCGAGGCCGATCGCGAAATTGCGTTCCGGGGCGAGATATCCGAGACCGCCGCTGTGGGTGGTGCGCGCGATCCACAGGTAGGCGCGCCCGTCGGGCATCTTCGATACCTGCGTGAGGATCCTCCCCGGATTCGCGAACGCCTCGTGGACCACCCACAGCGGGCAGCTGCCGCCCACCCGGGAGAAGTGGAACGCTGTGGCGGACTGTCGCTTCGAGATGTTCCCGGCGCGGTCGGTGCGGACGAAGAAGAAGGGCACGCCGCGCTGACCCGGCCGTTGTAGCGTCGACAGTCGGTGACAGATCGTCTCGAACCCCACCTCGAACTTCAGGCTCAGCAGGTCGATGTCGTAGTGGAGCGATTCGGCGGCACCCAGGAACAGCGTGTACGGCAGGATCAGCGCCCCGGCGAAGTAGTGAGCCAACCCGATTCGCGCGAGCGCGGCGGATTCGGCGGTCAGCGATTCGTCCCCGGCGACGATCGCGTCGATCGTCTCCGACTGCGTGAAGAACGCCACCTGCATCGCGATCTGGAACGCGCGCTGACCGGCGGTGAGCCGACGGGCGAGCGTCAGTGTGCCCGCCTCTGCGTCATACAGTCGTTTGGGGCCCAGCTGATCCGGTTCGTCGGTGCGGATGCGGACCGTCACCCCGTGCCGGTCGCGGAGGATGCGGGCCAACTGGAGGTCGAGCGCGCCGATCGACAGTGTGTTGCCCCTGAACATCTCCTCGGCGGCGTCGTCGAGGCGGCCGATATGGTTGCGCCGATCGTAGAAGAAGTCCCGCACCTCCTCGTAGGGCATCGGCACGTGCGCCGGGTCCGGCGTCGCGTCCCCGGAGATCTGCGCCGAGAACTGGTCGAGCTGATCGGTGGTCGCCCGCAACCGTCGGTGCAGCGTCACGAGCGTTCGCCCCACGGCGGGCATCCGGGCGACGAGTTCGTCGATCTCCGCCAACGACACCTCGCCGGACTCCGACGTATCCACCAGCGCCTCGTGCACGTCCGCGACCAGACGGGCATCGGTGTCGGAGGCGAAGAACTGGACGTCGAGATCGAACACCTCGTTGAGCTTGAGCAGAACCGGCACCGTGAGCGGGCGCTGATCGTTCTCGAGCTGATTGACGTAGCTCGGCGACAGCCCGAGGCTCTTCGCGAGCGCAAGTTGCGACAGCCGGCGTTCCTCCCGCAGGCGCCGCAACCGGGGGCCGGCGTACATCTTCTTCATGCGTCCATTCCTCCATCGCCGCGCCCACAGACAGTACCCAACGATGATTCGCAGCATTCGCAAGTTTGCCGGGTTCGATACGCACGAATAGGCCTTTGCGAGGTATTTCTTGCCCCCGAGGCCTCTGCGTAGCGTGCGAAAGAAGGACGAGGACCACGGAGGAAAACGATGAAGACACATCTCGTACGCACGCGACGCTCGGCGGAGGAGTTCCCCAGGGACGAACACCTGGCCTGGAAGATCGCGGAGGTGGCCACCGACCCCGTCGAGGTGTCCGGAGCGACGGCGGAGATGATCGTCAACCGGATCATCGACAACGCCGCCGTCGCCGCGGCCTCCCTGACCCGCCGCCCGGTGTCCAACGCCCGGGCGCAGGCGCAGTCGCATCCCTACAGCCCAGGGTCGGCTGTGTTCGGGGTCGGCGGGACGTACTCGCCGGAGTGGGCGGCGTGGGCCAACGGTGTGGCGGTGCGGGAACTGGACTTCCACGACACGTTCCTCGCCGCCGAGTACTCGCACCCCGGTGACAACATTCCGCCGATCCTCGCGGTCGCCCAGCACGCCGGACTCGGCGGACGCGACCTGATCCGCGGCCTCGCCAGCGGCTACGAGATCCAGATCGACCTGGTGCGCGCAATCTCGCTGCACGAGCACAAGATCGACCACGTCGCGCATCTCGGCCCGTCGGCCGCGGCCGGGATCGGCACCGCACTCGGTCTCGACACGGAGACCGTCTACCAGGCGATCGGTCAGGCCCTGCACCTGACGACGGCGACGCGGCAGTCGCGCAAGGGCGAGATCTCCAGTTGGAAGGCATACGCCCCGGCGCTCGCCGGCAAGGTGGCCGTCGAGTCCGTGGATCGGGCGATGCGGGGCGAGGGGTCTCCGTCACCGATCTGGGAGGGTGAGGACGGTGTCATCGCGTGGCTGCTCGGCGGACCGGACAAGGAATACCACGTTCCGCTGCCCGGCCCGGGTGAGGACAAGCGTGCGATCCTCGACAGCTACACCAAGGAACACTCGGCCGAATACCAGAGTCAGGCGCCCATCGACCTCGCGCGCCGGATGCGCGAGCGGATCGGGGATCTGAATCAGATCGCGTCGATCGTGCTGCACACCAGCCACCACACGCACGTCGTGATCGGCACCGGTTCGAACGACCCGCAGAAGTTCGACCCCACCGCCTCCCGCGAGACCCTCGACCACTCGGTGATGTACATCTTCGCCGTCGCGCTGCAGGACGGAACGTGGCACCACGAGCGCTCCTACGCCCCCGAGCGGGCACAGCGCCCCGACACGGTGGAGTTGTGGCGCAAGATCTCCACGGCCGAGGACCCGGAGTGGACGCGTCGCTACCACTCGACCGACCCGGACGAGAAGGCGTTCGGTGCGCGCGCCGAGATCACGTTGAAGAGTGGGGAGGTTCTCGTCGACGAACTCGCCGTCGCGGACGCGCATCCGTTCGGTGCCCGGCCGTTCGCCCGCGACCAGTACGTCGCCAAGTTCCGCACCCTCGCCGACGGCGTGATCACACCTGCCGAGCAGGACCGCTTCCTCGACGCCGCGTACGGCGCCGCCGACCTGAAGCCCGGTGAGCTGGACCAATTGACGTTCACCGTCACCGAGGACGTGCTCGCCCGCGTACCGAAGCTGCCGAAGGGACTGTTCTGATGAGCGGGCTGATCGCCGCGGCCACGTCGGCGGCGGACAAGCGGAAAGCGTTTCGGGCCGGGCTCGACTCGGGCGCGCTGCAGCGTCTGCCCGGCGCGTTCAACCCGTTGGTGGCCAAGCTGATCCAGGAGATCGGCTTCGAGGGTGTCTACGTGTCGGGCGCCGTCGTCTCCGCGGATCTCGCCCTGCCCGACATCGGGCTGACCACCCTGACCGAGGTCGCGGGACGGGGGCAGCAGATCGCCCGCGTCACCGACCTGCCGGTCCTGATCGACGCCGACACCGGGTTCGGGGAACCGATGAGCGCGGCGCGCACCGTCACCGTCCTCGAGGACGCCGGTATCGCCGGATGCCACCTCGAGGACCAGGTGAACCCGAAACGCTGCGGCCATCTCGACGGCAAGGCGGTGGTGCCGACGGACGAGATGGTGCGGCGGATCCGGGCGGCGGTCTCGGCGCGGCGCGATCCGAACTTCGTGATCTGCGCCCGCACCGATGCTCGCGGAATCGAGGGACTCGACGCGGCGATCGACCGGGCCAAGGCCTACGTCGACGCCGGCGCCGACCTCGTGTTCACCGAGGCCCTCGCCGACGAGTCGGACTTCGAGAAGTTCCGCGCGGGCATCGCCGTCCCGCTGCTCGCGAACATGACGGAATTCGGTAAATCCGAGCTGATCTCGGCGACGACGCTGCAGGACATCGGGTACAACGCGGTGATCTATCCGGTGACCACGCTGCGGCTCGCGATGTACGCGGCCGAGGCCGGACTGCGGCAGATCGCCGCGGAGGGAACGCAGGCCGGTCTGCTCGATCGGATGCAGCACCGCAGCCGGCTCTACGAACTGCTCGACTACAAGCGCTACAACGAATTCGACAGCGGCATCTTCAATTTCCGGATCGAGGGGAGTGGGTCATGACCGAACCAATTCCCATCATCTACAAGGGGCTGGCCGGTGTCGTCGTCGACACTACCTCCATCTCCAAGGTGGTGCCGGAGACCAATGCGCTGACCTACCGCGGCTACGCGGTGCAGGACCTGGCGGCGCACTGCAGCTTCGAGGAGGTGGCGTACCTGCTCTGGTACGGCGAACTCCCTACCCCCGCGCAGCTGGAACTGCTCGGTCAGCGTGAGCGGGCGGCGCGCCGGGCCGACCGCTCCCTGCTGTCGCTGCTGGCGAAGATGCCCGACAACTGCCACCCCATGGACGTGGTGCGCACGGCGATCAGCTACCTCGGTGCGGAAGACCCTGCGGAGGACGACAATTCACCGTCCGAGAACCTCGCGAAGGCGCTGCGCATGACGGCGGTGCTGCCCACGATCGTGGCCGCCGACTTCCGGCGCAGGCGCGGACAGGACCCGATCGCACCGCACTCGCACCTGGGGTTCGCGGAGAACTTCCTGAACATGTGCTTCGGGGACGTGCCCGATCCGGCCGTCGTCAAGTCGTTCGAGGTGTCGCTGATCCTGTATGCGGAGCACAGTTTCAACGCGTCCACGTTCGCGGCCCGCGTGGTGACGTCGACACTGTCCGACATCTACAGTGCGGTCACCGCGGCGATCGGGGCGTTGAAGGGTCCGCTGCACGGCGGCGCCAACGAGGCCGTCATGCACGACATGCTCGAGATCGGCGAGCCGGACCGCGCCGAGGAGTGGCTGCTGGGCAAACTCGCCGCCAAGGACAAGGTGATGGGTTTCGGCCACCGCGTCTACAAGAACGGCGACTCGCGGGTGCCGACGATGAAGGCGGCACTGCTCGACATCGCCGCCCACACCGGCGGCGAGAAGTGGGTGCGGATGTACGACATCCTGGAGAAGACGATGGCCGGCGCCACCGGCATCGCGCCGAACCTCGACTTCCCGACCGGTCCGGCGTACTACCTCATGGGATTCGACGTGGAAATGTTCACACCGATGTTCGTGATGAGCCGGATCACCGGGTGGACCGCCCACATCATCGAGCAGGGCGCGTCGAACAGTTTGATCCGCCCGCTCAGCGAGTAATCGGGGGTTCCCCAGAGGTCCGTCGTGGCCTGACCGCCTTGTGCGCCTTTGTGGTTGCTGCTGCTACCAGAAAGGCGCACGGGCGCTAGCGCTTCTTGACGTGCGAGACGATTTCCGGATCGCTCTGCCCGGTCGTCTTCATCTTCTTGTCGGCGCGCTTCTCCTTCAGCGACTTACCGGATTTCTTCGACATGGAATTGCGGGGCGATTTGTCAGCCATGGACCATCCCTGAATGCGGAACCTGGACGGCTCCGATAGAGCCGACAGTACGCCACATCCCGGGAAACCCGGACCGATCGTCGAAAGGGCCGCTTCTAGGACGACGGATCGTCGAACAGGGTCTGCTCCTCGGGATTGTTGAACAGTCCCATCTGCTCGGGCCGCGGCTTGCTGTCGGGAGCGCTCGTCGTCGGTGGCAGCACGACCGTCCGGAGGGCGTTGCGCAGGGCACCAACGATGCGCTCCCACTGGTCCGCCGACGCATCATCGGTATCCCGCAACCGGGACACCCAGGCGGTCCCGGTGTCCAGGAGCACGAGGATCCGGTCGCGGTCGTGACCGCAGACGTCGGCGACGACAGCCGGATCGGTGTCGCGATCGGGCCCGGAATCCAGATGGAACAGCGTCTGGAGTTCCTTCGGCAGGTCGGTCGACGACATCCGGCCCTCGGTGCCAGGTGCCGCTTCCGGTTCGGGTTCCTCGTCGGAGCCGGAATCCCGGCTGAAGAACAGTTCGCCACCGAACCGCGACGCGAACTCGTTGTCGACGGTGCGCAGGAAATCGGCGAACGCCTTGCAGCTGTCCGTCAGGTGCTGCGGAACGAACGGGTTGCCCGACACTTCCAGGAACGCCGACAACCGGTCGTCCACCAGCACGAACTTGATCCGCGACCACGTGCGGTTGAGGTCGGCGGTGACTTCGGCCGCCCGGGTGCGGTCGCTGATGTCGTGCACCAGCGGCGCGAACAGTTGCACGTCGACGGTGTCGGCGAGCGGGCCGACGAACAGGATGGTGTTGCCCATCCGGATCGGGACGTCCCCATCCGGGTCGCGTTCGGGCAGCAGCCCGAGCATCGGCACCAACGCGAGCGTGATCAGTTCGTGCAGATGCTCGACGTCGCGCGGGACCACGGCGGTCGCGGGGTCGAGCTGCGCGACCAGCGGCGGCCGCACCGCAACCGGGTCGAACGTGGCCTCGGGGTCTGTGCCGGACGTCTCGGTACTCAGGAACGCGGGATGCGTGATTCCCCAGACGTCGCGGAACGCGGCCACGGTCATCGCGGCCAGCTGATCCGACCACGACAGCTTCTTGTCGACGTAGAACGCGGGGGAGCCGTCGTCGGGTTCGTCGTCCGGACCGCGGGTCGGCCGGTTCCAGCCCAACTCGGTGAGGTACGTCTGCTCGGCCTCGGTCAGCGCGCGGTCGGGGTGCAGGTAGTGGTTCGACGGCACCTCGCAGCGCACCGTGTCACCGTCCCACACGACGAACTGGATGCACGGCATCAGCCCCTGGGATTCGTCGAGCTCCTCGAATCCCGATTCGAGCACCAGAAGGTCCTCGTCCTGCATCGCTGCCAGATAGTCCGCGAGGCGCCGCTGGAACTCGGCCCAGTCGCGGTTCACACTCGAATCCAGATCGAAGTCCTGCATGTCTGCTCCGTCCGGGTCGGCCACAAGTCACCTACTTCCGCTCTATACGGTAGCGGCGATCGCCGAGACCGCAGCGCAGGAGGGGTCGGCGGGCTCAGACCGGGTGACCGGCCGCGATCCGTCCGGTCAGCCGGGCGACGGCGTCGAGGAGGTCCCACGACGTGCCCGGTTCCACCGCGACGGCGGTATCGCCCCACACGAGGTACCGGCCGTCGCCCTCGATGTCCCGCCACGCCAGACCGCCGACGGGGTGTGGTGAGTGCCGCGACCCGCGGATGACGGTGACGACCCCCTGGCTCGTCGACGGCCGGTCGAGGATCCGGGCCGCCCGTGCGCTCCCGGCCGGTGCCGGTGGGACCACGATGCCCGCCACCGTGCCCGCGTCGGTGTCGGGGAGCTGAGCGATCAGCTGCCGGCCGACGTCGTACGGTTCGCAGCTCCGGATCACCACTTCGGCGCCCGGATGCTGCACCGCCGCGATTCCGTGCCCGCGTGCGAGGGCTCCCGTCATGCGGATCGGGGTACCGCCGTCCGCGCCTGCCGAACCGGAGATCTCGATCCGGAGGTCGGGTTCGGCGAGCACCAGCAGCGCCGACTCGAGCGGGTCGTGTTCGGGTCCGGAGAAGTCGCCGCGGATCCGGCGCTGCTCCGCCTGGTACTCGTCGGCGGTGGCCAGCATGCTCGTGACCTTGAACGGATACGGAATGCGGTCCTGGCCGGTCCGGGCCCACAACGCCGAGAACTGCGAATCGCTCAACACCCAGTGCCCCACGACTATTCGCCGATCACCGCGGGCGTGACGAGGGGCAGCTTTCCGACGAGTTCGCTTCCCTCGTCGATGCTTTCGAGGTAGGTCGGGGGTTCTTCCGCGTCCTCCCGCTCGGCGGGCCGGGCCGGACCGCTCGGCCGCTCGCGGCCGGGCGTCCGGTGAGAGGACACGATGCTGTGCGCGTACCGCGCCACCCCGCCGCCGACGGCGCCGGCCAACGCCGCACCCGCGATCGAACCCGGCGCAGCCTGTGCGGTTGCCTGCGGGTCCTCGAGCCTCACCTCGTCGCTCTTACGGTGCTCATTGCGCGGGACGGAATCGGATTCGGGCTCGGCCACCTGCTGGTCGCTGGGTATGCCGTGCACCCCGTTCGGTCCGATGTCGAAGCCCACCGGCTGACCGTGGGCCGTTGCCGCGGCGTGGGTCGCGGCGAGGCCGGCAGCGGGGAGTTGTTGGTCCGCAACGCAATAGGCCGACGTGTACAAGGTGTCCATGGCGGCCTTCGCGTTCTGTTCCGCGGCGTCGGCGTCGGCTTCCGCGGTCCAGTTGGCGGGCAGCACACGGGTCCAGTCGGTCGGGTGGTCGCCGGGCCGGCCCACCGCGCCGCGCACCGCTTCGGCGCCTGCGGTCGCGTGCCGCAACGCATCCCCCACATCGGTGAACTGGCCGCCGACCCGTCCGGCGCGGGCGGCGTAGTCGTCGAGTGCCGCCGCCACCGTGGTCGCGGTCGGCCCACGCCAGCCGGCGTCGACGGCGGCGCGGGTCGCGTCGTGGAACGCGTTGACCGACTCACGGAATCGCCGACCGAGGTCGTCCCAGGCCGCGGCGACCGCACCGGACTCGGCGGGCCTCAGCGCGTCGACCGCACTCCGGATGGCGCGGTGATCCCACTCGCCCGACCGAAAATTCTCCCCGCCATTCATCCCCGACCTCCGATGCTGGACACTCCCGGTCCCGGAGTGGACCCCCCAATCCGGCGGGAAGCCACCTTACCGACTGCTGCATATGACTTGTCACCGCTCCCGATCTCGGAAAGGCTCGGATCCATGCCTTCGTTCTCGCCCGCAGTGTCCGGAACGCGCACCCGGTCGTCCGCCCTTGCGGTCGGGGCCACGTCGTTCGCGTTTCTCGTCACGATGATGGGAACGACACTGCCCACCCCGCTCTACTCCATCTATGCGCAGGAGCTGGCGTTCAGCGCCCTCACCGTCACGATCCTGTTCGCCGTGTACGCGGTCGGGGTCGTGGCCGCGCTCGCCCTGTTCGGGCGGCTGTCCGACGACGTCGGACGGCGCCCGGTGCTGTTCATCGCGGTCGCCCTCGCCGCGGTCAGTGCCGTGCTCTTCCTGCTGCCGTCGACGCTTCCGGTGTTCGTGGTGGCCCGGGTCATTTCCGGACTGTCCGCGGGTCTCATGACCGGCACGGGCACGGCCGCGGTGATCGACCTGTTCCCACCCGACCGCAAGGCGGTCGGCGGAATGCTCGCGGTCGCGGTGAACACCGGCGGCCTGGGATTGGGCACGCTCAGCGCGGGGGTGATCGCCGACATCACGTCGAGTCCGCTGACCATTCCCTATGTGGTGAACCTCGTGCTCGCCGTTCTCGCGGGCGCCGGGCTGTGGATCTTCGCGCCCGCACCGGCAACCCGTCCGACGTGGCGCATCCGACCCCGCCGCCTGCAGGTTCCCGCGTCGATCCGCGGCGCGTTCGTCACCGCGGTGCTCGCCGCCGGAACAGCATTCGCCGTAACCGGCGTGCTGACCGCGGTGTCGGCGTTGTTCCTGACGGAATATCTGGGGTCGAGGAGCCACACGATGGCCGGGCTCGTCGTGTTCCTGACGTTCCTGTTCATGGCGTTCGGTCAGCTGCTGGCCCGCCGGCTGTCGCCGTCCACCGCGATGCTCGTCGGGTGCCTCGGACTGATCCCCGCCGCCGCGCTGCTGGCGCTCGCACTGGCGTACACCGTCCTCGAGCCGCTGCTCGCGTCCGCGGTGGTCCTCGGCGTCGCCGGCGGCCTGTGCCTCAATGCGTCGCTCGCGACCACCGTCGAACGGGTCGAACAGCAATTCCGCGGCGGAGTGTCGTCGGCATTCTTCGCGGGGATCTACGTGATGCTGGCCGTTCCCGCGGTCGGGGTGGGTGTCCTCGCACGGTTCACCGACCTCCGCACCGCCGGGATTGTCTTCGGCGGGCTGGTCGCCGCGCTGGGTGCCGGGGTGGCAGTCGCGCAGTTGGTCGCGCGCAGACGGGCCTGAGCGGCTCTAGCCCCGCGGTCTGGTGGTGACGGGCGGGATGGTGATCACCGGACGCGTCGTCGTGGTGGTGGTGGTGACCGGCGGCAGTGTCGGCTCGGCGGGTGCCGCGGACGGCGGGGCCGCGATCCGGGGCGCGGTCTGCTCGATCGTCGTGACGACGGGAGGCCTGGTCACGGGTGTGGTGACCGGGGCCAGACTGATCGTCGGGGGAGGCGGCGCGACCGTGGCCCTGACCGGCGGCGGAGGCGGGGCGGGGGTCGTCGAGGGCGCGGGTGGCGGTGCCGTGGTCACGGGCGCCGGTTCGGTGGTGAGCGTGACGGCCCGCGGGGTGGTGAGGTCGGCCATCTGCCAGGTGGGGGTAGGCGGGACGAACACTTGGAAGGTGGCAGGTGCGGCGCTGTGCGGTCCGCCGGACTGCAGGCCCTCCGACGTCAGCGGTGGCGGCACGACTGCGGGCCCGCGGCTGCCGAACGCGCCGCCCGCGGCGCCGATCATCAGGCCGGAGACCGCCGACACGGTGGCAATCGCGAGTGCCCCGATCGCTACAGTCCTGTCGTCCATGCGTTACCCGTCCTCGGCGTGCAAATGCGTCCACCATAGAGGGCGCTTCCGTCTGCTGCCGCATGTGTCCGGAAATGCGAGCCGTCCGGGCACGTTCGCTGGATGGTTGCCGGGGTTCGGCGCACGCTGACGAGAACCCTTGTTCGGACGAGCCGGTCAGCCGACGATCGAACGGTGTCCATACCGCTCCGACCGGGGGTAACGATGTCTCTGCTCGACTGGTTGTTCCGTCGCCCGCTGTCCGAACGAACCGGGGCGGCCCTCGCTGCGTCGGCGATGCTGTTCGCTTCGTGAGCCAACTCGAGATCGACGCCGACGTCCTCGTCCTCGGCGGCGGACCCGCCGGAACGTGGGCGGCATTGGCGGCGGCCCGCGAAGGCGCGCGGGTCGTCCTCGCCGACAAGGGGTACTGCGGCACCAGCGGCCCCACCGCGTCGGGCGGCAACAACCTGTGGAACGTCCCGCCCGGCCCTGCACGCGAACGGTCGGTGCAGGCCCGCTTCGAGGACGGCGGCAGGCTGTCCGAGCCCGCGTGGATGTACCGGGTGCTCGAGGAGACCCACCACCGGGTGGACGAACTGGCCGGCGCCGGGTACCGGTTTCCGTCCGGCGACGACGGCCGGGAGGTGCGCACCAGTCTGCAGGGGCCGGAGTACATGCGCCGGATGCGCAGGCGTGTGCACCGCGCCGGGGTCGCCATCCTCGACCACAGCCCCGCCCTGGAACTGCTCACCACCGGCGACGGCGTCGTGTCCGGCGCCGCGGGTCTGCAACGGCAGAACGGATACGCCGCGTGGTCGGTGCGCGCCGGGGCAGTCGTCGTGGCGACCGGTGGCTGCGCGTTCCTGTCGGGAAGTTTCGGAACGAACGTCGACACCGGCGACGGACTGCTGATGGCCGCCGAGGTCGGGGCGTCGTTCTCGGGCATGGAATTCTCGACGGCCTACGCGCTGGCACCGGCGTGGAGTGGCCACACCAAGGGTTTGATGATGCAGTTCGCCACCTACTACGACGCGGACGGTCGGACTCTCGGGGACGGCGGCTTCTCTGCACGCGGCGCCGCGATGGCGCACCTCGCCGCCGGCCGCCCCGTGTATGCCCGACTGGACCGGGCCAGGCCCGATATCCGCGCGGCCATGCGCACGTCGCAACCGAATTACTTTCTGCCGCTGGACAAGGCGGGTATCGACCCGTTCACGCAGAAGTATCCCGTGCGGGCAGTGCTGGAGGGAACGGTGCGGGGAACCGGAGGCATCCGGGTCGCCGGCCCCGACTGCACCAGCGACGTTCCCGGCCTGTTCGTGGCGGGTGACGCCGCCACCCGTGAGCTCATCACCGGTGGTCGCAGCGGCGGCGGCAGTCACAACGGGGCGTGGGCGATCTCCTCGGGGACGTGGGCGGGTGCGGGTGCGGCGCGGTTCGCGCGGACGCGTCCCGCCCCCGACGGGGTGCGCGGCGCGGGCGCGGCCGGACTGCGCGGACCGTCCGCCCGCCGGCAGGCGTCGCGCTCCATCGTCGGACTCGTGCAGGAGCACACCCTGCCGCTGCGCCGCAGCTACCGGCGCAGCGCGACGAGCCTGCAGGACAGCGTGACCGCCCTCGACGAGGCCTGGTCGGGTGCAGCGGATCTGCTCGGCGGCTCCGAACGGGAGCTGCTGCAGGCACGTTCGGCCGCCGCGATGCTCGCCGTCGCGCGGTGGGCGACGCACTCCGCGCTGGCGCGGACCGAGACCCGGGGGATGCACGTGCGCACCGACCTGCCCGACACCGATCCGGCGCAGACCCGTCGACTGCTGTCGGGCGGACTGGACGACGTGTGGGTGCGGCCGGAACGCGGCACCGCCGAGGTCCGGACGGTCGCGTCGTGATCGAAGTCGTCGTCGCCGACCGCTGCGTGCAGTGCGACATCTGCATCAAGGTCTGCCCGACGGACGTCTTCCGCCGCGGCGCGGACGGCGTTCCCGTCGTCGCGCATCAGGAGGACTGTCAGACGTGCTTCATGTGTGAGGCGAACTGTCCCACCGACGCGCTGTACGTCGCGCCGTTCGACACCCCGGTTCCCGAGGACTCGACGCACACCGACGCCGAGAGCCTGGCGGAGTCGGGGGCCCTCGGCGCCTACCGTGCCGTGATCGGGTGGGGTGGCAGGCGCACGCCGGGGTCCACACTCGACCGGAACCACCTCTTCACCCCGTGAGTACTTGTTAACCGCCCGCGGTTAAGAAGTACTCACAGGGGTGGCCTTGCGGATGAACCGGCCGATCTCGCGGATGGCGCGGGTGCCCTCGGGAAGCAGTCCGGCGGCGGCCTGGAAGACGTGCACCTGACGTTCCCACACCTGCAGTTCGCACGGCACACCCGCCTGGGACAGCCGCTCGGACATCAGTTCCGCGTCGACGTACACCATCTCCTGCGAGCCGGTCTGGATCAGTGCCGGCGGCATGGAGGCGAGGGAGCCGTCCACGGGTGACGTGGACGGCTCGTGCCCGCCCCTGGTGTCCAGTCTTTCGATCAGCCTGGACAGGGCACCGACCGCGCGTTTGGGGAAGACAGCGCAGAGGTCGGCGTTGGGATGGGCCAGCTTGTTGACCGGGTCGAGGTCGGTCAGCGGCGACAGCGCGACGTCGGCGGCGGGACGCGGCAGCCCCTGGCGCAGGGCTTCGAGCGTCACCATGAACGTCAGGAATCCGCCTGCCGAGTCGCCGGCGATGACGATGCGGTCCGCGGTGTAGCCGTGGGAGAGCAGCCACCGGTACCCGTCGACACCGTCCGCGACGGCCGCCCGGATGGGGTTCCGCGGGATCATCCGGTACGCGACGTTCAGCGTCGACGCCTGCGACTCCGCCGAGATCCGGGACACCATCTGGCGGTGGGAGTTGATCCCGCAGCACAGGAACGCCCCACCGTGAAGGTAGAGGATCGCCCGGTCGCCGAGCTCACCCGGAGGCCGGATCCATTCGGCGCGGCAGTGCGGCAGCCGGATGGGCCTGCGCTGGGTTCCGCGAATGGGGCCGAGCGAGTACCCGAACAGGTCGACGACTCCGGTGGGCCACGGCAGTTCGGGGTAGCGTGCCCACCCGTCGAGGAACGGCCGGACCGTACGACGGAGTGTGTGGGTGAGGGCCGTCGACTGCAGGCTGGTTCCGGCGAACTCCCGCCGCGTCACCGGGAGCGGTGACGGACAGAATTCGTAAGTCGCAGTGCTCATTGCCTGCCTCCGTTCCGGCCTCGGTGCCCATCGACTTGCTGCCTTTAGGTTTTCCACCTCTTTGCGCCGTACGGTCTACATCGAAGTTGGTCGCACGGACGCTACGCCCGACGTAGCATCCAGGCGGAAGTCGTAATGGGATAGTGACCGAGCGGGGGTGAACGTCCAGGTGGGGATCATGCCGGTTACCGATTCGATATTCCTTCTCGGCGAATCGCGAGAGCATCCGATGCACGTGGGATCGCTCGAATTGTTCACACCGCCGGCGGATGCCGGCCCCGACTACGTGAAGTCGATGCTGGAAACACTGCTGAAACACACGGACGTCGACCCCACTTTTCGCAAGAAGCCTGCGGGCCCCGTGGGCACTCTCGGGAACCTGTGGTGGGCCGACGAGTCGGACGTCGATCTCGAATACCACGTGCGTCATTCGGCCCTTCCGGCCCCGTACCGGGTCCGGGAACTGCTGACGCTCACGTCCCGGCTGCACGGCACGCTCCTGGACCGTCATCGCCCGCTGTGGGAGATGTATCTGATCGAGGGTCTCAGCGACGGCCGCTTCGCGATCTACACCAAGCTGCACCACTCGCTGATGGACGGTGTCTCCGGGTTGCGGCTGCTGATGCGGACGCTGTCGACCGACCCGGACGTGCGCGACGCCCCGCCGCCGTGGAACCTGCCGCGCAGGGCGTCGGCCAACGGAGCCGCCCCCGACCTCTGGTCGGTGGTGAACGGGGTCCGTCGCACGGTCGGTGAGGTGGCCGGTCTCGCGCCGGCGTCGCTGCGCATCGCCCGCACCGCGATGGGGCAGCACGACATGCGGTTTCCGTACGAGGCGCCCCGCACCATGCTGAACGTCCCGATCGGTGGCGCGCGCCGGTTCGCCGCGCAGTCCTGGCCGCTCGAACGGATCCACGCCGTGCGGAAGGCGGCCGGGGTCAGTGTCAACGACGTCGTAATGGCCATGTGCGCCGGAGCGTTGCGTGGGTACCTCGAGGAACAGAATGCGCTGCCCGACGAGCCGCTGATCGCGATGGTTCCGGTGTCGCTGCGCGACGAGCAGAAGGCCGACGCCGGCGGCAACGCGGTGGGGGTCACGTTGTGCAACCTGGCGACGGACGTCGACGACCCGGCCGAGCGTCTGACGGCGATCTCCGCCTCCATGTCCCAGGGGAAGGAACTGTTCGGCAGCCTCACCTCGATGCAGGCGCTGGCGTGGTCCGCGTTCAACATGTCGCCGATCGCCCTGACACCGGTGCCGGGGTTCGTCCGTTTCACGCCGCCACCGTTCAACGTGATCATCTCCAACGTCCCGGGGCCGCGGAAGACCATGTACTGGAACGGGTCCCGGCTGGACGGCATCTACCCGACGTCGGTGGTGCTGGACGGGCAGGCACTCAACATCACGCTCACCACCAACGGCGGCAACCTCGATTTCGGTGTCATCGGGTGCCGCCGCTCGGTGCCGAGCCTGCAACGCATCCTCCACTATCTGGAGACGGCTCTGGGTGAACTCGAGGCGGCATTGCTCTGAGACGCAGTCTTTTCAGCGCCGAGCCGACTCCTGCTCGACGAGTGCCCGCCGCGACTCCTCGTGGAGCACTCCGAGCAATTCGTGTTCGACGTCCGCGAACTCGGGCGACGTCATCATCGACAGTTCGCGGGGACGGGGCAGGCCCACCGTCACCTCCCGCCGCACGGTGGCGGGCCGCGCGGACAGCACGACCACCCGGTCCGACAGGTAGACGGCCTCCCGGATGTCGTGGGTGATCATCAGGACGGTCCACCGGTAGCGCTGCCACACGTCCTGCAACCAGGTCTGCATTTCGGTGCGGGTCAACGAATCCAGGGCGCCGAACGGCTCGTCGAGCAACAGCACCGGACGGTCCTGGACGACGGTCCGCAGCATCGCGGCACGCTGTCGCATCCCGCCGGACAGCTGGCTGGGACGGGCGTCCTCGAATCCGCCGAGACCGAACACGGAGAACAATTCCCGGGCCTTGTCCCGCGCCTGCTTCTTCGGCACGCCCTGCACCTCGAGTCCGAGGGTGGTGTTGTCGAGGACGGTGCGCCACGGGAACAACAGGTCCTTCTGCGGCATGTACGCGCATTTCGCGGGACCACTCCCCGCGGGGCGCACCGGTTCGCCGCCGATCGTGACGGTGCCGGAGTCCGGTTGGTCGAGACCGGCGAGCATGGAGAACGCGGTGCTCTTACCGCACCCGCTGGGGCCGATCACCGACACGAACTCACCCGGTTCGACGGTGAACGAGACGTCGTCGAGGACGGGCCGGATGCCGCCGCGGACCGGGAATCCCTTGCTCAGACCGGACAGTGCGACGCGCGCGGTCTCACTCATGCCGGGCCCTCTCGTTCTTGATCCAGGGGGCGACGACGCGCTCGACCGCGAAGGTGAGCAGGTAGAGGCTGACGCTGATCACGGCCGTCACGAGCACCGCCGCCAGCACGAGGTCGGTGCGGAAGGAGTTCTTCTGCGTCGCCATGTAGATGCCGAGACCGGACGTCGCCCCGACGTATTCGGCGAACACGGCACCCACCACTGCGTACGTGATGCCGATGCGCAGGGCGGTGAAGAACCGGGGGATCGCAGACGGAAGCCGCACGTAGCGGAATTCCTGCCACCGCGAGGCGCCCATGCTGCGCAACAACGCGCCCGCCTCACGGTCGGCCGCGGCGAAACCCTCGATCAGTCCGATCGTCATCGGGAAGAACGTGGCGAGCGCGATCACGAGAATCTTCGGCAGCAGACCGAATCCGAACCAGATGATCATCAGAGGCGCGATCGCGATGATCGGGAGCGTCTGCGACACGACGAACAGCGGGACGAACGCGCGTCGCAGCCACGGCGAGAAGTCCACGAGCACGGCGAGCGCCCACGCGCAGAGCAGGGAGACGGCGAACCCGATCAGCGTCACCTGCAGTGTCGCGGAGGCGTGACCGGAGATGGCGTCCCGCGCCCGCCAGCCCTGCTGGACGACCCGCAGCGGCGACGGCAGCACCTGCGGCCGGATCCCGCTGACCGTCACGTACACCTGCCACGCGACGACGAGCAGTGCCACGACCACGACCGCGGGCAGCACCCGCCGCAGCAGCGGGGACGTGCCCGGGGCCGTGGTGCGGAGACTCGGGTCAGGGCTGAGTGAGGTACTCATTGGTGAAATATGTCGACCAGTCGGGTTCCGTGGTCAGCGGTGCCCCGTCGGGGCCGGTGAGCAGGCCGTGCTGGAACAGGAAACCGGAGTACCCCGCCCACTGCTCGGCCGTCTGTGTCCCGACCTTTCCGGAACTGTCCTTCATGTACTCGGAGGACAGCATCTGCTGGCTCTCCCGCACGAGGGACTCGTCCGTGAAGGCGCCGGGGTTGGCGTCGATCAGCATCTGCGCGGCCTCGTCCGGCCGGTCGGCGGCGAACTGGTATCCGCGCTGCAGTGCCTGGACGAACTTGCGGGCCTGCTCGGGATGATCGGCCATCCACTGCTCGTTGCCCTCGATGACGAGCGCGTACGCGTCCGGGAAGCCGTAGTCGGTGTAGTGGAAGTAGCGCATCGGGGTGCCCTGGTGCTCGGCCTCGATACCCTCCCAGCCGAAGAAGGAGACGGTGAAGTCGGCGGTGCCGGAGTACACGGCCTCGTAGGCCGAGGTGCCGAGCGTGACGGTGGTGAATTCGCCCTTGCCGCCGTCGTTCCGGATGATCTGCTTCAGCGTCTCCTCGCCGTCCGGGTCCGCGAACCCGGCGTAGATCTTGCCGTCCAGATCCCGGGGGCGGGTGATGTCGGCGCGATCCGCCTTCACCGCGATGCCCGTCGCCCAGTGCTGCAGCGGGGCCATCACCGACGTGGTCTGTGCGCCCGCGGCCTTCGAGAACGTCGCGGAACTCTGGAAGCTCACCCCGAACTCCGCGTTACCGGCGTCGACCAGGGTGTCGGGCGAGGTGTCGTTGTAGGGCAGCACCTGCACGTCGAGTCCGGCGTCCGCGAACCAGCCTTCCTGCTGGGCGACGAACAGACCGGTGTGGTTGGTGTTCGGTGTCCAGTCGAGTGCGAACCGGATGGTGTCGTCGGACTGCGAGTCACCGGCGCAACCGGTGAGCAGCGAGAGGGCGGAGACCAGGATGACGGCTGCGGTGGCAGCGCGCTTGGTACGAGAGAAGAGTGTCACGACGCCGGCCATTCCTGCTTGTTGAGAGCGGTATCCCAGAACATGAGTTCGTAGCGGCTGGCGATCACGAACGCCTCCGCCATCGCCTCACGCTGGGCGTCGGTCGACGCCTCGGCCGCGGCGTCCACGAGTTCGCGGGCCGTCGCGACGGCGGCGTGGAACTCCTCCGCGTCATAGGTGGTCACCCACTGCGCGTAGGGGTGCGACGGGTCCGCGGAGAGCACGTCGCGGGCGCTGGCCGCGAGCCGGTGCCCGACGTCGGCGTAGATCCAGAAGCAGGGCAGTACCGCCGCCGCGGCCACCGCATACGGCTCGGTGGCGGCGACGGCCGTCAGGTAGGAGATGTACCCCAGGCAGGCCGGCGAATGCAGCGGCTCCACGTCCGACTCGGGGAGTCGTCCGCTGGTCAGCAGATTCTGGTGCAGCGTCGCCTCGACCGTGGCGGCCTCGGCGGCCGAGCCCGCCCAGAAGCCGGCCTCGACCGGGCCCGGCGCGTGCGCGGCCACCAGCGAGAGGGCCTTCGCGTACCCGGTCAGGTACAGAAAATCCTGCTCGATGTACGTGCGGAACACGTCCAGCGGCAGCGTTCCGTCGCCGAGTCGGCGCAGGAACTCGAGTTCGTCGATCGCCTCGCGCAGCACCTTGGTCCGGTCCCACAAGTGGTCCGTGAATCGGGCGTGCTGGCCGGCGCCGGCAGCATCTTGGACAGAGCTATTCACAACGTTGACATCCCTTCGTCAGCATTACCTGAGCAGGTTCCCGGGTGTGTTCTCAGCCCCGCCCGTGCGGAGCACCCCGTGTCAGAACAAGCCGACCCTAGCACCGGCCGTGCCGCGGGCGGAAAGGCCCGGGTCGGTGGACGGGCTCAGCCGGCGAGGAACGCGGCCGCGCTCGGCGGGAGGGGCGCGGGGCCGCGCCGGTAGATCTCCGCGGGCCGGCCGGTCCCGACGACGGCCATGTCGCCGGTGTTCTCGAGGGCCGGCATCATGTGCCGCCGGAACGAGTCCTTCGGCAGGAGGCGTCCGAACACCACCTCGTACACCCGGCGGAGTTCGAGGACCGTGAACGTGTCGCCGGCCAGGCCGGACGGGTCGACGGACCGCGCGTATCGCTCTCTCAGGTCGGCGACGGCGAGGGCGACGACGTCCGCGTGGTCGAATGCCAGCTCCTGCGTCACCCGGTCGTCGTCGACGGTGATCAGCAGCGCGTCGCGGGGGAGCGTCGTGCGGGGCAGCGCGGCGCCGTGCGTCATCGACAGCACCCACCCGCGATCGTCGCGGCTGGGATCGTCGAGCATGGCGAGCTGATGGAATTCGGTGCCGGTCAGGCCGGCCTTGATGCGCAGGCACCGCTCGGCGGCGTCCCGCAGTCGTTCACCCTCGTGGAGGAAGGTGCCGGGGAGGGCGATCCGGCCCGAACGGCGGGGAACCGCAAGCACTTTCAGTTCCGTGCCGTCGACGGTGAGAACGGCGACGTCGACCGCCACCGACGGGCGCGGATAGTCGAGGAGGCTCTTGCCCCCGGGATCGGTCCATGCGGCCACGCACGAATGTTAGCGCACGGTTGATCTATATCGCGTTCGATCGGTCCTGCCTGCTCATCGTTGGTAGTTTGGCGAGAGTCCCGGTACGTGCTGCGTGAGGAGATTCGTCCGTGGAGGTCGACAAGTCCGGCGACACGCTCGTCGTCCGCGCCCGGGACGGCGAGGTGCGTGGCTACCCCGAGGGCGACGTCTACGCGTGGAAGGGCATTCCGTTCGCCGCGGCTCCCGTCGGTGAACGGCGGTTCCGCGCGCCGGTCCCGCCCGCACCGTGGGAGGGTGTGCTCGATTGCGTCGACTTCGGCCCGATGGCGCCGCAGGGGCACGGCACCGCCGTCCCCATCGATGCGGGACTCGAAATGGACGAGGACTGCCTGTCCGTCAACGTCTGGGCCCCGAGACCCGGCGGCACCCCCCGGCCGGTGATGGTGTGGATCCACGGCGGTGCCTACTGCCTGGGAACCGCAGCTCAGGGCATCTACAACGGGCGCATCCTGTCCACCCTCGGCGACATCGTGCTGGTCTCGTTCAACTACCGGGTGGGAGCGCTCGGCTTCCTCGACCTGTCGTCGTTCTCGACGGCCGAGCGGGTGTTCGAGACAAACTGCGGGCTGCGCGATCAGGTCGCCGCCCTCGAGTGGGTGCGCGACAACATCGCGTCGTTCGGCGGCGACCCGGACGAGGTGACGGTGTTCGGGGAGTCGTCCGGAGCCGGGTCGATCACCACGCTGATGACGTGCCCGAGCGCGGACGGGCTGTTCCACCGTGCGATCGCCCAGAGCCCGCCCGCCACGTCGGTCTACGGGAGCGAGCGGGCGGCGACCGTCGCGAAACAGTTCCTCGACATCCTCGAGGTGGAACCCGCGCAGATCGACACCCTGCTGCACCTTCCGTACCGCACGGTCATCGAGGCCAGCGACACACTCGTCAACGAGGTGCCGACGCGGATCCCGGGCACGCTCGCGATGGCGCCCGTCGTCGACCGCGACTTCCTGCCCCGCTACCCGGTGGCCGCCTTCCAGAAGGGCTACTCGCACCGCATCCCTCTCATCATCGGTTCCAACAAGGACGAGTCGTCGATCTTCAAATTCATGAAATCGCCGCTGCTGCCGGTCACGTCGGATTCGGTGCAGGAGATGTTAAGGGCGATCGCGGCCGATCACCCCGAACTGCCCGCGGCGCGCCTCGCCGACATTCTGTCGGTGTACCCGGACCGCGGAAAGCCGAAGGGCGCGCTCGCGATGTCGCGGGACGCCGCGTTCCGGATGCCCGCCCTGTGGGTGGCCGACGCCCACAGCCGGCACTCACCGACGTGGATGTACCGGTTCGATCAGGCCACGCCGATGCTCAAGGCCGCGCGCATCGGAGCCGGGCACGCCACCGAACTCCCGTACGTCTTCGGCAATTTCGACACCCTCAACATCGACCCGACGTTCTGGCTCGGCGGCCGGAAGACGGCGCTCGAGGTGTCGGGCCGGATCCAGCGCCGGTGGCTCGCGTTCGCGCGGCACGGTGTCCCCGCCGCGCTGGACGGGTCCAAGCACTGGGCCCCCTACGACGAGGAGAACCGCTCGACGCTGCTGATCGACGGCGCGGACACCCTCGTGAAGGACCCGGACCACGAGATGCGGATCGCCTGGGGCAACGACGTCATGGGATTCAACTGACGGGCACCTTGTCGTCCAGTTCCTTCAGCACGGGCAGCGCGAAGCAGGCCAGCCCGATGATCAGGACCGGGATCGCGAGCACGAAGAACGTCGGCTGGATACCCCACTTGTCGAGGATCGGACCGGCCAGCAGGTAACCCAACGGACCCGCGGCGTACGCGGTGGACGTCATGACCCCGGTGACCCGTCCGCGCATGTGCTCCGGACTGCGAGTCTGCATGGCGTAGTTGGCTATCGGGCCGACCGGACCGAACACGAGACCCTGGAGGAGTGCCAGCGCCAGAATCGCCCACAGCGGCGGCAGGAACGCCATCGCGACCATGGCGGCGCCCAGCACGGTCACCGCGACCACCATCAGCGTCCTGCGCGACACGAACGGCGCGAGCGGTCCGTACGCGAGGGCGCCCACCACACCGCCGATGCTGAGCGCCATCAGGACCGAACCGAGTTGCGCGGGCTTGTCGAGTTCGGTGAAGTACACCGGGAACACCACCGATTCGACGGGCATGTACAGCGCGACCACCGCCATGTCCACGAGAGCGATCGTCCGCAGGAGCCGGTTGTGCCACACGAACTTCAGTCCCTCGAGCGTGCCGTGCCAGATGGACGTCGGGCGCGTGGAGGTGTCGGGTCTGCCGGCGTTCTCCAGTCGCAGGAACGCGATGGTCACCACGGACAGCACGAAGCCGACGGCGGTGACCCACAACGTGTTCACCGCACCCACCGTGGCGATGAGGACGCCGCCGATGCCCGGTCCGACGAGATACGCCATGTTGTAGTTGGCCTCGTAGAGGCTGTTCATCCGGTCGAGTGACCACCCCGCGGACTTCGTGGCGGCGGGCAGCATCGACTCCCGCGCCGCGATTCCGGCCGGATCGAACGCGGCGCCGATCGCGGCGAGGACGGCGATCACGGTCACGGTGAGGCCCGTCGTGTTCGCGATCACCGGGATGGCCGCCACGGACAGGGCAGACAGGCAGTCGGAGATCATCGACGTGCGGCGACGTCCGAACAGGT
Source organism: Rhodococcus sp. NPDC127593 (assembly GCF_042671975.1). Lineage (NCBI taxonomy): Bacteria > Bacillati > Actinomycetota > Actinomycetes > Mycobacteriales > Nocardiaceae > Rhodococcus > Rhodococcus sp. NPDC127593. The sequence goes on along the minus strand of NZ_JBHXWI010000035.1, from coordinate 28,245 downwards.
CGACGAACGTGCCCGCGAACAGGCTCGACAACAGCAGCGGGAGGGTGGCGGCGCCCGCGACGATCGCGGCGTCGGACGCGCGACCGGTCCTCTCGAGCACGAGCCAGGGCAGCACGACGATCGCGATGCCGTTGCCCGTGGACGAGAACAGCGTCGCGAGGTTCAGGAGGATCAGGGGCCCGAACCGGCGAGTCACAGCCGTCTCGGTGGCGGTCACGGCAAGGGTCCTCTTGTCGGCTCGATCGGTGGTCCTTCGACGCTAACAGCGAGGTCGTGGCCACCGCGAGCGAATTTCGGCCGCTACTGGTTGCGTTGCAGGGTCAGTTCGGCGAGGGTGCGCGCTCCGTCGCACGGGTCGCCGGTGCCCGACCGCTGCTGCACCCACCACGTGATGACGCCGGAGTAGGCGGCGGTGATCCCGCACGTCGCCGAATCACCAGGACGCCGGGCGCTGAACGCCGACGTGCCCGCGATCGACGTGGTTTCCACCTGGTAGCCCAGCTGGTCCGCCACACTTCGCTCCCGTTGCAGCGAGTTGTTCTCGAACCAGCCGAACGTGACGTCGATCGATCCGGCGGCGGACGACACCGTCCACATGCACACCGCGCCGAAGAAGTACTGGTCGATGCCGGCGCCGTGGAGGGTCTCCGCGATCTTGTCGTTGGGGACCGCATCGCACTCGCGGAGGAGTTTGTCGAACTGCGGCGAGCCGTCTTCTTCGGAGGCGGCCGCGCCCTCGGGCAGCGGACTGCCGGTGACGGAGGTGCCGCAGCCGGCGAGAACCACCGCCGACGCCACCGCCGCGGCGAGCCGGCGTGCGCCGCTCACTTGACCTTCTCCAACGTCAGCCGGCCGAGCGCGGTCGGGGCCGCGCACGGATCGGACGGTGCGGTGCCGGTGCCGTAGCGGACCAGCCAGTGCACGAAGTCGGAACCCGTGCCGAGCGCGACCTCGCAGAACCCGACGTTCTGCGAGGAGAACCCGCGGTGCCCGGCGATCTCGAGGTCGTGGACCTCGTGACCGATGCCCTTGGCCACCGACCGTTCCCGGTCGATGGGGCTGCCGCGGTACCAGGTGAACATCACGTACCGTTCGCCGCCGTCCGCTTCCCACCGGCACTTGATGCCGTTGCGCGATACCGGGGTGAGCCCGGTGATCCCGGCCCGCTCGTACACCTCGGCGTCGGTCAGCGAGCCGCATTCACCCACGAACGCGCCGGGCTGCGCGGACACCGACGTGGTCGGCGCGGACGCCGCCGGATCGGACTCGGAACCGTCGCCGGAACCGCAGCCGGCCAGCACGACCGCCGCGGCGACCAGACACGTCGCGCGGACGGTCAGGACCGGATCAGACGAGCTCCGCATAGCTCGGATTCTCGGCGATGTACTTCTCGACGTACGAGCACGAGGGAATCACGGTGAGTCCGCGGGCCTTCGTGTCGTCGAGGGCGGCCTTCACCACTTCCGCGGCCAGACCCTGACCGCGGAACTGCGGGTACGTCACGGTGTGGTGGAAGTCGCGGGCACCGTTCCGCTCGAAGTAGTCGGCGTATCCGGCCAGCTGGCCGTCGAGGTAGACCTCGAACCGGGATTCCGACACGTCGTGCTCCACCGTGGCCGCCACAGACCGCTCCTCTGCTCGTGTGGCGTGCGCGCTGTCCCGCGCACGCTGTCACTCGCAGATTACCGTCAGTCCGCGAGGTTGGTGCGCAGCAGCATGACGTTGTAGTCCGACCAGGTGGTGGCCAGGAAATACAGATCGGATCCCTGCGACCACGGGTGCATGTACGCGCCGTACAGCTCCGGCACGTCCCGGCTGCTCACCAGCACCTCGGGTTCGCTCCAGCCGGATTCGAGGTGGTCGGACCGGCGCATGACCACCGAATTGCCGGCATCGGTGTACATCGCCACGAACTGGCCGAGGTACTGGTTGAACTGCACCGACAACTCGCTGACGGGTCCGGGGATGACCGGTGCGGCGACGGTGGCGTTGGCCTTCACCCACGCCTTGCCGTCCCAGTACTCGTACAGCGTGAGATTCCGGATGTCCGCTTCCTTCACCCGCGACAACCGGGCGTCGCCGGAACGACCCGACGGCGTGCCGAACCCGTAGACGAATCCGTCGTGCTTGACGTACGAGCCCATCTGGAAGTTCTCGGCGCCCGTGCCCGGCACGTTGGGCCGCAGCGTCAGGGGGTCGGCGACCCAGTTCTCGCCGTTGTCCACGGAGTACGCGATGCCGGACGCGTTGGTGTCCCACTCGCCGGGCGCGCCCCAGCTCCGCACCGACATGTAGTCGATGTACTGCGTCGCGCCGGGACCCTCGCCGACCGAGATGCCGGTGGTGGGGATGACGGTCTGCTCCACACCCGGGATCTTCTTGCTCTGGATGATCTCCTTGGAATGGTTCGGAGTATCGATCGGGGAATTGTCGATGCCCATCCCGTCGGTGAGGTCCTTGTCGGAGCTGCGCAACAGGATGTTGCTGCGCCAGTCGCCGACCAGACCGCACAGCGGGTTGTCGCTCAGTCCGACGGTGTCACCGAACGCGGTGAGGACTTCACCTCCGCCGTTGTCCCACATGATGCCGAGGTCGGTGCCGAGCACCCGGAACCTGCCGATCGTGTCGTTGGAGCTGCGCGGCCCGGTGATGTGCGCGATAGCCTGAGTTTTGCCACGCAGCTCGGGAAGGCGACCATCGCTTCCGTTGAGCCAGGGAATGGGGTTGATGCCCTGGTTCGAGCCGCTCGATCCGAGGCTGCCGGTTCCGCCGAGGCACGGCGCCGCCGTCGCAACTGGGGGCGTCATGGTGAAAAACGTGCAGGTAGAAGCGAGTAAGGCGGGCATCGCCAGGGAGGCGACACGGCGGAGTCTGGTCACGAGCGCACCTCTCTGCGACGAATCGAGTCGGGTCCGGTCACGCTAGCAATACCTCACCTGTCACACCAGTCCCTAGGGTAACCATTGGGTATCGCACCCGGAACGGGTAGCTACAGGATCGCTCCGGGGTTGAGGATCCCCAGCGGGTCCAGTGCGTTCTTGATCCGCTGCGTCAATTCCATGACGTCCGGGCCCAACTGGTCGGGCAGCCAGGCCTTCTTCAACCGGCCCACTCCGTGCTCGCCGGTGATCGTGCCGCCGAGAGAGAGTGCGAGGTCCATGATCTCGCCGAAGGCCAGGTGCGCACGCTCGGCCATCGCGGCGTCCTCGGGGTCGAACACGATGAGCGGGTGCGTGTTTCCGTCGCCGGCGTGCGCGATGACCGCGACCATCACGTCACGCTCGCGGGAGATGGCCGCTATTCCCTCCACCAGCGCAGGCAGTTTCGGGAGCGGAACGCCGACGTCCTCGAGGAGCAGGCTGCCGAGTCTCTCGACGGCGGGGATCGCGAATCGTCTTGCCGCGGCGAAGGCTTCGCCCTCCTCGGGGTCGTCGGTGGTGAAGACCTCGGATGCGCCGTTCACCGTGCACGCGTCGGCCATGACGGAAATCTCTTCGGCCGCAATCGCACCGGGCGCATCCGAGCGGGCGATGAGCATCGCCTCCGCCATCCGGTCCAGGCCCATCTTCAGCGCGTCCTCGACGGCGCCGATCGAGGCGCGGTCCATGAATTCGAGCATCGACGGCCGCAGCGTGCGGGTGATGGCCAGCACCGTGTCGGCGGCGGCCTGGACGGAGGCGAACGATGCGACGAGGGTGCTCGACGGCGGCTGGGCCGGGATCAGCCTGAGCGTCGCCTCCGTGACGATGCCGAGGGTTCCCTCGCTCCCGACGAACAGCTTGGTCAGCGACAGGCCGGCCACGTCCTTCAGCCGCGGCCCGCCCAGGCGTACGTCCGTCCCGTCCGCGAGGACGACGCGCAGCGCGAGGACGTAGTCGGTGGTGACGCCGTACTTGACGCAGCACAGCCCGCCGGCGTTGGTCGCGACGTTGCCGCCGATCGAGCACATCTCGAACGACGACGGATCCGGTGGGTACCAGAGCCCGTGCTCGGCGGCCGCGGCCTTGACCTCCGCGTTGAGCAGTCCCGGTTCGACGACGGCGATCCGCGTCACCGGGTCCACCTCGATCCGTCGCATGCGTTCGGTGCTGACCACCACGCAGCCCGCCACGGCGGTGGCGCCGCCGCTGAGCCCGGATCCCGCTCCGCGCGGGATCACGGGGACCCGGTGCTCGGTCGCCCAGCGCATCACCACCTGGACTTCCTCGGTGGTCGTGGGGCGGGCGACGGCGAGGGGGAGGACGGCGTCGGGATCGCGCGCCCAGTCCTGGCGGTAGGAGACCAGGACGTCGGGATCGGTGACGAGGCGCCCTTGGGGGAGCGCGGCGGCGAGCGTCGCGAGTGCGTCGTCGGTGACCGTCATCGTGACTCCTGAAATGCGGGTGTCGGGCGCCCCGACGGTAACCCAGCGGGCCACGGGTGTCCTCGAATTGGTCAAACGTCCAACTGAACCGATTCCGACCCCGTTGTTCGGATATCGCTCCAACCTGGACGTTCGGTGCAGAAGCGAGACCCCACTAGTCCATCTGTTAGTTACTTACGCGTAGGAGTCTCACGATGTGGGATCAGGGGGGTGAATTTTTTCGGGGGTCCCGGCGATGGGGTATGCAAGCGGGTCCGGAGGAGAAAATGCAGGTAGGGGCGTCCCGAGAACCGTGGAGACCCGGACAAATCGGGTGTAACACAGGTCACATTCGTCACTCTGTTACCGGATCGTATCGACCAGGCAATGCAAAAACTCACTTCTACGGGTTAGCGTCTTGCATCGTCAAACACCGGCGAGGCGTTACACCCAAACGGAGATTCTCACGAAATGTGAGCTAGAACACGGTTGGGGCCGGGTTTTGCCGCACCGACCCTGGAAGGACCCGCACCGATGAATGCACTCCACCGAGATCCCAGCAGCTACATCTCCGCGATGTTCTCGTACGAGTTCCTCGACGGTGGCATCGACTACGATTCCATCGAACAGATCCATCGTGGCGAGTTCGACGAATGGATCTTCGCACTGGCCGGTTCGGGATTGTTCACCAACGAGGAAGTTCGGTCCATGGTGCAGGAATGGCGCCTGAACCCGAAGACCCTCCTGAACACGCTCCTCGCCGACGCGGACGAAGTCACCGCCAAGCGCTGCGAGGTCACCTGGGCCGCACTCGACCGCGTCGCCCCGTTCGCTCCGTCCGTGCCGGTCGCCGTCTTCGGCTGAAGGCCTTCCCGCCGCAGGGCTCGCCGTCGTCACACGAGTTCGGTTGAATCTCCGTTCACGACGATCGCCTGATCGTCCGTCAAGGTGCGGTACTCGATGCCGGCGAGCTTCAAAGCGCTGACAGTGCGCCGAACGGCTGCCGCGTCCTCCAAGGGCACGGCGTCTTCGGCCCCTGGAAGCTCCGCAGGCGGGTGATGCGGCACGATCGCGAAACTCACCACGCCCAGGCCGTCCCAGAGCGGCTCCATGCCGCAGGTTGCGACCACCTCCGCCGGGTCATCGGAGGAGTCGAGACCGTGCAGCGTCGGAGTCATCACACACGCCCCCGCGCTGTAGCCGGCGTACACCAGCGAATCGCTCAGCAGTAGTTCCGGGATCACCCGGTCCGCCCCGCTCCGGGCCATCTGCGCGCGCAACACGAACGTGTTCCCGCCGCGCACCCACAGCATGCCGAACCCGTCCAGCCGCTCCTTCAGCGCGGCGGAACGCGCATGCCCGTCGCTGCCGATGTAGTCGCGCAGATCCACCTCCTCCGGGGTGAAGCCCAGCCGCGTCAGCGGCATCACGTCACTCACGACCGCAGACGTCCGCGCCGTCCGCGGCCACGCGTCCGCGGCGGCGGCGATCACCCCCACGCGCCCCGGACGGCCGATGAGCGACAGCAGCGGCGCGGGATCCGCCCCGAACCGATACGAGGACAGGAACAGGCGCACCGCGGTCAGATCGTGAACGCGAGGTTGTCGACGATCCTCTTGCCCACGGCGGTGTCGCCGCTCAACGCGATCTCGTCGCGGTGATCCACTGCGGTCGTCCTGCCGCCCGCCAACCGGGTGAACAGCCGGGAGTCGAGGGTCACGGTCGTGGTGGCCTCGGATGGCAGTTCGTCGACCACCGCGGCTCTGCCGTCGACGGCGATGTGGATGTTCCTCGCGAGCGGTCCCGTGAGTTCGAGGGTGATCCGCGACCCGTCCGGAGCCTTGCCGCGCTTGCCGACGAGGAACGCGACGGCGCCGGCGATCTCCTCGAACGCCGTCTCCCCGCGGACGCCTCCCTCGTCGCCCGGCAGCGCGAGTGCGTCCCGGAGGTCGAGCTCGTGCATCCAGCAGTCGAACATGCGGATCCGCATGAAGCGGAGATAAGGCGCCGGGCCGACCGGTGTGGTGGTCTCGGCCTGGAATGCCTCGTCGGTCATCTCGCCCAGTTCCGACCGCCTGCGGGCGACGATCGCCCGGAAACGCTCGAGCATCTCGGGGCCGGAGCACCCCCGCAGTCCCTCGACCCACTCTTCGTTGAACGCACCGATCTCGTTGCGCACGTGCGCGAGGCCACGGACGTCGATGCTGGTGTGCGGCGCGGAGATTCCGGCGAGGAGCGACTCGGTGCCGATGAGATGCGCGGTCACGTCGTGGACGGTCCACCCGGGCAGCGCGGTGGGTGTGAACCATGCGTCGCCGGACAACGACGACAGCACCTCGTCGAGTACGTCCCATTCCTCGAACAATGCGTCGAGGATCGGTTCCTTCTGTAGGGCATTCACGGGTCGTACGCCTCCTTTTGCCTCAACTCTAGGACCTCCCGGCGGGGCGTCCGAGCGTTTTCGCCGCGGGCAGACGAATGCGCCGGTGACGGCGTCGAAGGCCTCCCCGTCCCGGGTTCGGTGTGGTAGACCGATGGTGAGAATCTCCATTAACAAAGGAGTGCGGATGTTTCCTGGAAACTTCGTGGCGACCACCCCGGACAAGCCCGCTGTCATTCGTCCCTCGACGGGGGAGCAGTTGACCTACCGGGAGCTGGACGAGCGGTCCACCCGCCTCGCGCGGCACCTGCGCTCGCTCGGCCTGAAGGTCGGCGACCACCTGGCGCTCGTGTCGAGCAACGACCTCCGGGTCCTCGAGGTGTACTGGGCGGCGCTGCGATCCGGGCTGTACATCACGGTGGTGAACTGGCACCTCACTCCGGAGGAAGCCGGCTACGTCGTGGACGACTGCGGAGCCGAGGTGCTCATCGTGTCCGCCGACGCGGGCGGCGCCGTGCCGCGCGACCCGAACCAGCTTCCCCGCGTCCGCCACCGTCTCGTGTACGGCGGCGAACTCGACGGATTCGACAGCTACGACGACGCCGTGGCGGCGCAGTCGGCCGAACCGCTCGATTCGCAGCCCCGCGGGCAGGACATGCTGTACTCGTCGGGTACCACCGGCAGGCCGAAGGGGATCAAACCCGCCCTCCCCGAGGGCGAGGTGGACACCACGATGGATCCGTACACCGCCGTGTTCGCCCCGATGTACGGATTCGATTCCGACACCGTCTATCTGTGTCCCGCACCCCTGTATCACGCAGCGCCGCTGCGCTTCTGCGGCACCATCACCTCCGTCGGCGGCACGATCGTCCTGATGGACCGATTCGACGCCGAGGAATCGCTGCGGCTCATCGAGGAGTACCGGGTGACCCACAGTCAGTGGGTGCCGACGATGTTCGTCCGGATGCTCAAGCTGCCGAAGGACGTTCGCGACAAGTTCGACGTGTCGAGTCTGAAGGTGGCGATCCACGCGGCGGCGCCGTGTCCGCCCGACGTGAAGCGTTCGATGATCGAGTGGTGGGGCCCGGTGATCCACGAGTACTACGCGTCCACGGAGGGTGCCGGTGCCACGTTCATCGACAGCGCCCAGGCCCTCGCGAAGCCGGGATCGGTCGGCCACGACGGCGTCATGGGCATCGTGCACATCTGCGACGACAACGGTGCGGACGTACCCGTCGGTGACATCGGAACCGTCTACTGGGAGAGAGAGGAACGGCCGTTCGAATATCACAACGACCCGGCCAAGACCGAATCTGCGACGCACCCCGACCATCCGACGTGGACCACGAGCGGCGACATCGGGTACATCGACTCCGTCCGCTTCCTCTACCTCACGGACCGCGCCGCGTTCATGATCATCTCGGGTGGGGTGAACATCTACCCGCAGGAGTCGGAGAACGTTCTCACCATGCATCCCAAGGTGTTCGACGTCGCGGTGATCGGCGTGCCCGACGAGGAGATGGGCGAACAGGTCAAAGCCGTCGTGCAACTCGTCGAAGGGGTGGAGCCGTCCGATGCCGTCGCCCGCGAGTTACTCGACTACGTCCGCGACCGGGTGAGTCACTTCAAGGCGCCGCGCAGCATCGACTTCTCCGACGACCTGCCGCGAACCCCCACGGGCAAACTCGTCAAGCACAAACTCCGTGCCCGGTACCTGAATGCCGGATGAATTCCCGCTGAATTCGCGCACGTCACCAGTCCCGCGCCGAACCGCAGCGCGGGCAGGTGCTCGCGGCGTGATCGGTAAGGAACAACCCGCAGTCGGGGCATACGCGGTCGAGCCAGCAGACGGGGTCGCCGCCGAGGTCGTCGTCCGGCTCTGCGATCGGCCGGGCCTCGTAGCGGTCGGTGGTCACAACCGATCCAGCATGTATTCGGCGAGCACCTCGGCGTGACTGTGACTGACGTCCTTCGTCGCGGTCAGAAGAACGATCGGCCGACCCTGTGCGAGTTCCTGCACCCGCGCGACGGCCTTCCGGCCGGTCGGCGAATCGAGCTCGTGAACGTACCGCTCGCGGAACTCACTGAATGCGGCGACGTCGTGCGAGTACCAGTGACGCAACTCCGTCGACGGAGCGAGGTCCTTGGCCCAGTCGTCGAAATGGAACGCGTCCTTGCGGAGCCCCCGCGGCCAGAGCCGGTCCACGAACAGTCGCAGTCCGTCGCCCTCGGTCGGATGGTCGTAGACCCGCTCGACGACGACCGGCGGATCCGCGGTGACGTCCTCCGCGCTCCGTTCCTTCGGTTTGCTCATGGCCGAACCTCCGCTTCCTTGCGGCTGTCTACCGTCAGACTACGACCAAACACCCTGTGACCGGGTTCACAAACGAGCAGAAAGATCTGTGAGAACGACTGTTCGGACTCGATTCAGACGCCTACCCACGGACTTCTCTGTTCCCTACGTCACGCTTTCTCTGGCTACTATCAGCTAACTCAGTCGAGTCGGGGGAAATATTTCCGCTCATCATCGGTTGATCGCCGCTCGTCGCGGCACACACACCATCTACCGCAGGAAGTCGATACATGGATACATCGCAGAGCGCGTCCACTGCGCGCCCGACGGTCGGCGTCGTTCGGGAGTCGAACGACGGTGAGCGTCGAGTGGCGTTGGTGCCGAAAATTGTGGCGTCGTTGATCGCCAAGGGCGTCGACGTGGTGGTCGAGTCGGGTGCCGGATTGGGCGCGCTGATTCCGGACGAGTTGTACAAATTGGCAGGAGCCGCCATCGCCGACCCGTGGTCGGCGGACGTGATCGTCAAGGTCGCCCCGCCGTCGGACGAGGAAGTGGGCCGGTTGCATGCCGGGCAGACCCTGATCGGGTTCCTCGCCCCCCGCAACCAGGACAACCAGGTCGCCGCGCTGAAGTCGGCGGGGGTGCAGGCGTTCGCCGTCGAGGCGATCCCGCGTATCTCCCGCGCCCAGGTGATGGACGCGCTGTCGTCGCAGGCGAACGTGTCCGGGTACAAGTCGGTGCTGCTCGCGGCGTCGGAGTCGACCCGGTTCTTCCCGATGCTCACCACCGCCGCGGGCACCGTCAAGCCGGCCACGGTGCTGGTGCTCGGCGTCGGTGTCGCCGGCCTGCAGGCCCTGGCCACGGCGAAGCGGCTCGGTGGCCGGGCCACCGGCTACGACGTGCGCCCGGAGGTCGCCGACCAGGTCCGCTCGGTCGGTGCCCAGTGGCTCGATCTGGGGATCGACGCCGCCGGTGAGGGCGGGTACGCCCGCGAGCTGACCGAGGCGGAGCGGGCGCAGCAGCAGCAGGCGCTCGAGGACGCGATCAAGGGCTTCGACGTGGTCATCACCACCGCCCTGGTGCCGGGCCGTCCGGCGCCCCGGTTGGTGACCGCCGCCGCGGTGGAGGGCATGAAGCCCGGCTCCGTGGTGGTCGACCTGGCCGGGGAGACCGGCGGCAACTGCGAGCTCACCGAGCCCGGTCAGACCGTTGTCAAGCACGGGGTGACGATCTGCTCGCCGCTGAACCTGCCCGCGAGCATGCCCGAGCATGCCTCGGAGCTGTACTCGAAGAACATCTCCGCGCTGCTCGAGTTGATGCTCGTCGACGGGGCGCTGGCCCCTGATTTCTCGGACGAGGTCCTCGCCGCGTCCTGCGTCACCCGTGAGGAGGGTGTGTCCTAGATGTATACCGAATTGTTGGCGAACATCGCGATCCTGGTGTTGTCCGGGTTCGTGGGGTTCGCGGTGATCTCGAAGGTCCCGAACACGTTGCACACCCCGCTGATGTCGGGCACGAACGCCATCCACGGCATCGTCGTCCTCGGTGCGCTGGTGGTGCTCGGCAAGGTCGAGGACCCGCCGTGGGGGCTGCAGGTGATCCTGTTCGTCGCCCTGGTCTTCGGAACGATCAACGTGGTCGGTGGTTTCGTGGTCACCGACCGGATGCTGGCGATGTTCAAGTCCAAGCCCGCCGCACCTGTTGCTGCTGAGAAGGGTGGGGACAAGTAATGGAGTATTTGGTCAACGTTTTGTACATCGTCGCGTTCGCGATGTTCATCTACGGTCTGATGGGCCTGACCGGCCCGAAGACCGCGGTCCGCGGTAACCAGATCGCCGCGGCCGGCATGGTCGTCGCGGTGGTGGCGACCCTGATCGCGATCCGGGACACCTCCAACTGGGTGCTGATCGTCGCCGGTCTGGTGATCGGTGTGGTGTTGGGTGTGCCGCCGGCGTTGCGGACGAAGATGACCGCGATGCCGCAGCTGGTGGCCCTGTTCAACGGTGTCGGCGGCGGCACCGTCGCCCTGATCGCGTACGCCGAATTCCTGGACTCGGACGGATTCACCGCGTTTGCGCACGGTGAGTCGCCGACGGTGCACATCGTCATCGCGTCGCTGTTCGCGGCGATCATCGGGTCGATCTCCTTCTGGGGTTCGGTGATCGCGTTCCTCAAGCTGCAGGAAACGTTGCCGGGCCGGCCGATCGGCATCGGCCGGTTGCAGCAGCCGCTCAACGCGGTGCTGCTGATCGGGGCCGTCGCGTTGGCGGTGATCATCGGGATCAAGGCGATCGACCCGACCGGACCCACCAGCCAGTGGTGGATCGTCGGTGTGCTGGTGCTGGCGGCGGTGCTCGGGTTGATGGTGGTGCTGCCGATCGGCGGCGCCGACATGCCCGTCGTCATCTCCCTGCTCAACGCGCTCACGGGTCTGTCCGCCGCGGCCGCCGGTCTGGCCTTGAACAATCAGGCGATGATCGTGGCCGGCATGATCGTCGGTGCGTCGGGTTCGATCCTGACCAACCTGATGGCGAAGGCGATGAACCGGTCCATCCCGGCGATCGTGGCCGGCGGGTTCGGTGGCGGCGGCGTCGCGGCGGCGGTCGGGGACGGCACCGCGAAGACGGCGAAGTCCACCTCGGCGGCGGACGCGGCGATCCAGATGGCGTACGCCAACCAGGTCATCGTGGTCCCCGGCTACGGGTTGGCCGTCGCGCAGGCCCAGCACGCGGTCAAGGACATGGCCAAGATGCTCGAGTCGAAGGGCGTCGAGGTCAAGTACGCCATTCACCCGGTCGCCGGCCGGATGCCCGGGCACATGAACGTGCTGCTCGCCGAGGCCGACGTCGAGTACGACGCGATGAAGGAAATGGACGACATCAACGACGAGTTCGCTCGCACCGACGTCACCCTGGTGATCGGCGCGAACGATGTCACCAACCCCTCCGCCCGCAACGACCCCTCCAGCCCGATTCACGGGATGCCGATCCTGAACGTGGATCAGTCGAAGTCGGTGATCGTGCTCAAGCGGTCGATGAACTCCGGCTTCGCCGGCATCGACAACCCACTGTTCTTCGCCGACACCACCTCCATGCTGTTCGGGGACGCGAAGAAGTCGGTCGCCGAGGTCACCGAGGAACTCAAGGCCCTGTAGGCCCTGTAGGCCCTCCGGGCCCGTGCGCCTTTTTGGTAGCACCAACTACCAGAAAGGCGCACGGGCGGCGAAGCCGCCTACAGCCGCAGACTGCCGCGGTGCCGGGAGAAGGCGATGGCCGCGGTGTCGGGCCGTCGCTCTTCACGCTCGGCGGCGACGGGGGAGTACAGCATCAGGGTGGACGCCAGCGCCCACCAGATCGCCGAGATGATCAGGCTGGCCGCGAGGCCGAAGATGCCGATGGGCTCGACGAGCGCCGCGGCACCCGCGACACCGAGGACGACGGCGAAACCCAGGCCCGCGATGACGGGCCGGAACCGCGGCGCCGACACCAGCAGCGCCGAACCGTAGAGCGCGGTGACGGCGACGACGTGCCCGCTCGGCAGGAGCACGGACGGCGCATCCGATTCCCAGGCCCGGACTGCGGCGCTGGTGAGATTCGCGCCGATACACAGCAGCAGTACCGCACCCATGCCGTACGAAAGTTTTCGCACCGCCGCGACGATGGCGAGGACGACGGTCGCTGCGAGCACCGTGGTGACGTCGATCGCCTGGATCACAGGATCGGCGACGGGTCGGAGTGCCTCCGGGAGGACGAGACCCGACGATTCGGGGCGGATGAGGTAAAGCGCGCACAGTGCCACCACACCCGCCGCGGCGAAGGCGAGGCGACGAACACTGCGACGCAGCCTGCTAGTCGATTCGGTCACGACACACAGTGTGCCAACCGACGCTGAACGATCGATGAGAGGCCGCTGTGAGGTCGGTGAACGGTCCTGTTCGTGCGTCGAGCGTGTGCCCCGATATCGGGTGGGTGCCGCGTCCCGCGGAGTAACGTGATCGTCGACCGATCTCGAATCGTCTTTCCGCGTGAACACACACGATGTGACCGATATGAGTGGACGGATCTCGCGCCGATCGTTCCTGCAGGCGGTGGCGCTCGGCGGTGGGCTGGGCGCGGTGTCGGCCGGTTCGGCGAGCGCCTTCCCCTTCGACATCGATCCGCTGCGACCGTTGATGTTCTCCTCGCCCCCGCTCGAGCCCTATCGTGATCGGCTCCCGATGCTGCCGCCGATGTCCGGGACGAGGGTCGACGTCCATGCGAGCAGCACGGTCCATCAGTTCCACACCGATCTGGCGCCCTCGCCGGCGTTGGCATACAGCGGCGCGGACTATCTCGGCGCGACGATCGAGGCGCACGTCGATCAGCCGACGACCATCGCGTTCCGGAACAGCATCACCGTCCACCCGTTCGCCGTCGATGCCGATACGTCGCTGCACGGGCTGAGCGAACGGGACCGCACGCAGGTGCCCACGGCGACGCATCTGCACGGCGGGGTGAATCCGCCGCAGTTCGACGGGCACCCCGAGCAGGTGTTCCGGCCGGGGCAGGAGTACCTGCACCACCTTCCGAACCGGCAGGACGCGGCCACGCTCTGGTACCACGACCACGCCATGGGGGTGACCAGACTCAACATCTACGCGGGCCTCGTCGGGCTGTACCTGCTGCGGGACGACTTCGACACCGGGCGCGCCGACAACCCGCTGGGTCTGCCGGCCGGGGAGTTCGAGGTTCCCCTCGTGCTGCAGGAGAAGATGTTCACCGCCGAGGGCAGGCAGCGGATCCGCTCGACGCCCACCGTGCCGCAAGGGAGCTGGGAAGGGGGCGCGGTCGGCGACGTCGGGGTCGTGAACGGCAAGGTGTGGCCGGAACTCGAGGTGGCCCGCGGGTTGTACCGACTGCGACTCGTCAACGCGGGTTCACTCAGTGTGTGGAATCTGTACTTCGGCAACCGCATGCCGTTCTGGGTGATCGGCGGCGACAACGGGCTGCTGGACGCCCCGGTCGCGGTGACACGGGTGCGGTTGAGCCCAGCCGAGCGTGTCGACCTCCTCGTCGACTTCGGCTCCCTGGAACCGGGATCGACGGTGGAACTCTGCAATGACGAGCCACCGCCGTTTCAGGCGGCGCTGATCGGCGAGCGCACGATGCCGAGGTTCTGCCGATTCCGGGTGGGCGCGGCCCGCGGATTCGCCGGTGCGCCGCCGGCGACACTGCGCGGAGGACGGGGCCAGCCGGAATTGCTGCCGCCGATCCCGCGGCCCGAGGTCTTCCGGGACGTGACGCTCAGCCAGCCGAGCGACGTGCGACTCCCGCCGTCGATCATGTCGCTGAACAATCTCCGGTATTCGACCGAGGACATCGAGTTGCCGCGCCAGGGCGCGGTGGAGCAGTGGAACATCGTCAACGCGACCAATGATCCGCATCCCGTGCATCTGCATCTCGCGAACTTCCGGGTGCTGGGGCGTCAGGTCATCGAGACTCTGCGATTCGCATTTGCCGCCCCGCAACCGCCGCTCGGCATCCGGTGGACCCCGTCGGCCGACGCGTTCACGACCTCTCCGCTCATCCCCCCGGAGCCGTGGGAGCGGGGATTCAAGGACACGGTGCTGGCGAACGCCAATTCCGTCACCAGGATCGTCGTGCGGTTCCCCACCGCGGAGGGGTTGGGCTTCGATCCCGACGCGGTGTTCGGGAACGGATCACACGACGTCCACGGGCACGGACCCGGCGGAGGTCCGAGACCGCTGCAGGGCTACGTGTGGCACTGTCACATCCTCGATCACGAGGATCACGAAATGATGCTGAGGTACCGCACGCCGGCCTGAAAGGTCAGGTGCGCCGGACCGCCCCCGCGAACGTGGCCGCCACCAGCACGCAGACCAGGGGCACCACCATCGCAACGGTCAGCGGAACCACCTGGGTGATCCAGCCGATGGTGGCCGGGCCGGCGAGGAATCCCACGTACCCCAGCCCGACCACCCGGGACATGTTGGTGCCCGCGGAACCCGCGCCGAGGTTGCCCGCGGCGGTGAAGATCTGGGGGACGCAGCCCGACAATCCCAGGCCGAACAGCGCCCAGCCCAGGATGGTGAGCGGGAGCAGCCCCGAGACGACGACGAGCAGCATTCCGAGGGCCGCGATCAGGGTGCCGTAGCGGACGACGGCGACGGGACCGAGCGCGCCGCTCACGCGGTCGGCGGTGAACCGGCCCACCGTCATCATCACCGAGAAGGCTCCGAACGCGAGGGCGGCGACGGAATCCGACGTTCCGAGGTGTTCCTTGACTTGCAGGGTGCTCCAGTCGTTCGCGACACCCTCCGACAGCATGAGGACGAAGGCGATGCCACCGAGCGCGAGGACCCGGGTGGACAGCCGGCCGTGTGCCTTCTCGGCGGGAGCGGTGTCGTGCCGAGAGCGGGGACGGTCCGCCATCAGCCACTGCGAGCCCGCGGCGACGGTGACGACCCCGACTCCGCCGGCGGCCAGCAACGCCGTCGCGGGTGCCCATCCGGCGGCGAGCGTCGCCGCTCCGAGCAGCGATCCCGCCACCCCGCCGACGGAGAACAAGGCGTGGAACGCCGACATGATCGGCCGTCCGTACCGCTGCTCGACTTCGACGGCCTGCGAGTTCATCGACACGTCCAGTGCGCCGTTCGCGAAGCCGAACACGAGCAGGGCGAGACCGAGCTGCCAGGCCGCGGAGGCCAGCCCCGGACCCACGGTGGCGACCGACAGTACGAGCCCGGCGACGATCACCATGCGCCTGCTGCCGAAACGGTCGGCCAGTGGACCGCTGACCTGCATGCCGCCGATCGCGCCGACCGCCAGCAGGAGCAGCAGCGAACCCAGCGTGGAGTGGCTGATGCCGGTCCGGTCCTCGATCGCCGGAATGTGCACGACCCACATGCCGAGCAGGAACCCGTTGATCCCGAATATCCCGAACGTTCCCGCACGAGCCCGGCGGAGCGGTTCGGCCACTGGTGCGCGCGTGTCGACCGCGGACGCTCGGGAAGTGCTCACCGACCAAACGTACCGAGGATCAGAGGTGCGCGAGCAGTGAGGCGGGATCGTGCAGCATCGCCGCGACGGACGACAGGAACCTCGACCCCTGCTCGCCGTCGACCACCCGGTGGTCGAACGACACGCTCAGGGTGGTGACCCACCGCACCGCGAGTTCGTCCTCGTGCACCCACGGTCGCTTGGTGACGCTGCCCAGGCACAGGATGGCCGATTCGCCGGGGTTGAGGATGGGCGTGCCCGCGTCGACACCGAAGACTCCGACGTTGGTGATCGACACCGTGCCGCCGGTGAGCTGCGCCGGCTCGGCCCTGCCGCTGCGCGCGGTCGCGGTCAGTTCGGTGATCGCACGGCACAGCTCGAGCAGGCTCAGCGACTGCGCCTCCTTGATGTTGGGGACCACCAGACCGCGGGACGTGGCCGCGGCGATGCCGAGATTGACGTAATGCTTGGTGACGATCTCCTGGTTCTCCTCGTCCCACGAGGCGTTGAGGCTCGGGTTCTCGCGCAGCGCGACGATCATCGCCTTCGCGACCAGGCTCAGCGGTGTCACCGACAGTCCCGCGAATGCGGGAAGGTCCCGCAGGCGTTCGAGCAGTTCCACCGACCGGGTCACGTCGACGGTCACGAATTCGGTGACGTGCGGGGCGGTGAACGCGCTGCGGACCATTGCCGCCGCCGTCTGTTTCCGGACACTGCGGATCGGGGTGCGGGTCTCACGCTCCGACGGCTCCGGCGAGTCCGGTGTCGACGGCACGGACTGCCCGGCCGCACCCGCATGGGATTCCACGTCGTTCCGGGTGACGGCACCGGACGGCCCCGTCCCGGCGACGACGGCGAGGTCGACCCCGAGTTCACGTGCGGCCACCCGGGCGGCCGGGGACGCGTCTGGGCGCCGACGGTCCGGGGCGGACGTGCCGGTCTCCGGAGCTGTCATCAGCTTCCGCCGGGCGCGTTTGCTCTCGGCAGCGGCCTCGGGCCCGTACCCCACTAGAACGGGCGTGCGCGTCGGAGGTTCCTCGGTGGCCGCATCCGTCGTGATCCGGATGATCGGTGTTCCGACCGGCACCGTCGCGCCCGCCGGAACCAGCAATTCCTCCACGACACCCGCGTACGGCGAAGGCAACTCGACGAGCGCCTTCGCCGTCTCGACTTCTCCGATCACCTGATTGAGTTCGATCGTCTGGCCCACCTCGACGGCCCAGGAGACCAGTTCGGCCTCCGTCAGCCCCTCTCCGAGATCGGGTAGGCGGAATTCCTGCGCCAACGGACGGCTCCTCTCCTCCGATGAGTGCGATCAGGCCGCGAGGCTGCGATCGACCGCGTCGAGCAGACGGTCGGCGTCCGGCAGGTGGTGCAGTTCCAGCTTCGCCGGGGGATACGGAACGTCGAATCCGCCGACCCTCAGGACGGGCGCGTCCAGTTGGTAGAAGCAGCGCTCGGAGATGCGGGCGGCGATCTCCGCACCCAGGCCGAGGAACGTCGACGCCTCGTGCGCGACGACGAGCCTTCCGGTCTTGCGGACCGACTCCTCGATGGTGTCGAAGTCGATCGGCGAGAGGGAGCGCAGGTCGATCACCTCGAGCGAGTGCCCCTCGTCGGCTGCGATGGCCGCGGCCGACAGGGCCGTCGGCACGACGGAGCCGTACACGACGATGGTGGCGTCCGTGCCCTCCCGGGCCACCCGGGCCCGATGCAGCGGCAGGTCCGGTTCGGCGTCCACGTCGAACTCGGCCTTGTCCCAGTACCGCCGCTTCGGTTCGAAGAACACCACCGGGTCGTCCGCCGCGACAGACTGCTGGATCATGTGGAACGCGTCCGCCGGGTTGCTGGGCGTGACGACGCGCAGTCCGGCGGTGTGGGCGAAGTACGCCTCCGGCGACTCCGAATGGTGCTCGA
Source organism: Rhodococcus sp. NPDC127593 (assembly GCF_042671975.1). NCBI lineage: Bacteria > Bacillati > Actinomycetota > Actinomycetes > Mycobacteriales > Nocardiaceae > Rhodococcus > Rhodococcus sp. NPDC127593. Next base: position 10,315 of record NZ_JBHXWI010000035.1, on the reverse strand, counting down.
CCGCGCCGATGCCACCGCCGTACGGGATCCGGATCGTGAGGGGCGCGGTGACCCTGCCCTGTGTGCGGTAGTGAATCTTGGCCACCTGCGACACGATCTGGTCGAACGCGGGGTAGACGAAGCCGTCGAACTGGATCTCGCAGACGGGCCGGTAACCGCGCAGCGCCATGCCGAACGCGGCGCCGATGATCCCCGATTCGGCGAGTGGGGTATCGATGACCCGGTTGTCGCCGAAATCCTTCTGCAGGGTGTCGGTGACGCGGAAGACCCCGCCGAGGCGTCCGACGTCCTCACCCATGATCACGACCTTGCGGTCGTGTTCGAGAGCGCGCCGGAGGCCTGCGTTGAGTGCGGCGCCGAGCGACAGCGTGGTGGTGGTCATGACAGTGCCTCCTCGATGCCGGCGAAGCCTGCGAGGTACGCGGCGTACTGCTCGCGTTCCTCGTCGATGAGTGGGTGGTCGGTGGAGTACACGTGCTCGAACAGATCGAGTGGCTCGGGATCGGGCGCACCGATGGTCCCGGACCGCAGTCGCGCCGCGACGTCGTCGGCGGTGGCCTGCACCCCGGCGAGGAACGTGTCGTCGAGCAGGCCCTCCCGGTCGAGGAGGCGCCTCATCCGGTCGATCGGGTCGCGGGCCTTCCAGACCTCGGTCTCGGCCGCCGCCCGATACCGGGTGGGATCGTCCGACGTGGTGTGGGGACCCATCCGGTACGTGATGGCCTCGATGAACGTCGGCCCACTGCCTTCGCGGGCTCGCTGGGTGGCCTGGCGGGTGACCGCGAGGACCGCGAGGACGTCGTTGCCGTCCACCCGGAGGGCGGGCATGCCGTAACCGGCGGCGCGCTGCGCGATGGGGACGGGACTCTGCAGGCGGACCGGTTCGCTGATCGCGAACTGGTTGTTCTGGCAAAAGAATACGACCGGCGCGTTGAAGCTCATCGAGAAGCCGAGAGCCTCGGCGAGGTCGCCCTGGCTGGTGGCGCCGTCGCCGAAGTAGGCGATCGTCGCGATCTCCGCGCCGTCCAGATGGGCGCCCATGGCGTACCCGGTGGCGTGCAGCCCCTGGGAGCCGACGACGATCGCCGGATTCGTCACATTCACCGAACTCGGATCCCACGCGCAATGGGCGCATCCCCGCCACATGCGGGTCATCACCCCCGGGTCCACGCCCCGGCAGTAGGCGACGGCGTGCTCGCGGTAGCTGATGAACGCGTAGTCGTCGGGACGGAGGGCGCGGGCGGAGCCGACCTGTGCGGCTTCCTGCCCGAGCATCGGAGCCCAGAGTCCCAGTTCACCCTGGCGTTGCAGGGCGACCGCTTCGACATCCATCCGACGCGCGACCACGAGGTCCTCGTAGAGGCCGCGCAGTTGGTCGGGTCCGATGTCGCGGACCAGGCTCGTGTAGTCGGGTCTGAAGACCCGTCGGCCGTCCGGCTGGATGAGCTGGACCGGATAGGCAATCTTGTCGACCATCGGGGTCACCTCGCGTTGTCGAGTCCGTGAACCTTGTGGGTTCGTTGGAGACGGGTACTGCGGTAGGGCAGGTGTGTGTCCTACTTCACAGCATCCACGGGAATGCGAAGTGCGCAAGTGGCACCGACGGCATCGAGCAGAATGCCCAGTTTTGGGGGTCCCACCAGTGTCATGCTGCGTCTAATGACCAATTCGGACACAACCGACGCCAGGTTGTTGCTGCAATTGTCCGAGAACCCCGGATCACCCCGCGAACACGAACCCGATCGAGGCGAGGACGGCGAGCATCGCGAGGTAGACCGCGGGCATCGCCACGGCCCGGGTGTCGGGATTGCCGTAGTCGCCGTGCCGGACGTGAAAGGCGATTGCACACAAGAGGAGAATCAGCAGCGCCACCGTCGCGATCACTCCCAGCGGAGTCCAGTAAAGGCCGACGAGAACGCCGACACCGCCGGCGAGTTCCGCCGCCCCGATCAGCCGGACCTGCTGCCTGCTCAGGCCTCGTGATTGCAACCCCGTCCACGCGGTTCCCTTCAGCCTCAGCTTGGGGATGCTCACGGCGACGGCACTCACGGCGAGGAGCACGCCGCACACGATGAGGAAAACTTCCACGTCGGTCCCTCCAGTTCCGGCCGAATCGGCCTCACTGTTGCCACCCTAGGGCCGCGACCTGCGGTGCGGACCGCTTCCCTCCGCATCGGGCCTCCGAGCGGTTAGCATCGAGCGCGTGAATGCTGTGGGGCTGAACGAAGATGCCGTCTCTGCGTGGATTGCCGGACTCGGTGTGGGAGCGATCGCGCCGCTGAGCTTCGAGAGGATCGGGAACGGTCAGTCGAATCTCACGTACGCGGTCAGCGACGCGGGTGGTGGACGGTGGGTGCTGCGGCGGCCACCGCTCGGACATCTGCTCGCGTCGGCGCACGACGTCGTTCGCGAACATCGGATTCTGTCCTCTCTGCAGGGATCCGACGTTCCGGTGCCGAAGATCCTCGGGCTCACCGACGATCCGGAGGTCACGGACGCGCCGCTCGTGCTGATGAGTTTCGTCGCGGGGGTGGTGATCGACAGTATCGGCGTGGCGAAGAAGCTGACACCCGAGCAGCGGAATGCCGTCGGACTGGCGATGCCGAAGGCTCTCGCGAAGATCCACGCGGTCGATCTCGGAGATGCCGGGCTGGAGGATCTGGCCAGCCACAAGCCTTACGCGGCAAGGCAGTTGAAGCGCTGGACGGATCAGTGGGAGAAGTCCCGTACCCGTGACGTCCCGGCGATCGAGGACGTGGCGGGCATCCTCGAGCGCAACATGCCGGAGCAGGCCGAACTGTCGTTGGTGCACGGTGATTTTCACCTGAGCAACGTCATCACCTCGCCGGAGGAGGGTGAGGTGGTCGCGGTGGTCGACTGGGAACTGTGCACGCTGGGCGACCCCCTCGCCGACGTCGGCGCGCTACTGGCCTACTGGCCCGAGGCGGGCGACGAGGACGCCGGACCGTTCCCCGCCTCCACGCTGGAGGGATTCCCCACCCGGGCCGAACTCGTGGAGGCCTACGTCCACCACACGAAACGCGATGTCACGCATGTGGGGTACTGGCACGTCCTGGCGTTGTGGAAGCTGGCGATCATCGCCGAAGGCGTCCTGCGCCGGGTGATCGACGACCCCCGGAACAAGGCCGAGACCGGTGCGCCCACGGTTGCGTTGATCGACGGCATCATCGCCCGGGCGGTGGCCACGGCGGAGGCCGAGGGCCTGCGCTGAACCATCTGGTGGTGCCGGACGTTCAGACGGCGTCCGGCACCACCAGAAGGGTTGCAGCGCTCCGAATTTCGGCAGGAATCGGCACCGGCCTCCGGGTTTTCGCGCCCACGTACACGTGAACGAAGCGGCCGAGAGCCGCGAGTTCGAGTGCGTCGTCGTTCTCGCGGAAGATCGCGAGCGCGTACACGATGCTCCGGGTGCCCAGCTTCTGAATGGACAACCCCACCTGCAGACGGTCCGGGAACGACAGTTCGCTGACGTACTTGCAGGACGTCTCGGCGACGACGCCGATGGCGGGCAGATCACGGATGTCGGTGCCCGTCGTCGCGATCAGCCAGCCGTTGACGGCCGTGTCGAAGTACGAGTAGTACGTGACGTTGTTGACGTGCCCGTAGTGGTCGTTGTCTTCCCAGCGGGTCGGCACCGGCCACAGGGCGGGGAAGTCGGCGGCGGTCGGCAGGGCGGGGGCGTCGTCGTGTTTCACCGTCCCGACCCTAATGCCACGGATTACCCGGACCACGGGTCGGGCAGAATCGCGTCCTATGTCTGTGCCCGACAGTGATGTGCGTTCACCCGATTCCGCCGCCCAGCCGATCAGCGCCGGAATCGTGACCGCCCTGGTGGGCTTCACCAGTTCGTTCGCGGTCGTACTCACCGGGTTGACGGCGGTGGGCGCGAACTCCGCCCAGGCCGCGTCGGGACTGCTGGCGCTGTGTGTGACGCAGGCGCTGGGCATGTTGTGGATGTCGCGGCACTACCGCATGCCGATCACGCTGGCGTGGTCGACGCCGGGTGCCGCTCTCCTCGCCGGTGCGGGGACGGTGAGCGGGGGCTGGCCGGCCGCGGTCGGGGCGTTCGTCGTCGTGGGGGCGGCGGTGATCCTCACGGGGCTGTGGCCGCGGCTGGGACGGCTCATCGCGGCCATCCCCTCGGCGTTGGCGCAGGCGATGCTCGCGGGGGTGCTGTTGCCGCTGTGCCTGGCGCCGGTGCTGGCGCTGCGTGATGCCCCGCTGGCCGTCGCGCCCGTGGTTCTCGTGTGGCTGGTTCTGCAGCGGTACTCGCCGCGGTGGGCGGTGCCGGCCGCGTTCGCTGCTGCCGCAGTGGTGATCGCGGTCGGTCTCGCCTCCGGCAGCGACGGACTGGACACGAGCGCGCTCCTGCCGAGACTCGACGTCACCGCACCGGCCTGGACGTGGCAGGCGATGATCGGGATCGCGATCCCGCTGTACATCGTGACGATGGCGTCCCAGAACATCCCCGGGACCGCCGTCATGAATTCGTTCGGCTACCGGGTGCCGTGGCGGCCGGCCATGCTGGTGACCGGTGTCGGGACCCTGGTGGGCGCGCCTGCGGGTGGACACGCCATCAACCTCGCCGCCATCAGCGCCGCCCTCGCCGCCGCGCCGTCCGCGCATCCCGATCCCAGGAAGCGCTGGGTCGCGGCCTTCACGGCAGGCTGGGCCTATCTGGTGCTCGCCGCGTGTTCCGCCGCGGTGGCCACGCTCATCGCCGCGGCACCCGAGGGCGTCGTGGAGGCGGTCGCCGGTCTCGCCCTCCTCGGCACCCTCGGCGGGGCGCTGGCCTCCGCCCTCGACGACGTGCGCGAACGGGAAGGCGCCGTCGTCACCTTCCTGATTGCCGCGTCGGGGGTGAGCATCCTCGGCATCGGGTCCGCGTTCTGGGCGTTGGTCGCCGGACTGATCGTGCGGGTGGCGGTGACCTCGCGGCGATAATGGGATGATGACCACCATCGAGGTAGTGCAGGGTGACATCACGACGGTCGAGGTCGACGCGATCGTCAACGCCGCCAACTCCGGACTGCTCGGGGGTGGGGGCGTGGACGGCGCCATCCACCGGGCCGGTGGTGCCGAGATCCTCGCCGAATGCAGGCACCTGCGGGCCACCACGCTGCAGGACGGGCTCCCGGCGGGACAGGCGGTCGCGACGACGGCGGGCCGGTTGCCGGCTCGATGGGTGATTCACACGGTCGGCCCCGTGTACTCCGCTTCGGACGATCGGTCGGCCACTCTGCGCAGCGCCTACACCAGCAGCCTGGCGGTGGCCTCCGACCTCGGCGCGCAGTCCGTTGCGTTCCCGTTGATCTCGTCCGGGGTGTACGGCTGGCCCGCGGACGACGCCGTCCGGCAGGCGGTCGGTGCCGTCCGTGAGTCGGACTCCGGAATTCCGAGGGTGCTGTTCGTGGCGTTCGACGCACGGATGGCGTCCCTGCTCCGCGGCGAGGTGGGGTGATCGCGCTGAACACCGATCTCGTGTATCTGACGGCAGGACTGGCTCTTCTGCTGGCTGCCACCGTTCCACGCCTGTTCCAGGACCGTGCCGTCTCGGCGCCGCTGATCGTCCTGGCGGTCGGAGCGGGGGCCGGCCTGTTTCTCGGCGAGTCGGGCACCGACACCCTGTCCCCGGCGCTGCATCCCGCCGTGACGGAACACCTGAGCGAAACCTGCGTCATCGTCGCCTTGATGGGTGTGGGACTGGCGATCGACAGGCCCCTGGGCTGGCGGACGTGGAATTCGACGTGGCGTCTGCTGCTGATCGCGATGCCCTTCGGTATCGCCGCTGTCGCGGTGCTCGGCTGGTGGGTGGCGGCATTGACCCCCGCCGTCGCGATCCTGCTCGGGGCCGTCCTCGCGCCCACGGACCCGGTTCTGGCGTCCGACGTGCAGGTGGAAGGTCCCACGTCGGGCGGCGAGTCCCATCGGGAGGACGACGAGGTCCGGTTCGCGCTCACCTCGGAGGCCGGGCTCAACGACGCTCTCGCCTTCCCGTTCGTGTATCTGGCACTGTTCATGATCGGCAAGGGGCCGATCGAGCAGTGGATCGTGCAGTGGGTGGCGTGGGAGCTGATCGGCAAGGTCGTCATCGGCGCGGCCCTGGGGTGGATTGCCGGTGATCTGTTCGGTCGCGCGGTCTTCCGCTTCCCGATCGCACACATGCGCCTCGCCGAACGCAGCGAACCCATCTTCGCGCTCGCCGCCACGTTCGCCGTCTACGGACTCACCGAACTGGCCGGGGGATACGGGTTTCTCGCCGTCTTCGCCTGCGCCGTCGCCATCCGTCGGACGGAGCGGGCCCACGAGTACCACGCCGAGATGCACAGCCTGATCGAGCAACTCGAACACGTGCTCACCCTCGCCGTCCTGCTCCTGCTGGGCGTGGCACTCACCTCCGGTCTGCTGACCGAACTGACGTGGGGCGGGGTTCTCGTCGCGGCAGCCCTCGTGTTCGTCATCCGGCCGGTGGTGGGATGGGTTTCGCTGCTGGGCTGCGAGGAGATGTCCGGTCCCGAGCGCCGGGTCACCGCATTCTTCGGGGTTCGCGGAATCGGGTCGATCTACTATCTCGCCTACGCCGCTGCGGAAGCCGGCGTGGACGACGAGAAATGGTTGTGGTCGACGGTGGCCTTCACGGTCGTCCTCTCCGTCCTCGTCCACGGGGTGAGTGCGACGCGGGTGATGCGCCTGCTCGATCTTCGTCGGGAAGGCGGTGCAGTCGCGGACCGTTAGCGTCGCGACTGCACCGCTCGACCAGGGAGTTGCTCCGGCGTGTGCTGGTTCGGTCCTTCACTCGTTGCGCACGGCGGAGGTGCGCGCCGGGTCTGCGGGATGCCCCGTGTCTGCGGGATGCGTCGGGTCCTCGGTTCGGTGGACGAGGACGGGTGGCGCCGCCGAGACCACCGAGGGAGTGGGCCGGTTGCCGGCCTTGATCTCGTTGAACAGGATGTTCAGCAGCACCGCGACGATGCTCGCCGCGCTGATCCCCGAGTCGAAGACGATGTGCACCCATTCCGGGAAGGCCGAGTAGGACTCGGGCACCGCGATCGGAATGACCCCGAATCCGAGGGCCACCGCGACGATCACCAGGTTGAGGTTGCCGTCGTACGACACCTTGGACAGTGTCCGGATTCCGCTCGCGGCCACCGAACCGAAGAGGACGATCCCCGCACCGCCGAGGACGGGCAGCGGCACGGAGGCCACCAGCCGCCCGAGGACGGGGAACAGTCCGAGAGCGAACAGAACCGAACCTCCCGCCGCGACAACGAATCTGCTCTTGATCCCCGTGATCGCGACGAGCCCGACGTTCTGAGCGAACGCGCTGGCCGGGAACGTGCCGAACACCGGTGCCACGGTGGTGGCGAGCATGTCGGCGCGGAGACCGTCGCCGACCCGGCGAGCATCGACCTTCGTTTCCACGATCTCGCCGACCGCGAGGATGTCCGCCGTCGTCTCTGTCATGATCACGAGGATCACCACGGTCATCGAGATGATCGCGCCGATCTGGAACAGGGGAGTGCCGAACGAGAACACCTGCGGCAGTTCGAAGATCGCGCCCTTCCCGACGGCGCCGAAGTCGGCCTTGCCGATCAGCGCGGCGAACAGGGTTCCCACGACGATGCCGATCAGGATGGACAACCGCGACAGGGTTCCCTGGACCAGCCGGCTCACCAGCAACACGATGAACAGGCTGAATCCGGCGAGCCCGATGTTGGACATCGACCCCCAGTCCGGGGCCTTGGCGTTGCCGCCCATCGCCCAGCGCACCGCGACCGGCAGGAGGGAGATGCCGATGACCGTGATGATCGATCCGGTGACGACGGGCGGGAAGTAGCGCACGATCCTGCAGAAGAACGGGCTGACCAACAGTCCGATCGCGCCGGCGACCATGATGGCTCCGAAGACCGAGCGCAGTCCACCCGGCCCGCTCGCCACCGCCACCATCGTGGACACCGAGGCGAACGAAATTCCCTGCACCAGGGGAAGTTTTGCCCCGAAATAGGGAACGCCGAGGGTCTGCAGCAGTGTGGCCGCCCCGCTGACGAACAATGCCGCCGACACGAGCAGTCCGATCTCGACGCCGGTCAGTCCGGCGGCGCCGCCGACGATCAGGGGAGGCGCGATCACGCCGCCGTACATCGTCAGGATGTGCTGCAGCCCGTAGACGTACGACTTGCCGAGCGGCAAACGCTCGTCCTCGGGTCCGGGAGCTCCGGCAACCCGGTGTCCGATCCGCTTCATCGCCGCGCTCCTAGCAGAATCCGGGAACGGAATCCCAGGCGCGGCCGGCGTCGGGAGCGTCCTCGCGCTCGACGGTCGCCTCGATCAACCCGTAGGGGCGGTCGGCCGCGAAGAACACCTCGCCCGGGTTGTCGAGTCCGAACGGTTCCAGGTCGACGAGGAAGTGGTGTTTGTTCGGCATCGAGAACTTCACCTCGGCGATTTCGGGGTGCGCCTCGAGTACCGCCGAACCCATCTGGAACAGGGACTGCTGCAGCGCGAGCGAATGCGTCGTGGCGAACGCCTCCAGCATGATTGCCCGCACGTTCTCGAAGGTCTTGTCGAAGTCGACGTCGGTGGTGAGGTACCGCCACCGGGCGCTCACCGACGTCGCGAGGATCCGGTCCGACGTCTCCTGCAGGGTGGTGTACTTGTCCTTCGGGTACCCGCGGAACTCCGAACCCGTCGACTTCAATACCACCATGTTGCTGAGGCCGGACACGATCCACGTCCGATCGCCGTCGATGGTGACCACGGTGTTCCGCCGTTCGTCGCTCGATCGGACGAAGGAATGGTCGTGGCCCTCGCCGTCGACCGGGATCCGCGCCCACGAGTACTGCTCGATCTCCCATCGGCCGCCGGTGATCCACTCGAATTCCCCGGTGAAGTGCCGGCCGAGTCGCATGGCGAACGTCTCGATCGAACCGACGCCGTCGCGGGCGAACGCGTACACCGTGTTCTTCTGGGTGTCCGTGGCCACGACGTGCGCGTTGTCGCCTTCGGTGTGCACCGCGTCGAGGTCGCCGCGCAGTTGCGATGTCACGGTGACGTCTTCGATGTCGTGTCGCTTCGTGTCCCGGGTGATCTTGACCAACCGGACTTCTGCCTTGCCGTACTGGTTCTGGCCGAGCACGATCTTGCTCATGATTAGCTCCCTCGGTAGGTCGAGTATGCGAACGGGCTGAGAAGGACTGGTACGTGGTAGTGCTGTTCGCTGTCGGTCAGGGCGAACGTGATGGTGATGTCGGGGTAGAACGCCGGACGTCCCTTCGCGGCGAAGTAGCGTCCGGTGTCGAAGACGATCCGGTAGGTGCCCGGATCGAGTCGGGCGGGGCCCAGGGTTGTGACGCGGCCGTCGTCGTCGGTGACGGCGTCGGCCACGGTGATCCAGGCGGACTGCCGCTGGACCGTCAGCGTGACCGGCACCTTCTGCGCGGGCATGCCTTCGGCCGCATCCAGCACGTGGGTGGTGACCTGGCTGACGTCGCTCATGTGTCCAGCATCCCGGCGAGTCGGCGCGCGGCGATGTCGCGCAGTTCCTCTGCGACAACGGCTAATTCGCTGGCCTCGTCGTTGAGTAACCGGCGGTCGAGTGCGGTGAGGATGTCGGACGTGCTGCGGCCGGCGGCGCGGACGAGGAAGACCCTTCCGAACTTGTCCTCGTAGGCACGGTTGCCGTCGGTGAGCCGTTTCTGCGCCCCCGCGTCGGACGAATCGACGTTCGACTGCTCCGAGCGTGCCAGGAGCGCCTCGGCGTCGTCGCCGCCCGGAGGTTCCCCGATTCGGGGATGGCGCGCGAGGGCGTGCTCGATCTCGTCCGCGGAGAGCGGGCCGGCGCCCGTCCTGGCCGCGGTGAGAAGTGAGGCGCGATCGGTGTACGGCCGGGCGGACACGAGTTCGTCTGCCCACCGGGGAATATCCAGGCAGATCCGCGCCAGTTCCGTTGCCTCGGACTGTGAAGCCTCGTTGAATCGGTGGAGTCCTGCATCGAGATCCATGCGACCCTTCTTCCACAATGCGAAATAATGATTCCGTATAGAGAAGCGTGACAGGGGTCACAATTCATGTCAAGGCCCAAAATTGAATTGATCCAGATTCGGATGCGAGCGCGATCCGCGGCGTGCTGGAATCACGACATGGGAAAGCTGTTGTAGAACAACAGGTTATGATCGAACGGCGCGCCGAAGTGCGGGTCCCTAGTCCCAAAGCCGTGTAGTTAAGTCGTGGGTTGTGTTGTCAAGGGTCGATGTCGGTGAGGATGTTGATGGCGATGGTGGCCTTGAGACTTGGC
>NZ_JBHXWI010000034.1:0-115010 GCF_042671975.1 Rhodococcus sp. NPDC127593 | reverse complement strand
TGCTTCTCGGTCAACACCTGATATCGATCCATCACCTCTGTCACAGCAAACATGTTGCCGCACGACACCCCAAATCATTGGGAGACACGCCCTAGGGTCGTACTGTGCCGTGCGTCACGTCGAAGAAGTCTTGTTCCACTTCCTTCGTCCTAGCCCGGATTGTGAATCACAGCGGCAAGTGTGCAAATCGCATCGACCTCCGCTGGACCGACAAGAGGTGACAACGTTGGCTGACGGCAGCAAACAGGTTCTTGCGATCGACCTCGAATCGCGAGTAATAGACGTGATCGCACAAATCACATCGACGGCCGACGCACGTCTCGACGAAATCGCCGGAGCGATCGTCAGCCGTCTCATCAGCGAGATCGATTATTTTGCCGCGGACCAGCCAATTCTCGATCAATTGAGCGCCGGAGCGATACACAACTTCGCCATAACGATGAAGATCCTGCGCCATGATGTCGACATCGAGCAGGTCGGACCATCGGCGCCTGCGATCGAAATCGCCAAACTACTCGCACAACGAGACATCCCGATCACAGCCCTCGAGCATGCCTACCGGCTCTACCAGGAGAGCGTCGTTCGGTGGTGCCTGGAAGAGCTCTCCGAAAGAAGCAACAGTGCCGCGGTCACCGCCCGTGCCGCACTCGAAATCAGTACGCTCGTCTCGGCCCACGTGAATCTGATTGCGCAGCAGCTACTGTCGACCTACGAATCCGAGCGCGATGCATGGCGCCTCCGTCGTACCGCGTCTCGGTCTGCTCGCATCCATGACGTTCTGGCCGGACGGACCGTGGATGTCCCTCCCACCGAGAACATCCTTGGCTATCGATTCGGTCAGTACCACCTCGGGGTCATCATATGGACCGACAATTCGCACAGTACCGAGGGCGAGGTAGCGAATCTCGAAGCTGCTGCCACCACAATGGCGGAAGTACTCAGTGCCTGCGCGCAACCTTTGTTCGAGACGCGCAACGGGCACATGGCGCGGGCCTGGATACCATTGGGACGCACAGGGAGTGTAACTCCTGAATGCCTCGAAACACTCACGGACGGGCGGCTAGGGGCAGTCGCAGTGTCAATGGGGAATCCCCGCTACGGCCTCGAGGGTTTTATCCGTACCCACGACGAAGCCAACGCCACGAGGCGCGTCATGCAAGCGTCGCGGATGGCCGGGCTCAAGTTTGTTCAAACAGGAGAATTGGGGGCCGTGGCTCTCATGTGTTCGGATTTGACTGCTACAAGCGCCTGGGTATCCGACCTTCTCGGCCCGCTGGCAGTCGACGATGCCGCCACCGAGCAATCACGGGCAACCCTGCGCGAGTTCTTTCGGGCAGGCGGAAGCTACACCGCTACGGCTGAGGCACTGCACATGCACAAGAACTCGGTTCTTTATCGGATCCGCAAGATCGAGGACGAACTCGGGCGGTCGGTACGTGACCATTGCCTGGATCTCGAGAACGCACTCGAACTCAGCTTCTGGCTCGGCGCAGCCGTACTGAACAAGCCAGAAACTCCCTGAAGCAGCCGATGCAGGTCGATCGAGTAGCGACACATCGCCCATTCCAAAGCTGTGCACCCGTCCGTTGCCACCACGTCCAGTCCGACTGTGCGCTCAGGCCAAAGGCCGGCTCAGAGCCTGTGTCGCACGACCGATGTAATCCACGTCACGTCCGAATAGGCTGAGTGAAGACCGCCGCAGTGCCGCCGGGCCGGTCGAAACACACTGAGACGAAACACTCTTCGGTTTCCAAAGACGTTCGGCGGTCGGCCGGAGAGCAATAATCCCGCCGACGTCACACGATCTCGTCGACACGAATACCCAGCCGTGTGAGTGCATCGACTACAGAAACGGAGGTAAAGGATGAATATTGCCGAACGCTTTTGTGCGCCGCCCCGACTCGTCGTCATCGGCGGGGGAACTGCTGGTGCCGAGGTGGCATTCGCAAGCCGCAGCGCAGGATGGGAGGGCGAGATCGTCATCCTCAGCGATGAACTGTACCCCCCTTACCATCGCCCCCCGCTTTCCAAGGACTTGCTTAGCGCAGAAGCGGCGTTCACCACTCCGGATCCGCTGAAAGGCGAGTCCTTGTATGCGAGAAAAAATATCGATCTGCTTTTGGACACATCCGTCGAGGGTATCGATCGACGAAATCGAACAATAGGCCTGAACGCCGGCCGCAGCCTTTCCTACGACCGTGTCGTGCTGGCGGTCGGTGGCTGCGCACGCGATCTACCGATACTCGCAAGCGCGGGCCGTCGACCGAGCAACGTACACACGCTCCGCACACTGGACGACTGCGCGCGTCTGCGCACCTCGTTCCAAACAGGGCGAGTATTGATGATCGTAGGAGCGGGATACATCGGTTTGGAGGTGGCGGCAGCGGCCGTCAAAGCAGGTCAGCGGGTTATCGTGCTCGAAGCGGCCCCACGTGTATTGGCGCGAGTCACCGCCCCCGTTGTCTCTCAATTCTTCGAACGCGAACACGCCCGACGAGGAGTCGACATTTGCACGTCGACGACGATCGACCGAGTGACATTGGGCTCCGATAACAGAGTCGCTTGCGTCTGGACATCGGACGGGGCCCAACACACCATCGACAATATGGTGATCGGTATAGGACTCGAACCCAACATCGCGATCGCTCAGAACGCCGGACTGAAAGTCGGTAACGGGATCATCGTCGACGGCGCCATGGCGACAAGCGATCCCGACATCCTGGCCGTCGGTGATTGTGTGGACTTCCACAGCGAAATTTACGGTCGGCGCGTGAGGATCGAGTCAGTGGCGAATGCGGTCGAACACGCACGACGAGCGGCCGCCACGCTGACCGGTGGGGTACCGAAACCCCAACAAGTTCCGTGGTTTTGGTCGAACCAGTATGAGCACGGCCTGAAAATCGTAGGACTCTCCACCGGCTACGACGACACCCGTGTCGTCGATGATCCGGACAGTAGCTCATTTGCTGTCGAGTATCTGCGAGAAGGTCGGCTCATCGCCGTCGACGCGATCAATCATCCCGCGGCGTTCCAGTCAGGCAAACGCAGGCTTACCGAGGCCATCTTTGCCTGAGACGTTACCGCTTTGGCGACCATCGAAAGGACGATTATGCCCATTGTGACCTATATATGCCCGGATGGCGAAGTGGAAGCGATCGAGGTGCCAGCGGGGACTTCGATCATGAAAGCTGCAGTGGCCAATGGTATCGAATCCATTGTCGGCGACTGCGGAGGTAGCGCGGCGTGCGCTACGTGCCATGTCTATGTCGAGAGCCCGCTCGAAGAGTTGTCAGCCAAGAGCGACGACGAAGTAGAGATGCTTGCAGACGCAGCATCCGAGGTTCTCCCCAACAGCCGCCTCGGATGCCGAGTGATCATGAGCGACGAATTATCGCCGCTGGTTGTCCGTGTCGCACCCGAGCAATGGTGAACCAGTTCGCTCAACCGAACCCGAAAGGTATGAAATGACTGCAACTATCGATCTCGAGAACGTTCCGACCAACGTGCCGCTGGACCGCATCGTAGATTTCGACATCTTCGCACCGCCCGGAATCGACAACGGTCTCCAGGAGTCGTGGGCGGAACTGCAGAAATCAGATCACAGCTTGATGTGGACGCCGCGCAACGGCGGACATTGGATCGCCATCTCCGGGCAGCTGCTCAAGGAGGTGTTCGAGAACCATGAATCATTCTCGAGCAAGTGCCCCTTCTTGCCGAGGGAAGCAGGTGAGCAGTACAGTTTCATCCCCACGTCCTTGGACCCGCCTGAGCACAAGCCTTATCGGAAGGTGTTGAACGCGGCGGTGGGCACCGCGTCCGTCCGAAGGATCGAAGGCGAAATCCAAACGATCGCAGCAGACTTGATCGACACGCTCGCGGCGAAGGGAGGATGCAACTTCACGAAGGACTTCGCCGAAATCTTCCCGATCGAGGTGTTCCTGCGGTTGGTCGATCTGCCCAGCACAGACGCCGCGCGGTTAAAGTATATCGGTGACCAGATGACTCGTCCCGACGGCACGATGACCATGGCGGAAGCAACCGACCAGTTCTTCGAGTACCTCGGTCCGTTCATCGATGAACGTCGCGCGAATCCGGGGCCCGACGCCATCAGCGCAGTTGTTCAGAGTTCGGTCAACGGAAAGCCTCTTTCACAGGACGAGTGCCTAAAGATCTGCGGGCTGTTGCTGCTTGCAGGCCTGGACACCGTCGTGAACTTTCTCAGCTTCATGATGCAACACTTGGCGGAAAATCCTGCCAATCGTCAAAGGTTGGTGGACAACCCGGAGCTGATCGATCAGGCAACGGAGGAGTTGTTGCGGCGGTATGGCGTTGTGTCCGATGCGCGAATCGTCAACGGAGACACGACTCTCGACGGGGCTTCGCTTCTCGACGGAGACATGGTCGCGGTACCGACAATGCTTTTCGGTATCGATCCGAAGCGAGCGGGGTGCCCGATGGACGTGGATTTCGACCGTAAGGACACCGAACATCTCACGTTCGGACACGGAGTTCATCACTGCGCGGGCTCATACCTGGCACGGTACGAGATCACTACGACGCTTCGCGCGTGGCTTGCTCGTATCCCGAACTTCGAGGTGGTACCAGGCGAGAAGGTCCGGCATCAGTCGGGCATCGTGGGTGCTGTTGTCGGACTTCCACTGCAGTGGTGATGATCTCGGTCATGTGTGGCATGGGCAAGTCATTGAAGAAGGAGTCGAAATGAGAATGCAGGACAAAGTCGCCCTGATTTCCGGCGGGGCACGCGGTATGGGCGCGTCACACGCGCGTGCAATCGTGGCCGCCGGCGGCAAGGTTGTCCTCGGCGACATACTTGCCGATCTCGGAGAAAAGCTCGCTGAGGAATTGGGGCCCGAGAACGCCGCATTTTCGAGGCTGGATGTGACGAAGTACAGTGACTGGGTCGATGCGGTTGAGTTGGCGACGCAGAAGTTCGGAAGACTGAACGTGTTGATCAACAATGCGGGGATTGTCAATATGGGCTCTTTACAGGAGTATCCGACCAAGTCGTGGGACGAGATCATTGCGGTAAACCTGACAGGACAGTTCCTCGGCGTCAAGGCCTCGACGGATGCCCTGATTTCGTCAGCCCCGTCTGCGATCGTGAACATTTCGTCGACTGCAGGTTTTCAAGGTATTGCCGAACTGCACGGGTATACCGCATCGAAGTTCGGAGTGCGCGGACTGACGAAATCTGTGGCGCTGGAGCTGGCACACCAAGGCGTCCGAGCCAACTCGGTGCACCCCGGCACAGTGTCGACGCCGATGAATGCAGACCTCGACGTTGCGGACTTCAATCCGATGAAGAGGATGGGCGATGTAAGCGAAGTGTCCAATCTGATCATCTACCTGGCCAGTGACGAATCCAGTTTCGTGACCGGTGCCGAGTTCGTGATCGACGGTGGTGAGCTGGCAGGCACAGGCCCGCTTGTCGCGAAGTAGGCAACTTCGATAACACATCTACAGCACCGGTGCTGTCGTGAAGACGATCGGTTGGATGGATACTTACCTAATCCGTTGAAATAGATGTGCACCATCGACGCTTGCAGACTGGTTGATTGCCGAGGCACAACACGAATATCTGCGATTATTGCCTTCGCTCCAGCTGCAGAGTCAGACCCCCAGGACGCATGCAGTGGACGCCTATTCAGTCCGCCAT
Source organism: Rhodococcus sp. NPDC127593 (assembly GCF_042671975.1). Lineage (NCBI taxonomy): Bacteria > Bacillati > Actinomycetota > Actinomycetes > Mycobacteriales > Nocardiaceae > Rhodococcus > Rhodococcus sp. NPDC127593. The sequence continues at coordinate 109,333 of NZ_JBHXWI010000034.1, read as the reverse complement.
GCCCACCTCACCCCACGACGCTCCAGGGCGGGCAGATCAGTCCGCCAGACCACTCCGGTCCAGGTGGTCCCACCGGCGTGTTCGGAGGGCAGTTATTTCGAGTTGTGACATTCTGTGACACCGAAGCGGGTGTTCGAACGTCCACGCACGATCAGCACCACCTCTGACCTGCGGCTTAGACGGTATGAGGGTATGGCTGGGGCCCACGCCACATGTGAACGTGGGTTGCCGACAGGAAACGGGTCCTGGCCGGTAGAGCCACAAGATGTGGAAGGCCCCAGCAATGAATCAGCGTACGAGCGTCGGATTGGATGTGCACGCACGATCGGTCGTCGCGTGCGGCCTCGACGGGCGGACCGGTGAGCTGTTCGAGCGCCGATTGACGCCCGATCATCGCGAGATACTCGAGTGGATCCGGTCGTTGCCGGATCCGGTGAAGGCGACGTACGAGGCCGGGCCCACCGGGTTCGGGCTGGCCCGTTTCCTGGACACGGTTGGCATCGAGTGTCTGGTGGCCGCGCCCTCGAAGCTGCAGCGCCCGTCCGGAGATCGGGTCAAAACCGACGCGCGCGATGCGCGGCATCTGGCGAGATTGCTGCACCTCGATCAGATCACCTCGGTCACGGTGCCGAGCGTGGCGCAGGAGGCCGCCCGGGATCTGGTGCGCGCCCGTGAGGACGTGCGCCGGGATCTGATGTCGGCCCGGCATCGGGTGTCGAAACTTCCTCTGCGGCAGGGGATCGTCTACTACGGCGGGCATGCGTGGACGCACGTGCACGACACCTGGCTGCGCACCCAGCATTTCGATGCACCCGGTCTGCAACTGGCCTACGAGACCGCCTACGACACCATGCTCGCCGCCCTCGACCGGCGCAACCGCTTGGATGCCGCGATCACCCGGATGGCCGCCGACAGCGCCTACACCCCGGTGGTGACCCGGCTCGGGTGCCTGCGCGGGGTGTCCACGTTGACCGCGTTCGGGCTGACGGTCGAGATCGGGGACTGGCACCGGCTGACCGGCCGCTCGATCGGCGCCTACCTGGGACTGGTGCCCACCGAACACTCCTCGGGCACCTCCCGCTCGCAGGGCGCGATCACCAAGACCGGCAACGTGCACGCGCGCCGGTTGCTGATCGAGGCCGCCTGGCACCACCGGCAGCCCTATCGTCCCGGGGTGGATCTGCGGCGCCGCTGGGACAAGGCCTCACCGGCGGCCCGGGCCCGCGGCCAACGGGGCAACCGGCGCCTGCACGAGCGGTGGTCCGGGTTCGACGCCCGCCGCAAGCGTCCCGTACTGGCGAACACCGCCATCGCCCGCGAGCTCGCCGGGTGGTGCTGGTCGTTGGCCGTGCTCGACGACTGACCCACGGGGCCTTCCCCCGTCGCGGCCATTCTGGTCGTTGCTCGTCGGGCGGCAAGGTCGGTTCTCCTCGCTCGCGCTGCGGGGACTCCACCTTGCCCCCGCTCCTCGACGACGACCGATGGGGGCACGGACCAGGGGGACGGCAGGACCCCACGAACGTCCCGGATGATCACACGGTTGGTGACAACAGCGCCTGGGAGTGACCCGCGAGACCACTATGAGTAATCCTCAACTGCGCGTTGGGATCACGCTCGAGCTTAGACCAGCGGTCCACTCCAGCCGAACAACCGTCTTTGCGGCAACCAACCCGCGTATATCAGACTTCGACAACGCGTCGACAACCGACACGCTCGCCACCAAACCACCAGGAGTCATCCGGGGCCACCCGAGGCGGAAGTCCACGACGACGGTCCTGGACGTCCGCCTCCTGCTGCCCTCTTGACAAATCTGCGTCCATATCAGTGGTGCCCCCAGTCGGACTCGAACCGACACTGTGCGGATTTTAAGTCCGCTGCCTCTGCCAATTGGGCTATAGGGGCTACCGGTCGCCGAGGGTGTCGCTCGGCGACCGTGCGCAGATCACCCTAGCTCAGGCGATCGACAATGCGATTCCGTCGAGGATGTCGTGTTCGCTGACGACGAGTTGGTCGATGCCCGCCTTCTTCTCGAATGCGTCGGCCAGCGCCAGGGTCACGATCGCGCCGCCGCCGATGACGTCGACGCGCCCTGGGTGCATCGGGCCGAGCGCGGCCCGCTCGGTGTGGGTCATGGCGATCAGCGAGTTGCAGACCTCCCGCAGCCGGGGCATCGGGATGCGCGACAGATGTACCTGTTCGGCGTCGTATTCGGGCAGTTCTTTGGCGAGCGCGGCGATCGTGGTCATCGTTCCGGCGACACCCACCCAGGTGTGGGCCTGTTCGACGGGGACACGCGCGAACGCCTCGTCCAGACGTTCTTGCGCGAAGGCGCGGGCCTCCTCGACCTGTGCCGGTGTCGGCGGATCGTCGTGGAGGCAGCGCTCCGTGATGCGCACGCATCCGATGTCGGTGGAGAAGGCGGCGTGGACGCCGGATTCGTCGCCCAGCACCACTTCGGTGGAACCGCCTCCGAGGTCCACGACCACGAACGGTCCCTGCGACGGATCGAGTTCCCCGACTGCCCCGTTGAACGACAGCCGTGCTTCCTCGTCGCCGGTGATGACCTCGGCCCCGGCGCCGGGGATGACGGCGCCCAGCACCTCACGGGTCATCGAGAAGAAGTCTTCCCGATTGGACGCGTCGCGGGTGGCGGACGTGGCCACCATGCGGACGGCCGTGGCGCCGGCGTCCGCGATCATTCCGGCATACTCGCTCAACGCAACTCGGGTGCGTTCGATGGCCTCGGGCGCCAGACGTCCGGTGGCGTCCACGCCCTGTCCCAGCCGGACGACGCGCATCTCGCGACGGACGTCGTGCAGTACGCCGTGCTCGTCGACGTCGGCGACGAGCAGACGGATGGAGTTCGTGCCGCAGTCGACGGCGGCGACGCGGGTCACTGCTCGGGACTTTCGATGTCGTCGATGCCGGGCCAGTCCGCGGGAATCGCGGTGCCCCTCAGCTTTCCGCCTGCCGCGGACGCGGCGAGCGCCACCGATTCGTCGCCCAGCGGGTTGACGCCCGGTCCCTTCGCCAGCGAGTGGGCCATCAGCACGTGCAGGCACTTGACGCGCTCGGGCATTCCGCCGCCGGTGAAGTCCGTTCCCAGGGGCTCGATGGCGTCGCGCTCGGCGAGATACGACTGGTGGGCGCGCAGGTACGCGGCCGCGAGTTCCGGGTCCTGCCCGAGACGCTCGGTCATGTCACGCATCACCCCCGCGGACTCCTGCCGGCTGGCCTCCGCGGTCAGTCGCGGATCGGTCAGGTAGTACAGCGTCGGGAACGGTGTTCCGTCCGGAAGTTTGGGCGCGGTCTTCACGACGCCGGGCTTGCCGTCGGGACTGCGGTACGCGATCTCGAGCACTCCACGCGGTTCGCGGCCCAACTGGGCGGCGACGGCGTCGAGGTCTTCCTGCGGCACGGGGCTGGACGGGTCGGACGAAGTGGTCACCCGGTGGGTTCTCCTGGTTCTGGCGGTACGGGCGGCGGCACCACGGGGGGCGCCGGAGCCGGTGCCGGCTGCACCTCGGGCGCGGCCGGCGGTTCTGAAATGGTCTTCCACAGGTCGGAGTACCAGGGGCCTGCCATCTCGGCGTCCTTCTCCTCCGGCTTCTCCGGTTCCTTGTAGTCGCCGGGCAGCTGCACCTGGAACGGGGTGTCGCCGGGCTTCACCCACCGGAGCCGGCCGCGTGCCTGCGCCTCGATGTAGGCGGGGTCGGAGTAGCGCTCCTCGAGTATCCGCAGTTCCTGCAGATCCTTCTCGAGCTGAACCTGCTCCGCCGCAATACGATCCGCTTCACCACGCTGGGTGAGGTAGTTGCGCAGCGGAACTGCGAGGGTGAGCGCGAGAAGCAGCACGACCATCACGAGGACGAGCGCCTGGCCCGTCGACAGCCCGAGGATCGTGTGGTCGGAGCGTGTAATCCGGGCGGCCCCGGTCGCGCCCACCCGTCTCGGGCGGGCGCGACCGGGGAGCACCTTGCCGGTGTCGGCGCCGTCGACGGCGTCCGGCTTGCCGTCGGCCTGGCCCGGCGTCGTCGACTTGGTGGTGCGGGGGCGCCGCGCTCCGCCGGGAGTGCCGTCCGCCCGGTTTCCGCGGGCCCGTTCACCACGCCCGGAGCCCCGGCCGCCCGGACTTGCTCCGGACGACCGCGGCCTGCCGCGCTGTGCCACCTACCCCAACACCCCTTACTCGACTGTCGAACGTCAGCCTTCGAACGCGAACCGCGGGAACGCGACCTCGCCGGCGTAGCGCGCGGCGTCGCCCAGGTTCTCCTCGATGCGCAGCAGCTGGTTGTACTTGGCGACGCGCTCGCTGCGTGCGGGGGCACCGGTCTTGATCTGACCGCTGCCGACGGCGACCGCGAGGTCGGCGATGGTGGTGTCCTCGGTCTCACCGGACCGGTGGCTCATCATCGTCTTGTAGCCGTTGCGGTGCGCGAGGTCGACGGCGTCGAGGGTCTCGGTCAGCGTGCCGATCTGATTGACCTTCACCAGCAGCGCGTTCGCGGCGCCCTTGACGATGCCCTCTTCCAGACGCTCCGGGTTGGTGACGAACAGGTCGTCGCCGACGAGCTGGACCTTGTTGCCGATCTGATCGGTCAGGGCGACCCAGCCGTCCCAGTCGTCCTCGTCCAGCGGGTCTTCGATGGACACGATCGGGTAGGCATCGACCAGCTCGGCGTAGAACGCCGACATCTCGGCCGCGGTCCGGTTGCTGCCCTCGAACTTGTAGCCGGTGCCGTCGGTGTAGAACTCGGTGGCGGCGACGTCGAGTGCGAGCGCCACGTCGGTGCCCAGGACCAGGCCAGTCTTGCCGATCGCGACGCTGATCAGATCCAGTGCTTCCTTGGTGCCCGCGACGTCGGGGGCGAAGCCGCCCTCGTCACCGAGACCGGTGGCCAGGCCCTTCTCCTTCAGCACCGACTTGAGGGCGTGGTAGACCTCGGCGCCCCAGCGCAGCGACTCCTTGAACGTGGCGGCACCGATCGGGGCGACCATGAACTCCTGGACGTCGACACCGGTGTCGGCGTGCGCACCTCCGTTGAGGATGTTCATCATCGGGACGGGAAGGACGTGGGCGTTGGGGCCGCCGACGTAACGGAAGAGTTCCAGACCGGACGACTCGGCGGCCGCGCGGGCCACTGCCAGCGACGCACCCAGGAGCGCGTTGGCGCCCAGACGCGACTTGTCCGGGGTGCCGTCGGCGTCCAGCAGGGCCTGGTCGACGGTCCGCTGCTCGGTGGCGTCGATCCCGATGATGGCCGGGGCGATCTCGCTCAGGACGGCCTCGACGGCCTTCTCGACACCCTTGCCGCCGTACCGGTCACCGCCGTCACGCAGTTCGACGGCCTCGTGCTCACCGGTGGATGCACCCGACGGAACCGCGGCGCGAGCGAAACTTCCGTCGTCGAGCAGCACCTCGACCTCCACCGTGGGGTTACCACGGGAATCGAGGATCTCACGGGCTCCGACCTGCTCAATGATGGCCACTTGCTGATTCTCCTTATATGGGCTTCACAACTGTGCACCGACCGGTCCGATCGTGCCAGGGACACCAGATCGTGCCAGCACACAGCGTAACGGCACACCGAAACCGGCGCGGGATGGCGCGCCCCGCGGACGGCGAGCCGCCCGAACTACACCTACCGATGTGGCGTCGATCACGTCACGAGGGGGTGGCGGAAGGATCACGGGCGAACCCCGACCGAATAGGCGGACGCCCGGTCGCGTACAAGCGTGAGGTACTCCCCCGACAGGTTGTAGGCCATCAGCGCCGACTGCCAGCCCTCCGCAGCGGTGAGGTCGCCGCCGCGCTCACACAGGTAGCGGGCGGCGGTCAACGCCGCGTCGTCGATGTTGTCGGCGTCGGCCACCCCGTCACCGTTCGCGTCGACCCCCCACCGCTTCCACGTCTCGGGAATGAACTGGAGGGGACCCATGGCGCGGTCGTGCACCGGGTCGCCGTCCATCGCCCCGCGGTCGGTGTCCGGGATCTCGGCGACACCCGGTCCCCCGTCGAGGGGGATGCCCCGGATCTCGGGCGTCACCTGACCGGTAGGCCCGACCGTCGAACCGGCGTGGGTGCCGTGCCGGCTCTCCACGCTCGCGATTCCGGCGAGGGTGGTCCACCCGATCCCGCATTGCGGCCTCGTCTCGGCCATCACCGTCGCCGCGTAGCCGTACGCCTCGAGCGCAGTGCTTCCGACGCCGATCGCGTCGGCCAGCCCGGCGGACCATTCGTGCAGCTGATCCGCCGAACGTCCCGGCGCGTTGCTGTCGATCGGCGGGGTGGCCGCCCCCGGCCCGGGTGGGATGCCCTCCGGTATCGCGATCCTCGGTTGCTGCTCCCGCGAGCAGGCGCCGTAGGCGAGAACCACGACAACCGTCGCCGCGAGAAGAGCGAACAGCGGTCCGGGCCATCGGGAACGACGTTTCGGCCGCGCGGGATATCGGTTCACGTCTCCATCATCCACTCGAAATTCGTCGATCCCGGCCACGCGAGACGGCCCCCACACCGCGCGGGGTCACGGCGAGGCAACACACCAAAGGTAAAGGGTTGTAAAAGTGCTGGTGAGGGCTTCTTCGGACAAGGAGGCGCGGTGTATGTTTTCCTCAGGCTAAGGTTCGCCTTGCCTATCGCAAGGTTGCCTACCCAACCTTGCAGACCACTCGGCTCGACCTCGCCTCGCCCAGGAGTGTGCATGTCCGTCCTCGCCGCAGGGACCGCGCCGTCGATCGCCACACAGCTGTTCGGCAGTGGATTGATCGGTCTCCGCGAGGGACTCGAGGCGGGCATAGTCGTGATGATCCTCGCCGCGTTCCTCGTGAAAGCGCAGCGCAAGGACGCCCTCAAATGGGTGTGGCTCGGCGTCGGCATCGCCGTGGTGATGGTGGCGGCCATCTTTCTCGTCATCCACTACGGAACGTCCACCGTCACCGGACTGACCGCGGAGATCATCGCCGGCGTCGCGTCCCTCGTCGCGGTCGCGATCGTCACCGTCATGGTGCTGTGGATGCGGAAAGCCGCGCGAACCATCTCCCACGACCTCAAGGCAGGCATGGAGAAAGCGCTGGTCGCCGGTCCCGTCGCGGTACTCACCCTCGCCTTCTTCGCCGTCGGCCGGGAAGGCGTCGAGACCGCGCTCCTGATGGTCGGGTACGCCGAGAACACGGCGGGCAGCGCCTGGCCGCTCGTCGGGCTCCTGCTCGGCATCGTCGCCGCCGCGGTCCTCACGGTCCTGCTGTACTTCGGTGCCGTCCGGCTCGACTTCGCAAAATTCTTCAAGTACACCGGCGTCTTCCTGATCATCGTCGCCGCCGGAATCCTCGGGTACGGCATCCATGCCCTGCAGATCGGCGGCGTCCTGCCCGGCGGCTCGGCACTCGCCTTCGACATCTCCGGCGGCTACGACGCCTCCAGCTGGTACGGCACCGTCCTGGCCGGCATCTTCAACTTCCGGCCCGACCCGACCGTCCTCCAGGCCGTCGCCTGGGTCGTATACGTCGTCGTGGTCCTGTTCCTGTTCCTCCGGCCGGTCTCCGCACCCACACCCGCCCCCGCGGCACCCGAGCGCACCGCCTCTCCCACCCCCGACGAGACCGTTTCATGAAAGGCAACTTCCGCCCATGAAGACCACGCGCCGCACTACCTTCGCCCTCGCCTCGGTCGCCGTACTGCCGCTGGCGCTCGCCGGCTGCACCGAGAAGTCGACCGCGAGCACGGACGACATCACCGTCACCGCGAGCGACGACACGTGTGACGTCAGCACCGACTCCGGGACCACCGGCAACAGCACGTTCCAGGTCACCAACAACGGCACCAAGGTCACCGAGTTCTACGTGTTCGCCGAGGGCGACCGGGCGATGGGTGAGGTCGAGAATATCGGTCCCGGCCTCACCCGCCAGCTCATCGTGTCGTTGCCCGACGCGGGCACCTATCAACTCGCGTGCAAGCCCGGCATGGTCGGCAACGGCATCCGCCAGGACTTCACCGTCACCGGCGACTCGATGAGCGCATCCGACGAGAGCGGACAGCTCGCCGAGGCCGCCGACGGCTACCGCCGCTACATCCGCAGTCAGGTCGTCGCCCTGCAGGACACCACGCAGCAGTTCGTCGACGCCGTCAAGTCGGGCAACATCGATCAGGCCAAGGCACTCTTCCCCGTCTCCCGCACCTACTACGAGCGCATCGAGCCCGAGGCGGAGAGCTTCGGCGAGCTCGACCCCAAGCTCGACCTGCGGGAGGCCGACCTCGAACCCGGGCAGGAATGGACGGGCTTCCACAGGCTCGAGAAGGATCTGTGGGTCACCGGTCCCCAGCCCGACACCAACGCAATCGCCGACCAACTCGTCGTCGACGTCCAGTACCTCGCCGACCAGGTGAACGCCGAGGACTACACGATCGACCCCACCAAGATCGCCGGCGACGCGCAGGGGCTGCTCGACGAGATCTCGACGTCGAAGATCACCGGTGAGGAAGACATCTTCTCGCACACCGACCTGTGGGACTTCCAGGCCAACGTCGACGGCTCGCAGGCCGCGGTCGCCGCACTGCAACCGATCATCGAAGAACGCAATCCCGAACTGGCCGCGAACATCACCCAGCGATTCGCGGACCTCGATGCCGAACTCGCCCAGTACCGTCAGGGTGACGGGTTCGTCTTCTACGACACTGTCAACGAACAACAGCGCCAGGAACTGTCGCGCAAGATCGACGCCCTCTCGGCCGAGGTCAGCCAGGTTCAGGGCGTAGTAGCAGGCGCATGATCATGACTGATCCAACCGGTACGACCGACACGACCACCTCGGCGGACGAGCGCAAGGGTATGTCCCGACGACGTCTGTTCGGCGCCGTCGGGGCGGGTGCCGCCCTCGCCGGCGCCGGTGCAGTGGTCGGGCGCGCCACCGCAGCCGAACCGCCGTTCTCGCACGCCGACGTCGTCGCCTTCCGGGGTGAACACCAGGCAGGCATCGTGACGCCGGCGCAGGACCGGATGCACTTCGTGGCGTTCGACGTCACCACGAAGTCCCGTGAGGAACTCGAAGCGCTCCTGAAGAAGTGGACCGAGATGGCCGCGCGGATGACGGCCGGCGAGGAGGCCACCCCGGACGGCGCCATCGGCGACGGCGCCTACGTTCCGCCCAGCGACACCGGTGAGGCGCTCGGCCTGCCCGCGTCCCAGCTGACGCTCACCATCGGGTTCGGGCCCTCACTGTTCGACGACCGGTTCGGCTTCGCGTCCAAGAAGCCCGCCGCGCTCGAAGAGCTTCCGCACTTCCGGGCGGACAACCTGGACCCGGCGCGCAGCGGCGGCGACATCGCGATCCAGGCGTGCGCCAACGACCCGCAGGTGGCCGTGCACGCCATCCGCAACCTGGCGCGCGTCGCGTTCGGGACAGCCTCGGTCCGCTGGTCACAGCTGGGGTTCGGCCGCACCTCGTCGACGTCGACCACTCAGGACACGCCGCGAAACCTGTTCGGGTTCAAGGACGGAACGAACAACATCAAGGCCGAGGAACCCGGTGTCCTCGACCAGCACGTGTGGGTGGCGTCCGGCGACGACCAGGCGTGGATGGGCGGCGGCGCGTACCTCGTGGCGCGGCGGATCCGCATGCTCATCGAACAGTGGGACCGCACCGTGCTCGGCGAGCAGGAACGAGTGATCGGCCGGTCCAAAGGCACCGGCGCTCCCCTGAGCGGCAAGGCGGAGTTCGACGAACTCGACTTCGATTCCAAGAAGGGTCACGACCCGGTGATCGACGTCGACGCGCACGTGCGGCTCGCGTCCGCTCAGGAACTCGGCGGCATCCAGATCCTGCGTCGCGGATACAACTTCACGGACGGCTCCGACGGCTTCGGCCACCTCGACGCCGGACTCTTCTTCATCGCCTACTGCCGCAACCCGCAGGAACAGTTCGTGCCGATGCAGCTCAACCTGTCGAGGACCGACGCGATGAACGAGTACATCCAGCACGTCGGTTCCGCCCTCTTCGCCTGCCCACCCGGCCTCGCCGAGGGGCAGTACTGGGGTCAGGGCCTGTTCACGTAGCGGTAGGTCCGCCGATCGACCGAAGGTCGAGTTGTTCGGCGGGTAGCGGGCGGCCGTGGTAATGCCCTTGGGTGACGTCGCAGCCGTATCGACGCAGGGCCCGTAAGGTGTCCTCGTCTTCGACGCCTTCGGCGACCAGCGACGCACCGAGACTGTGCGCGAGCTCCACTGTCGAGCGCACAATCGCGACCGATCGAGGATCGCTGGCAAGGCGCGCGACGAAGACACGGTCGATCTTGAGCTCATCGACAGCCAGGTCCTGCAGGTAGGCCAGGGAAGACCACCCGGTGCCGTAGTCGTCGATCGACAATCCGATTCCCAGTGCCTGCAGCGCCTCGACCACCGTCCTCGCATGCACGTAGTCGGTCATCAGAACGCTTTCGGTGATCTCCAGGATGAGTGCGTCGGCGGGTAGTCGAAAGTCCTTCAGGAGTCGGTCGATCTCGGCAACCAGGTCTGCGTCGAGCAGATTCGTGACCGACAGGTTCACCGCGACGGTCAGCGATATCCCGCGATCGAGCCAGCTGCGCGCCTGACCCAAAGCAACCTGCAGCACTCTCGTCGTCAGTGGGCGCATCAGTCCCGACTGTTCGGCACGAGGAAGGAACTGATCCGGCAGGAGTAAGCCGTGACGGGGGTGCTCCCATCGAACGAGCGCCTCGACGCTGTGCACCTGCTCGTCGCACGCACTGACCTTGGGTTGGTAGTAGCACGTGAGCTCGTCGCCGGCGATCGCCGTGCGCAACTCCTCGATGGACTGCCTCTCGTCGATGCTGCGTTGGTGCTCGGCGGCGTCGTACACCGCGAGCGCGCGGCGGTCGGACTTGGCGCGATACATCGCTACTCCGGCGCGCTGCAGCAAGTCCTGGGGGTTGGTGCAATGTTGTGGGCAGAGGGCGATCCCGATGCTCGCCTCGACGTGCACGGTGATCTCATCGAGGTGGAACGGCTCGCGCAACGCTTCGAGGAGACGACCAGCCAGTGCACAGGCGGTCGTGATGTCGATCTCTGCCGGGAGCAGAACAGCGAACGCGTCGCCGCCGAGTCGGGCGGGCAGATCCCCCGGCCGCACCGACCGGGACAGCCGGTCCGCGACCTGGCACAGCAATTGATCGCCCACGTACCGTCCGAAGGAGTCGTTGATCTCCTTGAAGCGGTCCAGATCCATCAGCAGCATGCCCGGACCCGGACGGTGGGTGTGTCCGATCGGCTGTGCCACCTGGTCGAAGTATGCGGCCGTCAACGCGGCCATTATCGCCCGCCGGTTTGCCAGGTTCGTGAGGTCATCGGTCCTCGCCTGGCGGTGGCTGTCGGCCAGGACGACGACTTCCCGGAACGTCACCGCGAATCGGGCCGCGACCGCGACCAGGCTGAGCGCGGCCAGAACCACCGCGAGCCGCGGTAGCCGCGCATCGTGGTCGAGCACCAGGAGGCCCACCGCCGCCGCGGTGCACACCAGTGGTGGGACCCAGATCGCCAGTCCGGGCAGCTGACCGGACCGCCGTCGACCGGGGGCCCGCCAACTGGCCACGGCCACCAGCAACACCGCGGCGTGCGGGAGCGCATCGATCCACGTGCCTTCGACGTAGCCGTCAGCACTTCGGAACAGGTAGATCGTGTCGGCCACCGCAAAAAGCATGAACCCCGCAACCAGCAACACCCACCGCTGCTCGGCACGCCAACCCAGCACCGCGAGCGCCCCGACGGCGAGCGCCAGGAGCAGCACGTCTCCCACCGGGTACGCCAACCCGACGATCACCGCTGCGGGCGATCCGCTCGCCACCGACTCGATCGGACCGAATGCGAGGGCCGCTGCCAGCGCCGCCAGCGTCAACCCGGCGGTGAGGGCGTCCAACCAGATCTCGGCCGGTAGTCGCCGCGCTCGCGCGCGCAGGAGCAACACCAGCCCGATGTAGACGAGTGGGTAGAGCGCCAATTTCAGCGGATCGGCCACCGATGGGGACTGCCCCTCAGGCACCCACGACATCGCCACGACATCGCCCACACACCAGCTTGTCAGCCCCAGCGCGATCAGCCACCACGCCCGGCGCTCGGCCGGCACACACCATGCGCGAGCGGCGACCACGAGGGCGGCCGACAGCGCCAGTCCGTCGTAGAGCGCCTCGAGCAGCACGATCCAGCCCGCCTGATCACCTACCGCGATCGAGATCCCGTACAGGACCGCACCGATCAGCAGAACCCCGGGCACCGCCATCACACCGCACCGTGACCGACCGGGTGGCGACACCCAGCCGGCCCGAAACGGCCGTGTTCGGCTGTGTGCATACGTCAATCCAGTCGGGTCGCCCCACCCCGAGAGAGCCTGGTCTGTTACGGGTCCCACGGCTCGCGGCACGGTCTCGACCACCCCGGGACCGGTGTCGATGGTGCGGGGAGTGGGGCGGTCGACGTAGGGTCGCCGGTCGATCTCGTCGAAGCCGGCCGAATTCGGCATGAAACTGCGAAGGCAGCCGCCGCCGCAGCGTTTGGCCGCGTACATTGCCAAATCTGCCTGTTTGAGCAGGCTCTCGGTCGTGGCGTCGGGGACCTCGGATGTGGCGATGGTCAGCCCGATGCTGGGACGGATGGAGAGCGCGACACCGTCGATGACGAACGGCAGGATGAATGCCTCCAGCACCCGATCTGCGGCCGACAAGGCGTCCTCGACGCTCCCTTCGACCAGTGCCGCGAACTCGTCACCTCCGAGCCTGGCCACGGTGTCGGTGCTCCGCACGCACCCGGTGAGCCGTTCGGCGACGCGGATCAACAGTTCGTCCCCGGCGGGATGGCCGAGGCTGTCGTTGACTGTCTTGAAATCGTCGAGGTCCACACACAGCACCACGATCGGTGTCAGTTCCCGCCGCTGGCGCTGCACTGCCTGGTCGAGCCGGTCGAGAAACAGCGCACGGTTCGCCAGTCCGGTCAGCCGGTCGCGAAAGGCCTGCCGGGCCACGGTCAGCAACAGCCGCCGGTTCTCGGCCAATACGATGAACTGCCGTGCCAGCAAGGCGAATACCAGGACCATGATCGCAACGGGAATCGGGCCCGAGCCCAGGCTGGGCAGCTCCCGCTGCAGGCCGACGGCGACGGCCAGCAACAACGGAATGTACGGCAACCACAACCGTGCCCGGGACGGAATCTGCACCGGAACCGGTTCGGGTGACGGTTCGCGGGTGCTCGACCGGGCCGCCAGCCCAATCGCGACGAAGGCGGTCACCCAGCCCAGGTCGGTCACACCGCCGTTGTGATAGGTGCCGAGCGCGGTCAGGTAGGAGACGGCGCTGGCAGACAACGCCATCAGGATGATCCCGATGCACAGCAGGCCCAGGGTCAGGCGTTGCCCGGCCCGCGCCCGGGTCAGCACCACAATCGCCATCGTCGCAATCATCAGGTCCGCGACAGGATATGCGAGGGACAACACGAGGGCGAGCGGGGTGTCGCTCCCCGCGCGGTACACGCTGCCGAGAACGCTCACCCACGACACCACGAACAGTGAACCGGCCACGATGATTCCGTCCAGAATCAGCCGGGTACGGGACTGTCCGCGGTCACCGGCCGGGAACAGCAACAGCGCCGCGCACGCGCCGACCGGAAACAGCAGGTACGCCGCAGCCGCCGAGGAGGGGAACGGTATCTGATCACTTTTTTGGCGCACCACGTAGTAGCACCAGATGGCTTGGCCGACCGACCAGGCCGCCAGCCCACCCGCCAGCGCCAGCCAGCTGTTGCGCCCCATCCCCCGCCCTACCCAGGCAGCCCAGGCGGCGCACCCGGTGGCGAGCACGGCGAACACCAGCAAGCCCACGTCGGCGATCACGATCGTCGTAAACGCTTCACCCCATGCCCGCCACAGACCCAGCACGAACAGCAGCGCCGGGACGATGAATACGACCGCGATCGCCCACAGACCGCCTCTCCACACGACCTCGGCACTCGACGAGGTCCCCACCCGCTCGGCTGTCCGATGTCCCATCGTCACCACCCGAACTGCCGCCGGCCATCACTACATAGTTGGATTCAAAGTTTCCAGAGATCCATCTTTGCACGACGTGCATACTGAAATATAGTCCATAAACAGACCTAAGGTATGTTTATGCGTCTCCGTAAGGCACGCGCAAACTAGGTGCGCGGATCCTGGTGCGCGGCTACCGGCCCACGAGTTTCCGGATCCACCGGGAGAACGGTCGCCGGAAACGCGGGCACTCACACAGTGCGCAGGACGTACCCGCGCGGTAATGCTCGTGGGCGGAGAAGGGGTGGCCGCAGCGGCACTCGGAGTTCGATACGGCCATGAAACCGATTCTATTCACACCGGAAACGTCGGCGTCCGGGGCGTCACTGGGAGAATCTCACCCAGTCGACCAGCATGGTGGCCGGGAAGCGTGTCGACGGGGTGACCGGGCCGGGCCAGTTTCCGCCGACAGCCACGTCGAGCAGCAGATACGCCGGCGCGTCGAACACCCAGCGTTCCTCCGGTCTCAGGTCCGCCGTGGTGACCGTGCCGACGATGTTCCCGTCGATGCCCACCGAGATGCGGCCGGGAGCCTTGATCAGCGCGTAGTCGTGGAACCCTGCGCTGAGATTCGCGCCGATCGAGCCGTCCGTCGAGCGTTCCCAGTGCCCACCGTTCACGGTCGGCCCGTGCACACCCGCGTGGTAACGGGAACCGTCCCCGATCACCTCTAGGATGTCGACCTCGCCGCAGGCCGGCCACCCCACACTGTTGATGTTGCTGCCGAGCGTCCAGAACGCCGGATGGATCCCGGGACCGGACGGCACCTGGATCCGCGCCTCCACCACGCCGTACGTGAAGTCGAACTTTCCGCGCGTCACGAGACGAGCGGAGGTGAAACCGGCACCGTTTCTGCGTGCCTCGACGACGAGACGCCCGTTGCCGTCGAGTCGCGAGTTCTGCCGGGAATCGGTGTACACCTGCTTCTCGTTGTTACCCCAACCGCCGCCCCCGAGGTCGTAGCCCCAGAACAGTGGATTGGGCGCCGCACCTGTGGGTCCGTCGAATTCGTCGCTGCCGATCATCGTGTATCCGGGGTAAGCGGTCCGGACGCTTCCGGGTGCGGCGACGGCCACGGCCGGGGTGAGGGACAGTGCGCACAGCGCCATCGAGCACGTCAACGCAATCTCGAACATCGTCGAGCGCATCCGCTGCATGAGCAGATGCTAGGCGTCGCCGGCCCCCGGTCGTGACCGAACGCGTGATGCGGCCGCTACCTGCGCGGCCCCGTGTATCGGAAAATGGTGTTGTTCTCGTCCTGCGAGTACACCGACCAGTCGGGGCTGAACCTCATCTGGTCCTCGAAATTCTCGACGGACCCGTCCGCAAGATAGCCGTAATAGCGGATGGCCGCGGTGCCCTGCGTGTTGAAGGCGAGATACGTGTCGCCGTCGCGTTCCGCCGCATCGGCGGTGAGCATCTCGATCTGGCCGCCGTGCGGGAAGCCCTCCAGCAGGTCCGGGGGAAACGCCAGCAAGGGTTGATCGAAATCCTTGTCGACCACGGCGAACTTGATGTAGTCGGCGCTCACCCGCGTCGGGAGACCGGCGGGATACAGCGACATGATCGTCGTCGGCGCGGTCTCGCTCGCGAGGATGTCCTGCGCGAACGTCACCTGGGACTGATACCCGACGACCAGCGACCACAGCCCGAAATAGCCTTGCAGGCCCGCGAACGTGACGTACGCCAACCCGCCGGCGAGCCCGACCGGGACGACTCGGCGGAGCAATCCGGATCGGAACCGGACCGTGAGCGCGTCCACGAGGATCGGGGCGATCAGAATCGCACAGCCGGGCACGGCGTAGAGATAAACCCGGAAGATCGCCTCACCGCCGTAGCTCTGACCGGCCAGCAACGCGAACGAGCTGAACGCCATGACGGTCGCGACCCAGGCGGGGCGCTTCGTGCGCCAGAGCAGGATCGCGCAGATCACCGCGAGCAGGATGATGCCCGCGGACAGGGAACGGCACACCGTGGACGTGAAGATCTTCCCGAACGTACCGACGGCGGTCACGTTGCTGGTGGCGTTGTCGACCGGGTTGAAACCGGACAGCAGCCCGTACGGTGCCACGATGTCCAGCCGGGGAACGAGATAGGCGACAAGGATCGCGAAGTAGGGAATGGGGAGCCACCACGGACGGATCTTCCGCGTCACCGCCAGGGCCACCGTCACGCCGAACAACCAGTACGGGGTCAGCTGATGGGTGGGCACCAGAGCGGCGAAGACGAGGATCGACAGGTACGCCGCAGAGCGGTGTTCCGTCGACACCACGAGCAGTGCCACCACACCCAGCGCCATGACGAGGGCGATGGCCTGCGGCGAGAAGTAGTCCTGCCCCACCCAGTTGACGAGTTCCGCCACCATCGCGGCCGTCAGCGCGACCCGCATGCCGAACCCGAGGAGCCGGGCGATAGTGGCGATCACGACCGCGAGCAGTATGTGGATCACCGGCGCGAACCAGTGGGCGATCGACATCATGTCCGCGGACGTGATGTCGCCGAACCACGCGAATGCGGTGAAGAAGCCCGGCCACTCGCCGTAGATGTCGACGCCTTTGGGCGGCAGTGTCTGGAACTGCTGGATGTAGTCGACCACGCCGAGGTGTTTGTACGTCCACCCGTAGATGGGGACGTCGGTGATGAACGTGGGGGTGAGGCGTTCGACCGCGATCACGCCGAGCACGGCGGCCGCCGCGGTTCCGATCCGGTTCTCGCGCAGCGCCCAGACGAACGCGCCGAGCATCATCAGCGCGCACACCACCACGCCCGGCCCACTGCCGACGAACAGCAGACCGAACTGGGAGTACGCAGTCGAGCCGAGCCCGAAGAGGACCACCACCCACACGGCGAGGGCCACGGCAACGAGGATCAGAGGCCGGTTGCGGAGGGCAGTATGCCACCACTGCGACAGACGGAACGACACCTGGCGCACGGTCATCGCGCGAACCGGCTCGGCGCCGGTGTCGTGCCACCGATGCCGCAGCGCGGACGCGACGACGGCCACGACCATCACCAGCAGCAGACCCGTCGCGGGCCATCGGTAGAACCAGGCCAGGACGGTCGTGGCCGCAGTCACCACGGACAGCCCGAGGACGGGGACCGCCGCGACGGCTGCGGCGACCGGTAGCCGCAACCACGTCACGACCCCGAGACCCGGTCCGATCAACACGAACACCGTCAGCAGCACCGCACTCACCGACGACGGAAGCGGCGCCAGGGACGCCAGCCCCGCGACCGCCGAGGCCAACGCGGCGACGTCGTAGTACCGGGCCAGCTCCGGAGCCCTCGAGTCGAGGCGCTCCGCAGCGAGGAGATCACTCATCGGTCACCCTCACCCAGTCGACGAGCATCGCGGCAGGGAACGTCGTGTCGGCGCCGACGTCGCCCGGCCACCCTCCCCCGACGGCGACATTCAGCAACAGGGAGAACGGTTTGTCGAACACCCACTCCTGCCCCGAGGCCAGGTCGGCACGCGAGAACTCGCCCGTCACCGCGTCGTCGATGCCGAACGTGATCCGGTCCGGCGACCGCTCCACCCAGTAGTCGCGGAAGTCGTCCGACATGGTGCCGCTGCCTTCGGCTTTCAGCTCCCAGGGTGTGCCGTCGGCGGACGGGCCGTGCAGCCCGCTGTGGAAGAACGACGCGTCGTTGATCGTCTCGATCACGTCGATCTCCCCCGACTGCGGCCAGCCCACCCGGTTGACGTCCGTGCCCATCAACCAGAACGCCGGATGCAAGCCCTGCCCACCCGGCAGCTTGATGCGTGCCTCGGCCCGGCCGTACTGGAACGCGAAGCGGTCCAGGGTGATCAGCCGGGCAGACGTGTAACCCGATCCGCCGCCGCGCGCTTCGATCACGAGGTTGCCGTCGCCGTCGAGCCGGGAGTTGACGGGATCGTCGGTGTAGACCTGGGCCTCGTCGTTACCCCAGCCTCCTCCCCCGACTGCGTGCCCCCAGTAGCGGGGGTCCGGCGAGGTTCCGGCGGGCCCGACGAAATCGTCGAACATGAGCACCGACTCGCCCTTCCTCGATGCCTGAGCGACATCACTCGACGCGTACCACCCGGTGGCGCCGATGCAGACGAGCGCGAGGAACACCGTTGCCGCGGACACGGCGCGGGTCCTGCGTGGACGGTTCAGCGGCCTATGCACCGGCACTGTCTCCGACCCGGACGACAGCCGAACGTCGAACCGACTGCAGCTGCGTCACGAGGTGGACGCACACGACGAACCCGAGGGTCGCCGAGTACGCCGCGACACGTTCGATACCACCGACGCCGAGACCGAGGTCCCAGGAGTAGGTGAAGCAGAAGTACCCCACCAATCCGAGTACCCCCAGTGCGAGGGCGACGTACGTTGCCGGTCCGGATAGCTGAGGCCAGACGGTGAGTGCCGTCGTCAGTGTGAAGAGACTGCCGAAGATGAGGAACAGCGTGGCGC
Source organism: Rhodococcus sp. NPDC127593 (assembly GCF_042671975.1). NCBI lineage: Bacteria > Bacillati > Actinomycetota > Actinomycetes > Mycobacteriales > Nocardiaceae > Rhodococcus > Rhodococcus sp. NPDC127593. The sequence continues at coordinate 90,833 of NZ_JBHXWI010000034.1, read as the reverse complement.
CGAGCGAATGCACTTCCCAGTGTGTGTTCGACGGCGCGAGACCGACCACTATTCCGCCGATCCCGGCCACCGCCAGGAAGACGACAGGGGCCGGCGGCAGCACCCGATCGATGCGGTACCAGAGGACGGCGGCAACCATGTAGGCGAGTCCGGTCACCACGAACGCCGCGTCCATCAGCAGTGACGTCTTGCTGCACGGCGCGTTTCCGTCCGCGCCGCAGAACGGGACACCGAGGTCGCTGATGAAGTTGGCGGAGTAGCTGTAGTGACCGCGCCACGTGCCGGCGACGAGGAATTCGACGACGAAGAACTGCAGTACGGCAACGGTGAGGTACAGCGGAGTCCGCTTCGAAGATTCGAGGACGTGTGAGGGCATGGTCAGAAGATCCTTCGAGACAGTAGAGACAGTGGGTCGCACAGCGCGTCCGCGAGCGCGGTGCGGACTAGTTCGGGGTCGAAGACGTTGTCGTGCAGCGACGCCGACACGTCCAGGTCGGGACCACGACGCACCAGGTTGAAGACGATCGATGCAGGGTCGGCCGGTTCGCTCAGCGCGGTGACGAGACGCCGGCCGGGCTCGTCGGTCCAGTCGAGATCGGCCAGCAGTGCGGCCTCTCCCATGTCGGAGTACACGAGCCTCGCCCGGGGGTCCGCCGCGACGTGAGTGGCCCGCGCGTGCGCAACACCGGCACGCTCGCGCCTGCGGAACTTGGCGGTGCTGAGCGCGAGCGAGGCGAGCGGCCGGCCCGACTCCGTGGCCTGCGCGAGCGCCGCACTCATCTCGGCGGCATCACCCGGGTCCGACAGTGAGAACCGCACCAGGGCAGCGAAATTGCCGTTCACCGTGGCGGCCTCCGGGAGGTACCGGCGGCAGTCGAAGAGGACGTCGACCTTGTCGTCGATCGCCAGGCCACGACTGCGCACTGCCCGCGAGACGGCCGCGAACAGCAACGACGACACCGACGCGCCGGGCATTTCCCGATCCCGCCAGCGACGCAGTTCTGCGGTGGTCCCGGACGCTGTGGACGCGATGACCGCGGTGGGCGCGCCGTGCCACGGCACCACCACCGCGGCCGATCCGGAACCCTGTGCGGCAGCGGGCAGGGATTCGAGGAGCCGCGCGACACGTGTGGGGGACGACGCGAAGGTCCGGGTCAGGGCGCGTGCGAGCGGCAGCGCGCTGTCACGTGTCCGCGCCCATTCCGGAACCGGCGTCCCGGTGCGTCCACCGGCGACGGCACGGACGAGAGACAGTGCGAGCCTGCCGTCGCCGAGTCCGTGCGAGATGTCGAGCAGGAGGAAATCGCCCGCGACCGCGACGTTCAGTGGGTGCGCGGACGCACCCGAACGTGCCAACCGGGTCAGCAACTGCGGCACCTCCTCCCGGGTACAGGGTCCGAGTTCTCGTACCTGTCCGAGGAAGTCCTGCGGTCGGTGCTCCCACCGGTGTGACCCGGTGGTCGGGACGACGCCGATCGGGGTGTGCCGCCCGCCCGCGTGCGCGAGCAGCGTCAGCGTGTCCCGGATCTCGCCGATGCTCGGAAGTCGGACGGGACCGATCGCGGTGATCATCCGGCTCCCGCTGCGCATCAGGTCGCGGGAACTCGCTCTATGCGTCGACATCGGACAACTGCCACATCGGTTTCGGGTTCACGCTCTTCTTCGCCAGCCACCGCTCCCACTTGGAGCGGTTCTGGAGTCGGCGGAGCCAGGAGATGAGTGGTCCTGCGAGGATCACGGCGGTGAGCGCCTCCGCGGCGAGATACGCCCAGCCCACACCCGCGACCCCGATCGATGCGCTGAGTACCAGGCTGCCGACGATGATGACCACCGTGGCCAGGCACTGGGTGACGACGGCGAGGGTCAGCCGGCGGTACACCCGCGCGAGACCGTCGTAGACGGCGCCGATGACGGTGAGGGGCACGAACACCGCGGCGAGATGGAGCAGAGGCGTTCCTTCCGCACGGTATTCGTCGCCGATGAATCCGAGCGCGGGCGGCGCGACGAAGGCCAGGCCGAGCCCGCCCACCACCGCGACCACGGTAATGGTGCGGACGAACCGGCGGGACAGGCTGACGATCTTGTCCGGGTGCGCGGCGGCCTCGGCCACGAACGGGCCCACCATGAGGTTCACCATGATGTAGAGGGCGCTGACGATCGACCAGGTCACTGCGAAGTAGGCGTTCGCCGCGGTGCCGACCCGGGTGACGACGATCAGCGGGACGACGAGCGGGGCGATGGCCCCCAGCGCCGAAATGCCGTACGAGGAACCGAAGTACACTCCGAGTTCCTTGTTGGAGGGCAGCGCGGGTGACTGCCGGTATCGAGGGTCGGACCGGATGCGCAGACCCATCGACGTCAACACGACCACAACGGCGATCGCTGCGGTGGCCCCCCAGGACGCGACGATGGCGAGCGCCGACCCCGACGCCGCGAGCACCACGACCGCGAGCAGTTTGGCCAGCGCGTGGAAGACGTTCTTCGACGCCGCCCAGCGGGCCACGCCCAGCCCGGAGACGGTCTGGTCCTGTAGGGCGAAGAGGGCGAGGACGACGACGAACACCGGATAGATCGCGATTTCCAGGTTGTTCTCGAACAGAGTGTCCCGTGGACCGAGGACGATGAGCCCGACGGCCGACACGAAGGCCAGCGTGGCCACGGCGGCGAAACCCTTGACCAGCAACGGTCCCGCGCGGTGGCCCGCCACGGGCAGGAAGCGCTCGAACATCGAGCCGAGGCTGAGATTCGACAGCGTCGACAGCATGATCGCCGTCGAGATGAGAGCGGACGCCACGCCCACCTGATCGGCGGGGAACAATCGCGCCGACGCGCCCCAGAAGGCGAGGCCGAGTCCACCGGTGACGACACTCGACAGCATCAGTGCCATCGAGTTGAGCTGCAGATTCCGCCCCGCGGAGCGCGGTGGCTGCTCGGCACGGCGCTTCGCGCGTAGTTGCGACTGCGTCGCTGTCGGGGATCCCATGACTACCCGACCAACTCCGGCCGGGAAGCGTCACGGGCGTCGTCGACGCGGTCCACGGTCAGTTCACCGAGCGCGGTGGCGAGGACGTCCCGCAGGACCCTGTCCCGCAGGGCGGTGCTGTACAGCGAGTGATCGCCGGACGGATACGTCACCAGGCGTCCGTTCCATCCGGCGCGCCGGAGCCGGCGAAGGCTGCGCTCTCCGTGGTTCTCGACGAACGCGGCGTAGTCGATCGGTGAGAGGAGGACGGTGGTGTGCACGCCACGGTCGTTCAGCGGAGCGAGCATGACCTCCGGCACCTGCAGCAACCCGGCCCGGCCCAGCCATAACCAGCAGCGGTACGGCATCCACACTCGCAGGTACTTTTTGGCCGTCGCCGCGTGCCGGTGGAGCAGCGCGAGCGCTGCACCCTTCAGGGAACCCCGGTCGGCGTTCATCGTCGACTGCTTCACGAACGCTTTGCGAGTAATGGTCCAGTCCGCCATGTTGACCAGGACCACCGCCCGGACGGGACACCGGAGGGCGGCGTAACTCGAATTCCACGCCCCCGAACACATCCCTGCGAGCACAACCGATTCGGGCTGCGCACCGCTGACGGAAAGGATGTCGACGGAGTCGTCCCGGGATTCGTCCGTGTAGATGGTGGTGCATTCGCCGTGCTGCACCATGCCGGTGTCGCCGGTGCCGCGACGGTCGAAGCGAACGCTGGCGATCCCGTGGGCCGCGAGTTCGCGTGCCGTCTCGGTCCACAGCCGGACCGGTCCGACGCGGTGCTCGTTGGCGGTGCCGTGGAAAATCACCGTCGGTGCCGCAGGGTTGTTCGCCGCACCCCGCTCGGCCGCGACGGACGTGCGGATCGTGAAGAGTTCGGACACTCCCGCGAAGCCCAGAGTCTCGGTGATCTGCCTGCCGTCGAGGGTCCCATCCACGACGGCGGTGGTGCGGAGATCGAGTGCGGCACCGGTGTGGTGGTCGCCGAAGGACGCGGACATCCAATCGGCGATCCGGTCGATGTCGCCGAACGGGAGCCGGACCACGAAGTCTGCCGGCTCGAGGAACGATTCGTAGTCGTGAACTGTGAAGTTCTCGGCGTTCCAGGCCGCGACGGCCTCACGCATCCCGACGGAATCGACCTCGCTCTCCCGCAACGCCATCAGGACCTTCGCGCCCGGCGGCGGGGTGGCCGCTCGCAGACTCATCACCGACAGGGCCGTAGCCGCGGCCGGGGCGAGCACCGCACCGATGAGGGTGACCCGCGGATCGTCCGCGTCCTCGGGGCCGACCACCATCTGGTGGAGCGCGGTCTGCTTGCGCAGGTAGGCGCGGCCGCGCACCACCGGATCCCACAAGGTGACGGCCCGCACCGGACCGCACGTCGCGGCGACCTGCGCGGCGAGCAGGGCGCCGACCCGGAGGCCGACCAGCCCGATGTCCGTGATGCCGCAGCTGCGCACGTAGTCGACAGCCGTCCGGATGCTGTCGAGCCATCCGGCGACCGCGTCGGAATCGTCCTGGGCGCCCGGCGAGTCACCGGTGCCGCGGTAGTCGAACCGCAACACCAGGAGCCCCCGAGCCCGCAATTGCTGGGCGAGGTACACCATTCCGCGATACGAGTCGACCTGTTCCTTCCCGATCGGCGGGCAGAGAACGACGGCACCGCGGCAGCGGCCGTCGGCAGGAAGGTCGACGACGCCGAACAGCGGCGCATCCTCCGGTCCGAACCAGGTGGCGAACCGGGTGCCGTCGGCGCGGCCGCCCCGGGAGGCGGAGCCGGCAAGATCAGGATGGGCCGTCATAGGTCATCCCTCTCATCGGTGCCGGATCCCGGCCCTCCACTCGGGCCTTCAGATAGGCGAACGGGCCACGCGCGATGGACCGCAGCTCGGTGGCCCCGATGCCCACGGGGAGTTCGCCGGCGAGGCCGTGCGGTGGGGTCGCGACGTGGGACATCTTGCGCGACAGATGGAGAAAGGTCGGCGCCTGCCGCACCGCGATCCGTAGGGCGAGCCAGGCGGTGCGCGGGTCGAGGGCGATCTTGGCGAGCCAGGCTCCGAGCCCCAGACCATAGCCGCGGGCCTGGACGGCGAGTGCCTCGTTGTCCGCCCGGTGCCGATGCCACACGACCGCCGCGGGCCGGTAGGCCAGCTGCCGCCCGGAGTGCAGCACCCGGAAGAACATGTCGAGGTCTTCGCCGCCGTCGGTGGGGGCGCCCGCCCCGAGTGCCTCGTCGAAACCGCCGAGCTCGAACACTGCCCGCCGGTCGACGGCGAAATTCGCTCCGGTTCCGTAGACACCTACCTGGAACGGGAAGAGCGGCACGTCGGCGGGCGGGTGCGCGAGGTCGAACAACCGTGGGACACAGGAACTCGCCCAACCCACCCGCTGATCGAAGTACGCCTGCGCGGGTGTGCGGATCTCACCGCTCGGGACGATTCCGCACACGCACGCCACCGCATTCCCGGCGCAAAAGCCGGCGACGAGTTCGGTGAGCCAGTGCCGGTCGACGACGACGTCGTCGTCGGTGAAGGCGACGATCTCCGTGTTCGCCGCGCGGACGCCCGCATTGCGCGCCCTCGACAGGCCCGGTCGGGGCTCGGTCACGACGCGCACCCGGGGATCACCGAGTTCGGCGACGTACCGCTGCGTGGCATCCGTGCGGGATGCGTTGTCGACCACGATCACCTCGTAGTCGGGATGGTCGAGCGACAGGATCGATTCCAGGGCGACCTTCAGGCTGTCGACCCGGTCGCGGGTGCACACCACCACCGTGACGGAGGGTCGGGATTCGGTAGCGGCCACGGCGCTGTCCCGCACCACCTCCGGCGCGAGTTCGGCCAGTGCGCGGCGCAGTTCGCCGGGTTCGAGTCTGCCGTCCTCGACGTCCACCTCGACGAACCCCAGCAGGGCGCGGTCTTCCCGCACGAGCAACCGGGCACGCCGATAGCCCTCGGCCCGGTCCAGCCGGTACTCGGTGTCCTCCCGCACGGGACCGCGCAGTTCGCCGACCCAGACGGCCCCGTCCCACGTCGGTGCCTCGTCACTCACGAGAGCGGGCGCCAGGTCGATCCTGCGGTCCACGGTTCCGGTCATGCCGTCACCCGCTTCGATCGCAGCCCGGCGAGACCTCGGGCGTAGCCGGCGGTGGTCACGAGAAGTCCGGCGACCACGGCACCGGCGCGGGCCAGCCCACCGTTCCGGGGGGACGCGATCCCGACCACGACGGCGCGCGGGAGAACGCGCGCCGTGTACGCGCGTTCGCTGCTGAGCGCGTCGCCTGCGCCGACGAGATCGGACACCAACGCCTTCGACATGCCCTCGTGGAAGCACCGCGAGAGGAAGTATCGGAAGGTGGTGCGGTCGTCGCTGACTCGGTGCGCCACCTTCATCGCGGGGTCGAACAGCAGCCGCGCAGTGGGCTGGTGGGCGCGGATCCGGATGCAGAGTTCGGTCTCCTCGCATCCGACCGGTGTCTTCCCGACCCGGCCGATCCCGTCGCTGAACCCGTCGACGGCGTCGAACACCGTGCGCCGCAGAGACATGTTGCAGCCGATGAAGTTCCGCACCGGCTCGATACGTGTCGGTTGGCCGACATAGCTGCAGCCGACCACCCAGTCGAACTCGGCGGGCATCCACACCGGGCGGGCCGCGGGCCACACGGGACTGGCGAATCCCCCCACACCGAGCACGTCGGGATCGGAGTAGTGGGCGGCGGACACGCGGTACCAGTCGGGTTCGGCGCGCGCATCGTCGTCGAGGAACGCGATCATGTCGCCGCGCGCCGCGTGCACGCCCGTGTTGCGGGCTCCGGACAGCCCCTTCGACCCGGAGTTACGCAGCACGGTCACCCGGGTCTCCCCGGCGAAGTGCCGTTCGGCACGCGCGAACAGCTCCTCGGAGTGGTCGATCACCACCAGGACCTCGAGCACCGGCACGTTCTGGGTGAGCACCGAGTCGACTGCGGCACACAGGTCGGTCCACCGTTCGGTGGTGTAGGCACAGATCACGACGGAGCAGGACACGAGGGTGGACACCGTCATGGTTGCTCAGCCTCGCGAGACGGGGGCCGGGGACAGGTCCGGGGCGGGGGTGCGCTGTTCGCTCCTGATGGTGCGCAGCACCCGGAGCCCGTCACGGACCGCGTTGAGATTGCTCTCGCCGTGGATGCGGTCCTGTTCGAAACTCGGCACCTCGGTGATCTTCAGGCCCGCGTTGGCGACCCGCACGTTGATGAGTGTCTCGATCTCGAAGCCGTCGCCCCATTGCGCGTCGGTCGCGTCGACGGACGGCAATGCCATCACGGGGACGTGGTGGCGCCAGAAAGCGTTGTAGCCGTAGCACAAATCGCTGAACGAGGCCCCGAACTTGAGGTTGACGATGGCGTTCAGCGCCTTGTTTCCGAGCTTTCTGCTGAACGTGATGTCCGAGCTGCCTCCGCCGGCGGCGAAGCGGGTTCCCTTCGCGAAGTCCGCACCTGCCACGAGAGCCCCGACGAAGAGCGGGATCTCGGCCGGGTCGGTGGATCCGTCGGCGTCGATCATCACGATGATGTCCGACGTGGAGGCGAGGAAACCGCAGGCCAAGGCATTGCCCTTGCCTTTTCGGCTTTGTGTCACGACCGTGGCGTCCGGCCAGAGGCTCCTGGCCACCTCGACCGTGTCGTCGACGGAATGTCCGTCGACGAAGACGATCTCGTCGATGTCGGCCGGCATCCGCGCGGCAACGTGCGGGAGGTTCTTGGCTTCGTTCATGGCAGGTACGACGACCGTGACCGTCGGCCGCTGCGACCCGTCCCCGTCGTTGCGACCGTTGTCTTCGCCTCTGCGTTGGTCGACGCCCACGACGTCGGTACCGTCGGAGGGTTCCAGGCGATCAGGCGTGTACAGGCTCATTTGTCCGTCTTTCCTCGTCGGGCGAATGGCCCGGCAGCATCACAGTCGTCCCATGCGAGCACTGACCACCCCTTGTCTGGAGCGGTGTCCTCACCACGTGCAGCGGTGCAAAGGAAGCAGAGACCGTTCGAACCCCCGCAGTTCAGAAAACTTCAATGTTTTCGACCATCGGTCTTCTTTGCAGGGGTAAACCTATCTCAAGTTTGTTTCTCGCGCATCAGTTAGCGCGAAGTGATTTAAAACTCAGTTACATTTCGGCAAACCGAAACGATCGCGCGGAACGGCCGCCCTCACGACGGCCAGTGACCCGACCAGTCCGCTGCTCCGAGCGAGGACTTCCCCTGTGCACGGGCCGCATCCTCGGCTGCCCGGATCCGGGTGATGAACGCGTGCGTCGCTGCCCGGAGTCTCGTCTCGGCGTCCGCCTCAGCTACCAGCCCGGACTCGAGTTCGACTGGCACGAGTTCGGGCGGCAGGCCTGCCTTGCTCGCGCGGGCGATCACCTTCGCCGCGAGGGACGCCGCGGGCTGACTCATCGCGACGCCGTCGAGGCAGGAACTCCGCGCCTTCTCCGCCGCTTTTCGGATCTCCCATGCGTGTTCCTGCTCCACGATGTCGATCGGCCCGACGACGTCTTCCCCGAGGTGGGGACTGCGGTGCACAAGCTTGGCCACCAGGGTCGCGGCCACGTCGTCCACGTCGAAATTGCCCGACGCCGAGGCGATGCGCGAATGGAACAGGACCTGCAGCAGCAGGTCTCCGAGCTCTTCACGCAGATCACCGGGTTCGGACGACTCGATCGCGTCGAGAACCTCGTACGTCTCCTCGACGAGGTAGTGCGACAGGGTGCGGTGCGTCTGTGTCACTTCCCAGCCGCCGTAACTCCACAGTCGGTCCATCACCTCGGCGGCCTCGACGAGGTTGTCGCCCGGGACCTTCGGGGCCGCGATGACGCGCGACCCCGACGCCATCCACTCGCGCACGGTGGGGTGGTCGGGATCGGTACTGACCAGGACGGCGGCCCCGGGTGCCTCGGTCAGCAACCCCCGGACGTCCTCGGGTACCTCGTCGGTGAACTCCACGCCGTCACCGATCACCCCGACGGCCTCCATCGGGATCGTCGTGGGCCGCAACGGGTCGAGCAGGACCACCGTCATCGGGTCAGGCCTCCATCACCACGGACCCGGCGGCCTTGCCGTCCAGCGCGAGCACGAAATCGGCGATGTACTGCAGCAACTCCACATCGCGCACCCGCTCCGCGCCGATTCCGCCCGAACCCGCCCGGGGCAGCGGCAGCTGCACCATCCCGGTGGTGGCACGGTACTGCGCGCTCGGGTAGATCCGCTTGAGACGCAACTGCTTCGAGTCGGGTAGGACCATCGGCGCGATCTTCAGCTGCGTGCCGACCACGGCGATTTCCTCGAGTCCGTACTCGCGGGCCAGCAGGCGCAGCTTGGCCACCGAGACCAGTCGGCGGACCTCCTCGGGGAGCGGTCCGTACCGGTCGACGAGTTCATCGACCACGGCTGTGATGCCGTCGAGTTCGGTGGCCGCCGCGAGCTTGCGGTACCCCTCGAGCCGGAGACGGTCGCTGGTGACGTAGTCGGGAGGGATGTGCGCGTCGACGGGCAGGTCGATACGGACCTCCTTCGGTGCGTCCTCCGTCGTGATCGGCTTGCCGTCGGCCGCTGCCCGGAAGGCCTCGACCGCCTCCCCCACGAGCCGCACGTACAGGTCGAACCCGACACCCGCGACGTGACCGGACTGCTCGGCGCCCAGCACGTTTCCGGCGCCGCGGATCTCGAGGTCCTTCATCGCGACCGCCATGCCCGCGCCGAGGTCGGAGTTCTGTGAGATGGTCGCGAGGCGGTCGTAGGCCGTCTCGGTGAGCGGCTTCTCCGGCGGGTACAGGAAGTACGCGTAGCCGCGTTCCCGGCTACGCCCGACGCGACCGCGCAACTGGTGCAGCTGCGACAGGCCGAGGGAATCGGCGCGTTCGACGATGAGCGTGTTGGCGTTGGAGATGTCGAGACCCGTCTCGATGATGGTGGTGCACACCAGCACGTCGTAGTCGCGTTCCCAGAAGCCCTGCACGGTCCGTTCCAGGGTGTCCTCGTTCATCTGCCCGTGCGCCACCGCGACCCTCGCCTCGGGGACGAGGTCGCGGATCCTCTGGGCGGCCTTGTCGATCGAGCTGACCCGGTTGTGGACGTAGAACACCTGCCCGTCGCGGAGCAGTTCCCGTCGGATGGCCGCGGCCACCTGCTTGTCGGCGTACGCGCCGACGTAGGTGAGGATCGGGTGCCGCTCCTCCGGCGGCGTGAGGATCGTGGACATCTCGCGGATGCCCGCCATGCTCATCTCGAGCGTTCGCGGGATCGGCGTCGCCGACATCGTGAGAACGTCCACGTGGGTGCGCAGCGCCTTGATGTGCTCCTTGTGTTCCACACCGAAGCGCTGTTCCTCGTCGACGACGACGAGGCCCAGGTCCTTCCATCTGATCCCGGTCTGCAGCAGCCGGTGCGTGCCGACCACGACGTCGATCTCGCCGTCGGCCATGGCCGCGATGATCTCCTTGGAGTCCCCCGCATCCGTGAAGCGGGAGAGCCCGCGCACCGTCACCGGGAACGCCGCCATGCGCTCGGTGAACGTCTGCAGGTGCTGCTGAGCGAGGAGTGTCGTCGGCACCAGGACCGCCACCTGCTTGCCGTCCTGCACGGCCTTGAACGCCGCCCGCACCGCGATCTCCGTCTTGCCGTAGCCGACGTCGCCGATGACGACGCGGTCCATCGGGACCGCCTTCTCCATGTCGGCCTTGACCTCGCTGATGACCGTCAGCTGGTCGTGGGTCTCGGTGAACGCGAAGGCGTCCTCCATCTCCTTCTGCCACGGGGTGTCCGGGCCGAACGCATGACCGGGTGCGGCCTGCCGCGCCGCGTACAGCTGGACGAGTTCACCGGCGATCTCACGAACCGCCTTGCGCGCCTTGCGTTTGGTGTTCGCCCAGTCGGAACCGCCGAGCTTGCTGAGCGCGGGCAGCTCGCCGCCGACGTACCGCGACAGCTGGTCGAGCGACTCCATCGGGACGAACAGACGGTCGCCCGGGTGTCCGCGCTTGCTGGCGGCGTACTCGATCACGAGATACTCGCGCCGGGCACCGCCGATGGTGCGTTCGACCATCTCGACGAATCGTCCGATGCCGTGCTGGTCGTGCACCACCATGTCCCCGGCGGTCAGCGCCAGCGGATCCACCTGGTTGCGGCGCTTCGCCGGCAGCCTCTTGCCGTCGCCGACCGCGGCCACCCGGTTGCCGGTGAGATCGGCCTCCGTGACGATGACGAGTCCGGCAGTGGAGTCGTCGCCGGGGAAGACCAGGCCGTCGTGGAGCGAACCGCGCAGCACCCCGACCTGGCCCCGCGGGGGCTCCGAACCGGGCGCGAGTTCCGCCGCGGGCACCTCGGCTTCGCGCAGACGCTCGAGCACACGATGCGCGGTGCCGGCGCCTGCGACCACGATGACGGCCCGGCCGCCGGTGGTGACGTGGGCGCGCAGGCTCACGAACAGTTCCGACAGCAGGTCGTCGGAACCGCGGACCTGCGGTGCCGGCGTGACCGCCAGCTCCAGTTCCTCGCCGTTGCCGGACGCAAGCGGGCTCAGTGTCCACCACGGCAGACCCGTGGTCTCCGCTGATTCACGGACCTGGCTGAGCGAGCGGTACGCGGAGGCGCCGAGGTCGATGCCGTCGCCCTTCAACACCGAGGTGTCGAGCGGGGCGGCGCCGCCGATCGACGCCGCCGTCCACGATGCCTCGAGGAACTCCTGACCGGTGCGCACCAGATCGGTGGCACGCGTCCGGATCTTCTCCGGATCGCACAGCAGCACGTGTGCGCTCTCGGGCAGCACGTCGGTGAGCAACTGGAGCTGTCCCGGCCGCAGCACGGGCAGCAGTGCCTCCATGCCCTCCACCGGGATGCCGGCCGACATCTTGTCGAGCATTTCGACGAGCGCGGCGTCGGCCTGGTTGTCGACCGCGAGCTGCGCGGCGCGGTCGCGGACGTCCTCGGTGAGGAGCAGTTCGCGGCACGGCGGGGCGATCACGGCGTCGATGTCGAGTTCGGCCAGCGACCTCTGGTCCGCGACGGAGAACGCGCGCAGTTCGGTGACCTCGTCGCCCCAGAACTCGACGCGCACGGGATGATCCGCGGTGGGTGAGAACAGGTCCAGGATGCCGCCGCGGACGGCGAACTCGCCGCGCTTGCCCACCATGTCGACGCGCGTGTACGCCATCTCGACGAGCCGCTGCATCAGCCCGTCGAAGTCGTGCTCGACGCCCACGCGCAGCGTGACGGGTTCGATCTCACCGAGACCCGGCGCCATGGGCTGCACCAGCGAACGGACCGTGGTGACGATGACCTGGAGCGGGGCACCGTACGAGCGGTCGTCCGGCCGCGCGAGTCTGCGGAGCACCTCCACGCGGCGACCGACCGTGTCGGCGCTCGGCGACAGCCGTTCGTGCGGCAGCGTCTCCCACGACGGGAACTGCGCGACGGCGTCGCCGATCATCTCCTGCAGTTCGGCGGTGAGGTCGTCGGCCTCGCGACCGGTCGCGGTGACCAGCAGCAGATGGGTGCGCTCGGCGAGGGCCGCGGCCACGAACGGCCGGGCGGATACGGGCGCGACGATGTCGAGGTGATGGCGTCCGAGAGCCTCGGTCACCTGCGCGATGACTGCGTCGCCCAGCGCGATCTTCGCCAGACCGGCGAGCGGGGTGTCGGACGAGGGCTCGGCAGCGATGAGCGGGGAAGACAACGACGCACTCCTGAGCAGTGATGACGAACTGCCGGCGAACAGCTCGGGCCGGGACGAGCGGCCAGTTGCGGACTGAGCCAGCCTAGTCGATATCGCACACGGACGGACCGGGGTCCGTATCAGGTGGAGGCCTGCACCACCGGTGCGACGGTCATCGAGTTCAGCGCCCGCACGTGGCCGGTCACCGCGTCCGCCGTCCCGGTCCTGCGCACCGGCACGATCCGTGCTCCGCCGGGTGGCAGGTGGAACCAGGAGTCCGCCGGCTCGAAGCCGCGGAGTTCGAGGTGGACGTACTGCGCAGCGCCGTCGGTCCCGACGTCGACGACCCAGTCGCCGGACGGCGCCTGTCGCGCCACCGCCGTCAGGCCGACGGTCCGTTCGAGGGCGCGCGCCGGTCCGCCGACGAGGTGAACGGACTCGGCGACGACGCCGTCCTCGCTCGACAGCGTGACGGTCACGCTCTCGTAGCCGCGCGGGCCGAAGCGGTGGACGTGGGTCGCGTCGGTGAAGCGGCCGAGCAGCGTGTCGAGCGACCACCGGCGGGCCTCGTGCCCGGCGACGGTCGCCGGTTCGGTGACGTCGAACGCCAGGGCACCCGTGCGGGTGTGCACCTGCACCCGCAACTCCCCCACGACGTTGTGGTCGGTGTCGTTGACCGCGTCGATCCGCAGTCCGTCCAACCCGTCCTCGGCGAGGAGGACCGCTACCGGCAGCGACAACCGCCGCATCACGAACCACGGCGCCTTCGGCCTGCCGTCGGTGTCGAGCAGCCCCCACCCGGCGCCGGGTTCGAGGTCGCGGAGCGCGAGCACCAGGGCGCCGTCGCATCCCGAATCGGGCCGTCGCCAGTAACCGAGAGTCGCCGCGAACGCCTCGCAGACGGCGGCCCGACCGAGGGCGAGGTACCGCTCGGGGTCGCTCCACCGGACCGTCGACGGCTCCTCGCCGAACAGCGTCCGCACGTAGTGATCGCGGACGTCCTCGAAGTCCCAGGACGCCCCGTTGTCCCGGGGAACGGCCGCCTTCCACCGTGGATGGTGGCCGGCCGCCGCGAGGCTGCCGAATTCGGCCTCGATCGCCGCGTCCGACGGGGGAATCGAGAACGCGAGGCATTCGGCGGCGAACCGCACCCCGGCCTGGCGGACGTCGGACGGCGGAAGCCGATAGCCCCCGACACCGAAGTAGTGCGCGACACCCGTCCCCACGTGGGTCGCGAGCGCGTCGTCGCCCGGCGGCGAGGTCGGTGACGACGACACCGGCACCACCCCCGGCGCCGTCTTACCGACCACCGCCGGAATCACGTCGTGCACCGCCATCATGTGCGGCAGCGGGAGTCCGAGCATCGCCGGTTGCTGTTCGGTCTCGCTGCCTCCGCTGAACACGGTGAGCGCGGGGTTACCGGACAGCGGCCGCAGCACCGCCTCGACCTCCGTGGTCAGCAGGTCCAGGAACGGCTGGTCGTCGGGCGGGTCGAACGTCGACAGCATGGCGTCCTGCCACACCATGACCCCGAGTTCGGCGCAGTCGTTCCAGAATGCGGCGTCCTCGTACACCGCGGTGCCCGGCACGCGGACCATGTTGAGGCCGGCCTCGACCACCCGCTCGAGAGTGGCCCGCGTCTGATCCCGGCCACCCAGCCCGACCGGATCCACCGGCGTCCAGACGGCGCCTCGGCAGTACACGTCGACCCCGTTGACCGACAGCCGGAATCCGCCGTCGCCGCGCGCCGCGCGCACGGTGCGGAATCCGACCGCACCCAGGTCGACGACGTGCTCCCCCAGGACGACGCTCAGCGGATACGTCACGGGGATGCCGTGGGTGTGGGGCCACCACAACCGGACGTCGGGGACGCGCAGGTGGGCGCGGACATCCTGCGCGCCGGACCCGGAGTCCACGGCCGTCGCGTCCACGGTGAGGTCGCCGAGCCGCACGACCGGTGCCGGTCCGGCCGAACGATGCACGCGCACGGCGAGGTCCAGCACGCCCGTGCCGTCCTCCACGGCGGTGACCACGTGACGATCCGACAGGACAGGCGCGGCGCGGTCGTGCAGCCGCACCGCCCGCCACGGACCCACCGGGGCCGGCACACCACCGAAGACCGGGGCGCGGCCGAGCAGGCTCGTGCGGATCCAGCGCAGGCCCTGCGCGCTCACCAGCGACGACCGCCAGCGTCCGCGAGGCCGCCGGTTGCGCAGCGCGGCATCGAGCGACGGGAAACGGATCGCCAGCGTGACCGTGCCGGGGCAAGAGGCGAGTTCGACCGAGGCCGGCACGAACATCGACTCCGAAGTCAGGACGAGGTCGGCGCCGGCCCACACCTCCGCGTGCGAGGCGAGGCCGTCGAACTCGAGCCGCCACGGTCCCGGGCCGCCGCCGGACACGTCGGTGACGAACCACCAGTCCATCGCGTCGGTCCTCGCGGCCCGCGCCGCCTCGGCACCGTCGGTCGCCCGGATCGCGCCTGCCGCGGTACCCGGCACCTGCGCGGAATACCACGGACCCGGCGCGCCCGCCAGGCCCGAAGGTTCGGTGACCGATCCCGGTTCCGTTGCCACGCAACGCCACCGAGCGTCGGCGAGAAGATCCACTACGCGCGTCCGACCACTCGCGCCACGCCTTCCACCGACCGTTCCCACGCCTCGGCCATGCAGTCGAGTTGCGCCGACGGGTCGACATTGCGTCCGCGAGCGGCCCGGGCCATCTGGAACTGCACGCTCTTCGCGCCCTGGGCTACCGCCCGGAAGCCCGGCGCGAACGCCGCCGCCCCCGCGAACCCGTTGTGCTCGAGGTACTCGCACACGTCGGCGGCCAGTTCCGCGGTGGCACCGCACTGCCGTAACACCCCGAACGTCCACAGGTGGAACGTGTCGATGCCCGCGCCGCGGATCCAGGGCACGTCGGCGACTACCCGCTCACCGAGGTCGCGCACCGGATTTCCGTCCGGTCGCGTGGCGAGATGATGGCGCAGTACCGCCTCGAAGCGCGCCGGCCGGTACCCCTGATCCCCGTCGAACCTGACCTGCTCCACGTAGGGGGTGAAGGTCGCCGATCCGGAGACATCGAGCCCGAACAACCCGCGAAAGTCGTCACCGGACAGCCGGTGATACCCGCTGTTGTGGAAATACTCGAGCACACCGGCCTCCCGGTCGATGTAGTTCGCGACGATCGTCGTCTTGGTGTGACTCTCGCGGTAACCGGTGCCCACCGTGTCCGGGAGCCAGTGCCCATCCACCTCGACGGTCGACAGCATTCCCGCCGCGAGATTGTCCTCGACGTGGTCGAGGACGCGGCGCCAGACGTTCATCTCCCCCACGTCGATCCCGTACAGCGCGAACAGGTCCTCCGGCTTGAACTTCAGAAACGTCCACTGCGATCCGTCGAACCGGGCTCCGAATGCGCACGCGGCGGCGGGCACCGGATCGAGCCCGAGCGAGTGGAGTACCTCCACCCACAGGTCGAGGTAGCAGTTGGTCTCGGTCCAGGTCCGCTCGTCGGAGTGGATGGAATGCGGTTCGTACCCGTCCGGCGAGATGTCGATCAGCCGGGATGTCACAGCGACATCCGGGATTTCACCGCACTCGGCCAGCGCGACGGGTCCATGCCGTGAGTCCGCAGCATCGCGAGTGCGATGCGTTCCATCCCGAATCCCACGCACGCACTGTGGGCGACGTCGCCGTCCGCGGTGTCGATGTCGAACGTGACACCGAAGTGGTCCTGATGGCAGTTGCACGAGACGACGGCGGTCCCCTCGTCGAGATCGCCGTACAGGCGCACCGTGAGCTCGGTCTTGAGGTTCTCCTCGCGCTGGTTGGCGGCGAGCATGCGTCCGACCCTGCCGAAGAACGGGTCGTTAGCGACCACCGGCTTGGCGTCCAGCCGCAGGTCGGACAGCACCTCGAGCCCGCGCTCGATCCACGAATCACGGTGGGTCGCGGCCTGGTCCGCCGTGCCGATCCGCACGAACTCGTGCATCCGGAACGCCTGCATGCGGGCGGGATCGAACGCCGGCTCGTGCCGGAAGCAGTAGCCGTACACGTCCAGCAGCGCACCGCCGTCCGGCAGCACACCCGTGAACATCGGGTACGCGGGGTGGCATGCCGCCGACACCAGCATCGTGTCCGTCGGTTCGAGCCACTTGTCCCAGCTCTCGCCGTCGGCTCGCGCCGCCAGCAGTTGGGCGTGTTCGGCATTGGTGCCGGTGAACGTGTTGATCGCACCGGTCAGATCGGGGAACGACGCGATGTAGTCGGTGCGCTCGAAACTGGTGCGCGGGAACATCGGAGGAAACCGGAATCGGGCCGCGGACGCGCCCGGCCCTGCTGCCCGCACGACCGCGTCGATACCGTCGACGATATCCTCGAACAACCCCGACCGTCCGTAGAGGCCTGCGACGGACGTGTCCACCAGGAGTCCGGTCTCCAGCAGTTCCGTCCGGAACGCACGCCGGGCCCGCTCGAGCTCGCTCGTCTCTTCCCGCTCCACCGCTGTATCCGTGCTCATATCGTCCCCCGGTATGCCGTGGCCATCTGCGCCGAGTTGGCCATGATTCGATCGTTGTTGACCATGACGGCCGCTCCGTGCGCATCGCGCAGGTGCCGGCCGAGCGAGTACTCCGTGTCTTCCCGGTAGCCGGCGATCCCGCAGATCAGCAGGGCCCTGCCGACGAGGTCGACAACCAGGGTCGACGCCGTCACCTTCAGGTTGTTCATCGCCAGCGAATAGCCCACTCCGCCCGCGACTTCGGCCTCCGGCGAACCGGCGGGCGCCGCATCGGCGTCGTCGAACCGGCGGGCCGCCGCGAACACGACGTCCGAGAACTGCTGGTGCACAGCGGCCGCCTCGGCGAGACGCGACGCCGAGGGCGAGGCCACGCCCGGCTGCTTTCGCGCAGCCGCTCGCACGTACCGGCGCGCCTTCTCCACCGCCGCGTCGGCGATGCCGAGCCACACGGCCGACCACACCGAGTGCGACACCGGGAGCATCGTCGCCGCCGAGATCTCCGCGTACGGATCGGCGACGACGAGATCGGGAGTGGTGGTGGCACGCAGCACGAAACCGGGACTGCAGGTTCCGCGCAATCCCAGCGTGTTCCACTCACCGGTGCGCTCGAGCGTCACGTCGGCACGCCGGCAGATGACGAGCACCTGGTCGCTCGGCGGGCTGTCGGGGGTACGCCGCGCGGTCGCGAGTATCGCGTCGGCGTACTCGCCGTAGGAGATCACGGGGGCGTTCTTGACCAGCGACACCACCCCGCCGGACTGCTCCACCGCGCACGTGCTGCGCCGGACGTCGCCCCCGATGCCCAGTTCCGTCGTCGCCGATGCCAGCAGATACTGACCGGCGACCGCGTCACGCAGGAAGGCGGAGACGCCGTCGCCACCCGGATGTCGTACGAGCGAGAGGATCTGGGTCTGGTGCATCGCGAACACCATCGCCGTCGCGGCGCAGTGGCGCCCGAGTGTCCGGGCGATCGTGCACAGTTCGCGAAGCGTCGCGCCTTCGCCACCCAGTTCCGGGGGCACGGCACACGAGAGCAACCGCTGGTCCCGGAGCGCGTCGATCGCTTCCTGCGGAAAACGCGCGTCCCTATCGACGTCGACGGCCCAGCGCGCGGCCACCTCGGCCACGACCCTCTCGGCTCGCGCCGCCGGTCCCCACGACTGCGCGGACTCGATCCCGGTGTCGCTCGCGAGGGCGATGCTCATGCCACTCCGAGTTCGACGAGTGCGCCCCGAATGGAATCCACACTCGCGAACGTGCTCTTGCGCAGCAGCTCGTCAGGGAATTCGATGTCGAACGAATCCTCCAGCGCCAGCATGACATTGACGCTCGCGTGCGACGTCAAACCCAGTTCGTAGAGATCGGCGCCGACGGCGATGCTCGCGGCATCGATGGACAACCGGGCGTGGTCGCCGAGAACCTTGCGGATGGCCTGCTCGCTCATGGGTGGCGTTCTCCTTGGTGATGGGGTGGTGTGCCGAGCCGGGACGCGGTGACCATGGCGATCGCGACGTCGGCCTCGTGCGAGATCGAGACGTGGAATCCGCCGAGCCCCTGCCGCTCGGCGAGGGCCGACGCGTTGCCGGACAGGTGCACTCCGCATCCGCCCCAGCTCTCGCGCCGGATCTCGATGGACTGCCACGGCAAGGCAACGTCCCCGGGTCGCAACACCTTGACCACGGCTTCCTTGGCCGCGAACCGGGCGGCCAGCCGTTGGGCCCGCGCAGGTCCCTTGCAGGTTTCCAGTTCGTGGGGTGTGAAGATTCTCGTCAGATAACGGTCGCCGAATCGCTCGACGCTATTTCTCACGTGCCCGACCGTCATCACGTCGCACCCGATCCGGGACTCGGGTATCGACCCGACAGAACCACCAGACATCGATCCCCCTGCTCCAGTCTCCGACAGTCCCACCTTGCCGCGTCGACAGCTACCCTCAGCGACTCTCCAGCAAACCCTTCGAGAAGTTACCGCACAACGGCATTTCAAGACAAGAGGTACTGCGGTGTGGGTATAAACATACCCCGAGCCTGTAACGTTGTCTTTGCGACGCGATGAAGTAGCAAATCCGGTGCGAGCGCTTCCTCTGACAACTCGCTGCCGCGCCGTGCAAGGGAGGCGAGCTACAGCCCGACCTCAATGGCTCCGGCCACCAGCAACTTGCCGATCTTCTCCGCCGAGACCGGGCGGCTGAACAGGAAGCCCTGAGCCCGATGGCATCCCATCTCGACGAGTTGCCGGGCCGACTCGACGTTCTCGACGCCCTCCGCGACCAATTCCAGGCCGAACGATTCGGCGAGACCGATGATGGACTTCACGATCGCCCGATCCTCGGGGTTGGTGTCCAGGTTCATCACGAAACCCTTGTCGATCTTCAGCGTCCCCACCGGCAGCGCCTTGAGGTGGCTCAGGGAGCTGAACCCGGTGCCGAAGTCGTCGATCGCGACCTCCACGTCCATCGCGTGCAGTCCTTCGAGCGCTTCACGCGTCCAGGTCAGATCACTGAGCACTGCGTTCTCGGTGATCTCCAGGCACAGCGCGCCCTTCCGAAGGTCGAACTCCGTCAGCGCGCTCGCGACGACGTCGAGAAAATCCAGTCCGGCCAACTGCCCCGGCGAGACGTTGACGCGAAGATCCAGGTCCAGTTCGGGAACCTGCGACCGCCAGTCGGCCCACTGTCGGCAGGCCTTCCGGATGACCCATCGCCCGAGCTCGCCCGCCACATTCGTCGCCTCGGCGACGTCGATGAACGACGCCGGCTGCAGTAACCCGAGTAGCGGGTGATTCCACCGCACCAGGGCCTCCACCCCGATGATCCGGCCGGTCCGCAGGTCTACCTCGGGCTGGTACTCGAGGAACAGCGACTCGTCCGCGATGGCCGCACGCAGGCTGAGCTCGATCATGTTGCGTTTCTCGCTCTCCTCCTGCATCTCGTCCGTGAAAACGCTGATCGCGTTACCGCCCTTGGTCTTCGCGACCATGACGGCCTGGTCGGCCTGGCTGAGGAGCGAACTGGTGGTGGCCTTGCCCGGAATTCCGACCGCGACGCCGATACTGACACTGCGGCTGACCACCTCGCGGCCGAGACGCACTCGTTCGGTCACCACGTCGCGGATGTGCTGCGCCCGGACCTCCGCCTCCTCCAGGCCCACCGATCCGCCGAGTACGAGCACGAATTCGTCGCCGCCCAGCCTGGAGACGAGGTCGTCGGTCTCGCTGGTCGATCTGAGCCGGTCCGCGATAGTCGAGATGAACCCGTCACCGGCTCCGTGACCGAAAAAATCGTTGAGAGGCTTCAACCGGTCCAGGTCGAGGAACAGGATCGCGACCGGCCCGGGTTCGGACTCGGCGAGGCGAGTGTCCAGGTGGTGGTAGAGCGCGCGCCGGTTGCTGAGTCCGGTGAGGGAATCGTGGTCGGCCGAGTAGCGCAACTGCTCCTCGACGACGATGCGCGCCTGGACCTGGGCGAGCAGGGCGGCGATCGCCTTGAGGACGTCGACCTCCGGCGGCGTCCAGTCGCGGTCGCCGAACTTGATGAATCCGAGCGTGCCCGTCGTCGTGTCACCGGACAACAGCGGAACGGCCGCGAGCGACACCTGCGGCACTCCGGACGCCTCGCGGACCCGCTCGTTGTAATCCGGACCGGACACCTCCGGCCGGAAGATGGCCACTTCCTTCTGGTGCTCGATCTGGGCGAACGTCGAGTCGGCGTCCTTGAAATAGACGACGCCGAGCGGGTCGGGGTCGGGGATAAAGGGGCGGAGCGGGTACTCCGCGACCAGGACCGTCGCCGCGATCTCGTGGTCGGTGAACCGGAGGAAGCTGGTGTCGACCTCGAAGTGCTCCACGAGATCCTGCAACACGCGGGTGGCCACGGGCTTGAACGAGACCGCATCGACAGGCGTGAGCCGGGACGCCACGGTTGTCACCAGGGTCTCGAGCTTTTCCGTTTGCTTCTCGGTGGTCACTGGCCCTCCTGTCCTTACGATATCCGCCTGCGAACCCGGTCGGCGAGGCGCTCGCTCCGAACCGACGGGCCCGGCGCATGGCTGAGCCGTAACACCATGGCGAGCGCTTCACCTGCCTTTGCTCCGACGACGTCGAACAGCTCCTCCCGCAGCCTCTCCAATGGTGCCGCATACCGTGGTGAGAGTTGTTCGAGTTCCGCACTTTCCACACCGTAGAGAAACACCGGTGAAATCGGCTGGACGGCGAGCCCGAGCGCCTGGGCGTGAATCCACACACTCTCGGTCGCCTCACCTCCGCGCACGTAGTCTCGAGGGGTGCTGCCCGGAATCGCGACGACCGCGACAGCCGAACTCGACGCGACGCGGTCCGCGGTGGACTTGCCCAGCGCGCGTCCCGCGTCCTGTGCGCCGAGTCGTTCCATGACGTCGGGTCTCCGCAGCAGCGCGAGGGTCGACAGTTCCGCCGAATCGAGTTCCAGTGCGCGAACGTCGATGCCGGTCTCGACCGAATCCAGCGGCGGCCACCGCAACTCCCCGATCATCTCGCGGTGCAGGGTTGGTGTGAGGAATCGGATGCGGTCCGACTCCGCGAGAATCGCGCCGATCGTCGCGATGCCGTCCCGGTCGGTCACCAGGCAGAGGCGTGCGCCCTCGCGCGATGCCGCCTCCGCGAGAAGTCCCGCCTGCGTGTCGTCCAACGGCCGGGGCACGCCCGGCCTGCGGTTGGTGGTCCGGTCGAGCATGTGCTCGTAGCGGTCGGTGAGTTCCCGGTCGTTCCCGCTGCCGAACGTCATCGTGGCGACGGGAAGTCCCGGATCGCCGTCGTGGACCGTCACGGCACCGAGCAGTCCGGCGGCGGACGCGGCGATCCGGGCGTTGTGCAGTGCGGCGCCGACCGCGACACAACTGCCGCGGTACCCGACGTCCATGGCCGTCGTGTGCTCCGGGGCCACGGAGATGGTCAGCCCCGCGTCGTCCGCCGCGATCGTCCACGGCTGGACGTTGCCGCCGGAGGGCGCACGGGACGCGGCATGCACGACGGCGTCGACGGCGTCGTGCGGCACCGCTGCGGCCGCCGCACGATCCGGTGCACGCTCCGGCAGATCGTGCGGTCTCGGCGGATCGGTGAGGGCATCGAGATGCTGATCCAGATCCATACGGCACCGACCCGACGCGAGTGGCTGTCCGAGCCCGATGCGCCGCACCGCCGCCGCGACCTCCGCGCCGCCGAGCAGCACCTCGCCCCCGAGCTGAGGCCACGTGGAGATGGTTTCGTCCACCTCCACCAACGACGCCGCCATCGTCGCCGACAGCTGTCCCGCGTCGAGAATGCGAAGTACGAGCGGAATCTTGTCCCGCGAGCCGAGCCCCGCCAGCGACTCCACGTCGACGTCACCGATCACTCCGTGAAAGACGGGTCGATCGGGTTCGAGGTCGAATCGCTCGACGTCCAGCAGACCCCGGTCACTGGTCGCCATCAGCACCGGCAATCCCCTCCGCCTGGCCTCCCGTCGCAGGGACACCTTGACGTCGAGGGAGTCGCATTCGTCGATCACCACGTCGGTGCCGTCCAGGAATTCGGCCACCGACTCGACGTCGAGACCGCCCTCCCACAACGTCACAGTGACGTAGGGGTCGATCTCCGCGATACGGCGGGCGGCCACCACGGCTTTGTTCACGCCGAGGTCCAGAACGGTGCCGGGAACCCGGTTCAGGTTGGACAGTTCGAGGGTGTCGAAGTCCGCGAGCCGCAGGCCGCCGCACGCACCTTCCAGCGTGAGGGCCACCGCGACCGCGTGACCGACGCTCAGACCGACGATCCCCACGGTCACATCCCTGAGGCGTTCCTGCTCCTGCGCGGTGATCTTGGTCCGATTCCGGTCCAGCCGCAGCAGCCGGAACGATGCGGGGCCGAGGAGACGCACCACGGTCCGTCGCCACGAGTAGTACGCCCACACCGGAGCTTCGTCCAACACGCCGGGTTCCGGCGCGGGCACGAGGGAACGGAGGCTGTCGAACTGTTGGTCGAGCCGATCGACGAAGACCACCGCGGGGTCGCGGCGGAGACGGTCCAGTACCGCCGCGTCCCCGGAGTGGTCCTCGTCGAGCAGCAGGGCGGTGTAGTCACCGCGGGTTTCGTTCACGAGACGCTCCGCATCGACCGGACGACGTTTCCTCCCGTCCCCGTCGCGATGCCTGCCGACGGCGTCGGTCGGGACGTCGTGAGTAACAGCTGGGCCAGCTGCATGGATTCGGCGCGGCCCCTGCGCCTACTCCGATCCCACCACATCAGCCGCGTCTCGTAGCGGTCATCCGGATAGGGCACCGGAGCAATGTGGTCGGCCACCACCCCACCGGTGGTCCGCCACGTGTCCAGGACGTGGGATGCGGCGGTCGCGAGCATGAACTGGACGCCGAGCAGATCCATCGAGTAGGTGGCGAAACGGCCCAGTGCGCCGACGAGTTCACCCCGCCGGGCGGCCGTGTCCGCCACCCACGCCCCCTTCGCCTCCACGACACCGAACGGCAGCCGGTCCTCGATCATCCGGCGGACGGCGGGAGCTCCGGGATCGGTTCCCCATTCCGTGATCGCATGGGCCTGATCAGCGACAAGATACGGACCCTGGGCGCGGACGCCGGCTGCGACCGAACCGTTCGGATCGATGGCAACGAAGAACAGCGCGGTGGTGTCGCCGGCCTGAATCCGGCGGTACTCGAGCGCCTTCTCGGCGCCGTACTTGCGATAGCCCGCGACCGCTCCCTCGAGATACTCTTCCCAGAGCGCCGGCTCGTCGGACGGCCGAGCGATGACGAAGCGACACTCCGCCCGCGGATCCCACACACTCAGAGTTCGATCGAGTATGGTATCGGGCGACCGTGTATCGATCTGCGGACGCGACAGCTGTTCAACTGGCATTGGCTTTCCCATCGGAGTCGGTGCGGCAATTCCGGGGACTCACGGGTTACGTAAAGACCCCAAGAACTGGACACACGAACCCGGTCACAGCCCCGCGGCTACCCATTTTCCGCGTTTACACCAGATTTGTCACCTGTGATGCCATAAATGGGCCCAAAAACAAACTTCAGGTCGGTAATTGTCGACCTGCAATTAGTTGAGGGAAATGAACAGCTCGACGCTGCTCGGTGCGCGGAAGACCTCGACCTCCTCCGCATAGGCGCGCTCGATGCGCCCTTCCTTCTCAGCCAGCTCGGCCTGAATCCACACGTCTTCGATCGGGTCGGACGACCGCCCGTCAGGTGTGAATTTGGCAAAAAAGCCGGCCGGGACGCGCACCAGCACGTCACCGATCTCGAGATGACCGAGGTCGATACACCGATACCCGATCACAGCGGTCCAACCCAGATCCGGGACCGCAACGTAGACGGTGATCAGCTCCTCGGTGCCTCGTTGCTGGATGCGCTCACGGGTGAACTTCATCAGGTCGGTCGAGTGCGCCGACGAACTGAGTTCCGTGCGCGGCAGAACAAGCCCACCGAAGTCGGCGGACTCACGCTTGACGATCTCGAAACTCATTGTGGCCCCTACCTCGTGGCGGGTGGCACTATTGCCACATACAAATCGATCCCGAAGGCGTGCGGGTAGAACTCGAAGTCACCGGTGTAGGAGCGTTGAATCTGCTGCGATTCCTCCGCATCACGAATCTGCCCCCAGAGCGCGTCGAAGAGGTCGGGGAAGGTTCCGACCGAGGAGAACTTCGCATACGTTCCCGCAGGAATCCGCGACACCAGATGCCCGCGTCCGACCTGATCGATCGAAGAGCACTCGTAGCCCACGATTTGCGTGTAATACGAATTGATCTCGGGAGCATGGTCGACATAGGCAGAGGCCAACGGCCTGTCCACGTTCTGCGCGAGAAGGGTGGACCACGTCTTTTCGAGATCCTTGTCGCGCGCTTTTCCCAGCGCCCTCTTCGGACTGCGGACGGCCAGTCCGGCGACCAGTGTCTCTTCGCGTTCGACTATGACGAACGGCATCGGGCACCCTCCGATGTCATCGGCACATTGGGCTTTCAATGGCAATTGTTGCTCGCCCGCCTTTAATTTGGGGGACGAGATATCACCATACCTCGTCCGGTATCCGCGGTCTGCGTCCTTAGTCGCGAAAACCTCCACGTCTAAGGATTCACCCATTTGACCGAGTCCTTACGAGTTGTCCAATAAAAGGGCAGCGATCCTTTATTTGGGAATTTAACATACTCAAAGTTGGTTTTGACCCTTGCAAGACGACCTCGAGTGTGGTTTATTGGACGGATCGAGACCTTGGGTGTGACGCAACTAACACACAGAGCGACCTCCAGATCTCGGTGACGAGGGGAGACTGCCCGTGCGCTGCCGACTGTGCGATTCCGATCGCTTGCGAAGCGTCCTGGATCTGGGGGCGACGCCGCCGTGCGAGCTCTTCTTGACCGAGCAGGGTCTGGACGCCCCCGAGACGAACTATCCGCTGCACCTGCGCATCTGCGAGGAATGCCTCCTGCTTCAGGTTCCGGCCCTGATTTCTCCGGAGGACACCTTCACCGACTATGCCTACTACTCCTCCTACTCGGATTCATGGGTGGAGCACGCACGGCAGTTCGTCCGCTCCTCCGTGTCGCGACTCGGCCTCGACGCGAGATCGTTGATCGTCGAGGTGGCGAGTAATGACGGTTATCTGCTGCAGCACGCGGTCGACGCCGGGATCCGCTGCGTCGGAATCGAACCGTCGCACAACGTCGGCGCGGCCGCACGTGAACGAGGTGTTCCCACTCTCACGGCATTTCTCGACGAGGAACTCGCCGCCGACGTCCGCGCCGAGCACGGTCCGGCCGACCTCGTGGTCGCGAACAACGTGTATGCGCACATCCCCGACCTCCGCGGGTTCACTCGCGCGCTGCGTACCCTCGTCGCCGACGACGGCCGGCTGAGTATCGAGGTGCACCACGCCCTCAATCTGATCGTCCACGCGCAATTCGACACGGTCTATCACGAGCACTTTCAGTACTACACACTCCTCTCGGCCATGCGTGCGCTTGCCACGGCGGGCCTCTCGGTCGTCGATGTGGAACTTCTGGAGACACACGGCGGCTCGATCCGGATCTGGGCACGTCCCGACACCGCCGGCGCAGTGCCCACCCCGCGCGTTACCGAGGTGTTGAAACAGGAGGACGACGCCGGACTGCACAATGTCGACGGATACACCCGACTCGAAATACAGGCGCGAGTTGCTCGACAAGAATTGCTCGGGTTCCTTCTCGACTGCCGGGCCCAGAACAGGACCGTCGTCGGCTACGGCGCTCCGGGCAAGGGAAACACCCTGTTGAACTACTGCGGAATTCGCCCCGATCTACTCGAATACACGGTCGACCGCAATCCGTACAAGCACGGCCGGTACACGCCGGGCACCCGGATCCCGATTCTCGATCCCCGACAGATCGAGAAAGATCGGCCGGACGTCGTCCTCGCCCTGCCCTGGAATCTCGAGGCGGAGCTGACCGAACAACTGCGCTACATCAGCGAGTGGGGCGGAGAGCTCGTGTATCCACTCCCCTCCCTGCACAGAGCGACATTCCAACCCGACAGCGTGGCAAGGAGGCTCACGACATGAAAGTTGTCCTGTTCTGCGGCGGATACGGCCTACGCATGCGCAACGACCACAACGACGTGATCCCGAAACCTATGCAGATGGTCGGACCACGTCCGCTGCTATGGCATGTAATGCACTACTACGCTCATTTCGGCCATACAGAGTTCATTCTCTGCCTCGGGTACGGGGCGGAGGCAATCAAAGACTACTTCCTCGACTACCGCGAAGCGGAATCCAACGACTTCGTTTTGCGTGCGAGCAAGATCGAGCTGCTGAATTCCGACATCAGCGACTGGTCGATCACGTTCGTCGATACCGGTCTGGAGTCTGCGATCGGCGAGCGTCTGCGACGCGTTCGACAGCACCTCGGCGAAGACGAGTACTTTCTCGCGAACTATGCAGACGTGCTCACCGACGCCCCCCTCGACGATGTCATCACAAAGTTCCACGAGTCGGGCGCGGCCGCATCCATGCTCGTCGTCACGCCGCAGTCGTCGTTCCACTGCGTCAACGTGGCCGAGAACGGCGAGGTCAAGGAGATCATCCCAGTCAGCCGGCTGCCCATCTGGGAGAACGGCGGATACTTCGTCCTCAGTCGGGAGATCTTCGATCTCCTTCCCCCTGGCGGCGATCTCGTGGCCGATGTGTGTGAACGTCTTGCCGGTGAAGGCCGTTTGTTCGGGTACCGCCATGAGGGGTTCTGGAAGCCGGCGGACACTTTCAAGGAACGCGCCGAACTCGATTCGAACTACTCGCAAGGCATCCATCCGTGGATGGTGTGGGAGCCGTCGCAGCCCGCACACAGCGCGTGATGATCAGCCTCAACACACCGGGGCTCCGCGAAGTGGCGGTGCTCGGTGCGCACTGTGACGACGTTGCGATCGGGCTCGGAGGTACCCTTCTCACACTTGCTGCCAGCACTCCCGGTCTTCGCGTCCGGGCGCTCGTGCTGGCAGGCGCCGACGCCCGACGCGAGATAGAGGAGCGTCATGCGTTGGCGGCATTGTGTCCCGCCGCAGACCTCGAGCTCACGGTTCTCGACGTTCCGGACGGGTACGCACCGGCATATTGGGAGCCGATCAAGAAGGCAGTCGAGGCCTTCGGGCGCGATTGCCATCCTGACGTGGTGTTCGCTCCGCAACGAGCCGACGCACACCAGGATCACCGAATGCTGGCGGAGCTGGTTCCGACGGTATTCCGTGACCACCTGATCCTGGGGTACGAGATCCTCAAGTGGGAGAACGACACACCTCGGCCGTCGATCTACCACCCGCTCACCCGCGCTGTTGCGACGGAAAAGGCGCGGATACTGCTGAAGCACTACCCCTCCCAAACCACCCACGACTGGTTCGACGAAGACTCCTTTCTCGGGCTGTCGCGGCTGAGGGGTGTGCAGAGCAGACAACCGCACGCGGAGGCGTTCGTCCTCGAAAAGGCGACCATCCGATTCGGAAGGACCTGACATGCGAGTGCTCCTTACCGGCCACCAGGGATACCTGGGTTCGGTCATGGTTCCGGTATTGCAAACGCGTGGGCACGACGTCGTGGGTCTCGATTCCGGGCTCTTCGCCGGATGCGTACTCGGTCCTGCACCCGTCGACCCTCCCTCTTTCGATATTGACCTGCGGGACGTGACTGAGCAGCATCTGGGCGGCTTCGATGCCGTGATTCACCTCGCTGCGCTGTCGAACGACCCTCTGGGGTCTCTCGCACCGGACATCACGTATGAAATCAATCATCGCGCGTCCGTCCGGCTGGCTCGCCTGGCGAAGCAAGCCGGTGTCCGGCGATTTCTGTATGCCTCGACATGCTCCGTATACGGTTCGGCCGGTAACGAGTTGGTGACGGAGTCCGCACCACTGCGTCCGCTCACGCCATACGCCGAGAGCAAGGTGCTCGTCGAGGAAGACGTAGCCGCACTCGCCGACTCCGGGTTCTCACCGGTTTTCCTGCGCAACGCGACCGCCTTCGGATTCTCCCCCCGGCTGCGTGCCGACATCGTCCTCAACAACCTGGTCGGCACCGCGATGCTGACGGGCACAGTGCGAGTCTTGTCGGACGGCACGCCATGGCGTCCGCTGGTACATGCCCAAGACATCGCCACCGCGTTCGCGTGTGCACTCACCGCGCCGGTCGATCGGATCCACTGCGTCGCCTACAACGTCGGTACCGAGACCAACAATGTGACTGTGGCACAAATCGCCGAGGCCGCCGCCGCGGCGGTCCCCGACTCACAGGTCCTCATTACGGGAGAAACAGGCTCGGACCCGCGGTCCTACCGCGTCGACTTCTCTGCCATCCGCACGGCATTCGAGGATTTCGTGCCGCGATGGAGCATCGTCGACGGAGCGGCCGAATTGTACGACCGGTGTACCCGCTGGGGCCTCACGGACGTGCTCTTCACGCAGCGCTTCACCCGACTCGCCCATCTTCAGCAACTCGAGCGCGCCGGTGTACTCGATGAGTCCCTGCGGTTCCAGCGAGTTGGAGCAGGCCATGAATGACAGGAACTGTCAGGAACGATCACAACCGTTCGAGCAACGCCGTCCAACTCCCCGCCGTGGCGTCACGTTCACTGATCAGCGATACCGGAAGCGGCCACGATATCGCGAGGGACGGGTCGTCGTGGGCGACCGCGATGTCAGCCGTCGGATCGTGCTCGAGATTGATTCGATAGCACACATCCGCGACCTCCGTGAGTGCCTGGAATCCGTGCAGGAACCCCGGCGGAACATAGAGATGTGCGAAGTCCACATCATCAAGCCTGAATGCCTGCTTCTCACCGAACGTCGGCGACGCCCTGCGAATATCGACCAGGACATCGTAAATTGCGCCATGAGCACACCGGACCAGTTTCGCCTCACCGGGATTCGCGCGTCCGTGCATGCCCCGTACCACGCCGCGCCACGACCGGGACTGCGAATCCTGCAGGAAGTCGGCGGCCAGGATTCCGGTCGCTCCCACATGTTCATCGAACTGGCCGGCTTCGAACGTGCGAGTGAAGAGACCTCTGTCGTCGCGATAGGGCAGGGGCCGGAATACCCGGACGTCCGTCAATTCGGTGGTTTCAATGTGCACGCTGCAATTCTTGCGCACAAGGGCCGGGTCGGTCACCGATTCCATCGCACCGAGGTTCCGACATGATGGCCTGTCGGGGCTGTGGTGTCGCCGTGTTCGATCGAGTACTCGATCTCGGTTCGATGCCCGCGGCCGACTTCTTCCCTCCGGCCGGTAGTCCGGTCACCCCGGCCGAATCGGCGCATCGCCTGACAATGGCGTTGTGTCGAGAGTGCGGTCTGGCTCAGCTCGTCGACGACGACACGGTGCCGGAGGAGCCACGTGGCGTCGAACCAGAGGCTTTGAGAAAGCAAGCATGCACAGCTGTTCGTGCCGTCGCCGATGCCGGGTACCTCCCGGGCGACACGGTCACCGAGTTCGGCAGTCCACACGGCGGAACATGGTTGCCGCTGCTCACCGCGCGGGGGTTCCGTGTCGCGACGGACCGGCACACGGCCTCTGTGGTGATCGATTGCTTCGGGATCATGCACGAACCTGACCAGCGGGCGGCCTTCGCCGGGCGAGCAGCGGCACTCGACGCCGACGGCATCGTGCTCATCCAATTTCATTCCCTTACTGCGATTGTGAAGCATCAGCAGTGGACGGCACTACGGCACGGCCACTTCGCATACTATTCCTTGACCTCACTCCGCCGGTTGCTGGCCGACGCAGGACTTCACCTCACACAGGCATGGGTATTCGACCTTTATGGCGGCACGGTCCTGGCGGCCGCGCGCCGTTCGCCGTGCGCACCACCGACACCCCGTGTCCATCGCATACTTGCCGATGAGCACATGACCGGAGTCACGAACCCTGTCACTGTGCAATCCTTACAACTCGCCGCGGACACGGATGCGACCGCCTTCCGCGACTGGCTGACAGCGATGGCACGGCGGCATTGTCGAGTGTTTGCCTACGGCGCCGCATCTCGGGCCGTACCACTGTTCGCCCACGCGGGCGTCGACCGGCGCCTTGTCGCGGCCGTCGCCGATGCATCCACCGCCAAACAAGGGCGGCGAATGCCCGGCACCGATGTACCGATCATCTCGCCTGAGCGACTACTTCGCGCTCAGCCGGACAAGGTTGTGCTCACGCTGCCGGATTTGCTTCCCGAAGTATCGCAGCGCTATCCGGAACTCTCCGGACGATGGGTCCTTCCATCTGAGACGCGATGCGTTCCCGCTCCAGCGCTCATCCGCACGCGGAGTCGGGAACGCGTGGCGTCGAGACACCGTGAGACCTACGCGGACACGCCGACAACCCGAGACGGCCGGCTCGATTCGCGTTCAGCCGCCAGCAACCGAGATGAAGTACAGCCATGACCACCAGCACCCGTCGGATATTGCGAATCGGACCCTTGTATCCACGACCTCCCCTGACACGCGCGGTCCGCCACTCCGCAGACATCGTTCCGGATTCACTGCAGGCTCCCAGCCGGCCCCTGTCGAGAAAGCGTGCACGGACCTACCTGCTCCCGCTCGCTGTGGACTTCATCGTGCTGTCGGTCGTGTGTTCAGTGACACGGATCGATCGCCCCGCGGAGTCCGCAGCGATAATCGTCGCGATCCTGGCGCTCACAGGTGCGTACCGACCCCACCTGACGCTCTCGCTACTCGACACCCTGCCCCGACTTGCACTCGCGAGCACGCTGGCGGCAATGGGTACCGCGGTGATCTTGACCCCGAACGGCACATTGGTGGGCACGGTGAAGCTGGCAGCAGTGACCCTCGTGGCCGTCGTACTGTCCCGCAACGTTACCTATGCGGTCGAACGTTTCTTCAGACGGAAGCTCCTCGGCGGTCGTCGAACGGTGATCATCGGCGGAGGTCCGGTCGCGAAGATACTGGCGGACAGCATTGTCGCGGAGCCCTCGTGTGGACTGCAGTTGATCGGACTTCTCGACGACTCCTTACACGCCGAGACCGCGCACAATGGGAACGTACCGATCACCCCGCTGCGAGGTAACCTGTGCGAGTACCTCACGACTCACCACATCGACACAGCGGTACTCGCCTTTCCCCACGCCGTCGATGGCGCGGTCATCCACGCGTTGCGTGAATGCGACCGCATCGACTGCGAGATCTTCGTTGTTCCCCGACTGTGGGAGATGACTGCGGTCACCAGCGACATGGAACGTATCGGTGCCGTCCCATTGAAGAAGTTTCGCCGAGCGGCACACCGATCGTTCCTGTGGCGGGTGAAGTTATGGATGGACCGAGTCCTCAGCGCGGCAATGCTTGTAGCGTTGGCCCCGACTCTCCTTGCGATCGCTGTCGCGGTGTATCTTTCGGACCGATCAGCACCGGTTTTGTTCAGACAGAAGCGAGTCGGCTTGGACGACCGGGTATACGAACTTCTCAAGTTCCGAACGATGAACCCAGCAAGCGACCACGAATCCGCTACTCACTGGTGCATTGCACATGACGCCAGGATCGGGCGCCTCGGTCGGATCCTACGGGCGACTTCGCTCGACGAATTGCCTCAGCTGTGGAATGTCATTCGGGGAGACATGACACTCGTCGGCCCGAGGCCTGAACGCCCCCACTTCGTCGACAAGTTCCGGACCACGGTTCCGAACTATGAAGCGCGCCATCGCGTGCCGACGGGAATAACGGGATGGGCCGCGGTCAACGGTCTACGCGGCGACACGTCGATCGGAAATCGCACCCGCTTCGACAACTACTACATCGAGAATTGGAGCATGTGGTTCGATGTCAAGGTGCTACTACTGACGGTAGTGGCGGTAGTCAGACTCGGAGGAAAGTAATCAGCTACAGATGTGCGGTGGCGCAATTCCGCCGGATACGCAATTCCGCCGGATAGTCGGCACCCACGGCCGACTCAGCAGTCGACTTGCAACCGGGTCCTTCGCGACAGAACGGTGCGGGATCGCACGGTGAGCCGCTCGACCGCCGCCCTCATCAGTCGCACGTCACCCGCGAGAACATCTGCGCGACAGATGAACTCGGGGTAATCACGAGCAATTCGGTGATGGAAGCGAAGCATGTCCGACAACTTGCTGACTGTCGATGTTTGACTGCACATGTTGAACGTGGAGTCCCGCCACGCAGCCACGCGCTCGGGCATACCGAAGAACATCCCGAAGGCTGTCACTCGCGCGAACAGATCCACGTCCATGGGGAAAACGAGATCACCGCGAAATCCCCCCACACGATCGAAATGCTCTCGCCTGAACATCGCGGCCGCCGTTGGCCCGAAGTCGGCCGGCCCTCGTCGGACAATTGTCCTCATCAGAGTGCGCGGAGCATGAAGTCCCTCCAAGCCGGGAATCCCCAGTCGTGACTCCCGCAGCACCCCGTCCTCGTCGATCACGTCGAACTTCGCGGAGCTGAGAGTTATTGCAGGATCAGCCATTACACGCATCTGCATCTCGAGCGATCCCGGCATCAGGACATCATCTGCACAGACGACTTTCACCAGTCGCCCGGTCGAGAATCCCACTACCCTGTTCCAGTTGGCGCCGATCGGCAGAACGACGTCGTTGCGAAAGACTCGCACCCGTGAGTCACTGAACGAGTGCGCGATCGATTGAGTGGCGTCCTCGCTCGAATTGTCGAGAACGACCAGATCGATTTCGACATCCTGGTCGAGGATCGATCGCAACGTCTCTTCGAGAGTGTTGGCGGCGTTATATGCCGGAACGCAGACGGAAACCGTGGCAGCAGCCATCGCTATTCTCCCACCAAACCCTCGACGCGAGCGACGATCATGATCCTCTTTGTGCACCAATGCTTCCTGGCGACAGGACTGCCTCAAATTCTATCACGCCGCACGGCTCGAGACATCGACGTGAACGGGCATTGCGAAAGTCTCGCAACGACATCGCGCGTCCGTGTGCAGCAATGTAGAGTTTAATTGTCCGGTACCGAATGGGCCGGCGTGACAGCGCAATAGCAACGACAGCCGGCGCGACATGAACTTTACGGTGAGTAGTCCACAACTCGACAACACTCGGTCTCTTCGACTCCATATGACGGGGGCGGAGTGGTTCACGTCGGGACCTGGCGGATTGAACCGATACTTCACCGACTTGTTTTCCACACTGAATCAACTCCCGGGCGTCGACGTTTCCGCTGCAGCGTTCGGTAAGCCCGAGCGGGGCGGGCGTTCGTGGGGCCCGGTCGGTGCATCGACGTTGAGCCGCGCATACACGGCCTTCCGCGACACCAGCGCTCTACCGCCGGACGCGGTCATCGACCGCCATTTCTGCCTCTATGGACGCTCGGCGATCGGCGCGCATGGCAAACATCCCCTGGTTGTGCACTTTCACGGGCCCTGGGCAGCCGAAAGTCGCATGGTGGGGGCCAGTGAGATGGTTGCGCGGTCGAAGTACTGGATCGAACGGCTCCGCTACGCCGGCGCAGATCGCTTCGTCGTACTGTCCAAGCACTTCCGAAATCTGCTCGTCGACAGCTACCAGGTTCCAGAAGGCAAGATCAGGGTTATTCCTCCTGGTGTCGATCTCGACCGCTTTCGCCCATCGGACTCTCCCTCGGCGTCATGCACCATCCTCTGTGTTCGACGCCTCGAGAGGAGGATGGGTATCCATGTTCTGCTCCGGTCATGGCGAGCAGTCATCGCTGCTCATCCCGACGCCCGACTCGTGATAGTCGGTACTGGTACCGAAGAATCGGCCCTCCGGGTCCAAGCTGCCGAGGCTGGCTACCGGGACTCGATCACGTTCGAGGGCAACGCCACCGACGGACGACTGGCTCAGTTGTACGGACAGGCAGCGCTGACCATCGTCCCATCCGTCGCACTGGAAGGGTTCGGGCTTATCGCGCTCGAATCCCTGGCCGCCGGGCGCGCCCCGATCGTGACCGAGTGCGGCGGATTACCGGACTCCGTGCAGGAACTCGACCCTTCCTTGATCGTTCCCACCGGCGACGCCGATTTGCTCGGAGACCGGATCGTCCGTGCTCTGGACGGACAAGTTCCCGGGCCCGAGCAGTGCCGTGCTCACGCCGAAACGTTCTCCTGGGACGCCGCCTCGCAGCAGCACATCTCGATGTACGAGGAACTGGTCTCATGACGAAGGCCCTCTTCATCACACACACAGCCGCACCCTCTGGTGCAGAGTTGGCAACACTTCGATTGGCAATCGCTCTGCGCGACAATAGGCCAGGTGACTCCAGGAGTCGGGGAATCGATGTCGCGGTGGTCTGTGCGCAGGGCGGGCCGATTGTCGATCGCATGCGCGAGGCAGGTGTGGAAACCATCGTTTTGCCAAGCACTTTCGATAGTCGTGCCATGACTGTCCGAAGCAGGAGCCTGCGCCGACTGATCGTGGGATTCATCGGACTCGCCAAGATCGGATGGTCGGCCGGTGCAACCGCGAGGGCGACAGGGGCGACAGTTCTTGTCGCAGAAAGCACCAAGGCACTGGTCATCGGCGCTGTCGCTGCGCGACGCACAAGGATCCCACTCGTCTGGCAGGTGCACGACAGGATATCCGCCGAGTACTTCGGAGGGCTCCTCTCGAGCGTCGTTCGCGGACTCGGCTGGGTGTTCAGCCGAGGTTACATCGCCAATAGCAGATCGACGTTGAGTACACTGATCACCTGGCACAGGGCAACGCTCGTCGCCTACCCTGGAATCCAACCGCGCAGTCTCGCCGATCACGTAGGCCAACGTCGCCCATCCGAGACTGTTGTCGTCGCCGTCGGACGCTTGACGCCTTGGAAAGGGCAGGACGTATTCCTGCGCGCGCTGGCCGATACGACTGTTCGACCTGAGTGCGTCTACCTCGTCGGAGGGACATTCTTCGACGAGGAAGCTTTTCGTGAAAGCCTGGAGCGCCTCGCATGTGAACTCGACCTTCCAGTCATCTTTACGGGACACGTCGATCACCCCGACGCCTACATGCGGCAGGCCGACATTCTGGTGCACTGCTCCGTCATCCCGGAACCGTTCGGTCAGGTCGTGGTTGAGGGGATGAACGCGGGCTGCGCGGTGATCGCCTCGGGCCCCGGCGGCCCAACCGAGATCGTCGAGTCCGGGATCAACGGGCTACTCGTCGACGGCGGTGATCAGGAGCAACTGACAACGGCGCTGAACACACTGATCGGAGACCGCGAGCTTCGTCGACGCCTCTCGGCAGCGGGTCGCCGGCGTGCAGCTCATTTCGACATAGCCGAGTCCGCTCGCGACATAGCATCATTTCTCGACACCGTGACTGCCACGCCGAAACGTAAGCGAGCAGCACATGCATGACGATCGCAAAGAAAACCACATCGTCACTGTCGTGCGTGACATCGCTTTCGTAAGCTTCGGGAAGTACGGCCAGTATGTGATCACGGTAGTAACGCTTCCGTTGATCGCGCGAGTTCTCGGAACCGAAGGACTGGGGCTTCTCGCGATCGGAATGTCCTCCTACTTCATCGGATCCCTGCTCGTCGATCTCGGAATCACCCAGTTTCTCGCCGCTATGGTCCACAGCGCAGATATCAATCAGCTCCGCGGAAACTATCTCGTGATCCGAGCGGCCATCCTCGGGACCATAGGTGCCACATTGCTCGCCAGCCTCGTCCTCGGCGTCGATGTCCATGTTCACATGATCCTGCTCGGGTTGTTCGCCGGTGGCTTCTGGTCCATCTCCGAAGATTGGGTTCTCATAGGGCAAGGTCGATTCGGAGCGTCGATGGCGTATCAGGGCATCGGCCGAGTCGCATATCTCGTGCTCCTGATGTCGTTGCTCCCACGCCTACCCCATCCCTCTGTCGCCCTCCTCTGCTTACTCGTGTCGTCCACACTGACCGTCGCACTGACATGGAGGGACTCTTTCAAGAAGTTCGGCCGCCCATGTCGTCCTCACAAAGTGATGACCATCCTCCGAATGGGAGCACCCGTCCTCACCTCACGTTTGCTCGTGGCAAGCTACGGGCAGGGCGCTGCCGCGGTGTACTCCTCGGTGCTCGATGCGGTGTCCATCGGCCTGTATTCTGCCGGAGATCGGCTGGTGCGAGCCATACAGTCCTTGCTCGACCCAATAGGATTCGCCCTACTGCCACGCATGGCCCGCCACAGCAACGACGACCAGTTCTGGCGACGCGCAACCCAGGCCCTGATCGTATGTCTTTGCGCTGCCGGAGTTGCGACTGTCGCGGTATGGATTGCGGCGCCGACTCTGATCAACCTCATCTTCGGAAGCGATTTTTCCGAGGCGATTCCGCTCCTGCGAGTCGAGGTGCTCATACTTCCCGCGACCGCCTTGACGTCATTTGTCACCACGGCGGTCTTACCCGTCAAGCAGGACACGAGCGGCGTCTTGATCGGTGCAACCGTCGGAACCGGCGTCGCAGCCGCTGCGTTGTTCGTTGCTGCACTGACCCAATCGGTGTGGGCCCTCGTTTACGGCACATTGTGCTGCGAGTTCTCCGTGGCGCTGTGGTACGTCGTCCGGATGCGGCAACTCGCCGGTCGCGAACGGAAAGAACGCAATGCCGACGGCACCGTCACAGAGGTCGCGCTGGTTCACAAGGAGAATCGGCTATGAAGATCCTGTATGTCGGCGACGACTGGGTCGGAAGCAACGCTCGATCGCTCGCCAACGGCTTCCGGCAGGCGGGACACGACGTCGTCGTTGTCGACTCGACGTCCGTGTCACTTCCTACGCGGCTGTCACCTCCGTGGATATATGCGAAGGCTACTCACCGGCGTGCGTCCTGGAGCATCGAAGCCGTTCATTCGCGCATCGATGCCATCGCTGCCGAATTCAGACCCGACATGGTGTTCGGATTCAAGGCCGTCTTCCTTGACCAACGACGCCTCCTCGGCGTCCCGGCCCAGTTCCATGTTCACTACAGCCCCGACGACACCTCGAACCCCTACAACACGTCACCCGGCTACCTGGAACTCGAGAACCAATGGGACCTCGTCGTCACGACCAAGCGCCACAACGTTCCTGAGTTACTCGAACGTGGCGCGCGCGCCGTCAAGTTCGTTCTCAGCGCATACGACCCTGCGTGGCACCACCTCTCGGCGCGGCGCGACTCCCGGCAATACATCGTCGGCTTCATCGGAGCCTGCCGTCCCGATCGTCGCGATCGCTTGATCTCGTTGGCACGAAAGTACGGCGGGAAGATGCTCGTTCGAGGGCCTGGCTGGCGCCGAGTGCCCGAGTTGCAGATCACCCACGCCGACGTCGCAGGTCCGGTGTACGGAGAGCATTTCGCCTCGGAGATCGCGTCCGTGACGGCGAACCTCGTTCTGCTCAACTCCGACAACCGGGACACGCACACCTGCAGAAGTTTCGAAGTGCCCGCCTCCGGCGGACTCTTCGTGGGTGAAAGGACAAGCGAACATGCGGAACTCCTCGAGGAGGGCACGGAATGTCTCTTGTTTTCGAACGAGAACGAGTTGAACGAGATCGTGGAATGGTGCGTGAACAGTCCCGGCCAGGCGGAGAGAATTGCCGAATCGGGTTTCCGGCGGATCGTGGAGGGTAGACACCGGTATGTGGATCGTGCCCGAGAGATCGTCGATGAAATCGGCTGACAATCGAGAATCGGAACGCGAACTATGAACAACCCCGAGTTCCAGATATTGCTCGTCATAGGAGCACTGGCGACGATCGTCGTCGCCGCTGCATACGTTCACGGAATCGCACGCGTCTTCCTCATCGCGCAGGCGGCCTACTGGAGCCTGTCCTACGTCGCGCGGCCGATCGTCCTTCTACTGGTGCGGCCGCAACCACGGTTCGGCGACAGCATCGCCGATCCGCGACTGGCCACGATCGGATACGACCACGGGATCGCGATGGTCCTGCGACCCGTCGTGTTCGGGCTGTGGGTGTATGCGATCATCGTTGTGGCGTATGCGGTCTGGATCCGGCATCGTCCAGGACGTGACCGTGACGCACGCGTTTCAGTCCGTTCCGCCGGCGACGCGAATCTGATTCCTACACTCTGGACCATTTACGCGATCGGTGTACTCGGGCGAGTCGTGTCGTATACAACAGGTTCCACCGCCTCGGCCGGACAAACGCAGAGCCCGAACCCGATACTCAGCTTCGTGACGCTGATGGCGGTGATCGGCGCCCTCGGGCTGATCGTCTTCTACCGGCCGGCCAATCCCAGGGTGACTGTTGCGGTTATCGGTGCGCTCACTGTCATGGAGTTGATGTGGACTGTCGCAATCGAATCGAAGACACCGATCATGGGCGCCGCGCTCGCGATTGCAGTCCGTTTCGCGCTCACCGGATGGTCCAGGGGCAAGGTCGCCGCGATCGCGGCGATCTCGGTTCTGGGAATAGCAGCGTTCGGCTGGCTGCAGGCCATCAAGGCATCCGCTCTCGCGCGAGCGCAGTCCGAGGTGCTCGATGCGAACTATCCCGCAGCCATGCAGCCCTTCCTCAGCATCTTGCGCAGATTCGATCTTCTCGAGGCTGCGACGGACAGCTACTACCTGGGCGGACGGCCTTGGCTCACCCTGTCGGACGTCGCACACCATGCGCTCATCAGCATGGTGCCGGAACAGTTGCTCGGGACCGCGAAGTTCCAGTCCGGGACCGCGTGGGCAATCGAAGTCCGTGGGTCGTCTGTCGACATGACGAGGGTGTCCGTCTCACTGGCCGAGGGAAACATCAACGAGGGTTTCGTGCTCGGCGGGTATCCCGGGGTCGCCGTCGGCGTTATCTTCACTTTCGCGTTGGTGTTGGCCGGAGTGCGTGCGTTGCATTCATGGCACATCATCCCGATCTCGATGGGTCTCATGCTGATCGAGGTACCCGTCTTCTTCGAGCGAGGAATTCTGGGCAGCATGGAACTCCTCGGAAAGTCACTTCAGGTGGCCATTCTGGTCTGGATTGTCTACCTGCTCGTCGGAGAATACCGAAGACGCACTGAAGCGTCTTCGAAACAGAAACCGCAGGAACCGCCACACACACTCGTCGGCGCGGCGCGGTCGAAAGGTTGGAGTGGTCCGTCGATCTCGCCGATCGGCCTGCCCGCGCAGTCGGCGATCACCTCGCCGTTCACGGTCGGGCCACCGAGAACGCGCGCAGGTCCCGTCTTCTTCGAGCGGGGAATTCTGGGCAGCATGGATCTCCTCGGGAAGTCACTTCAGGTGGCCATTCTGGTCTGGATTGTCTACCTGCTCGTCGGAGAGCACCGAAGACGCACTGAAGCGTCTTCGAAACAGAAACCGCAGGAACCGCCACACACACTCGTCGGCGCGGCGCGGTCGAAAGGTTGAAGGACATGCGATTGATCGACTATTGGCACATAGCTCGCCGCCGCTGGATACTCATCTCGGCGATAACGCTTCTCTGTGTGGCGGGCGCTGCCGGCTACAGCTCCATGCAACCGACCACATATCAATCGACCAGCCGACTGTATGTGACTATGGCAACCGGAACGTCGGTGAACGACGTTTACCAGGGTGGTCTTGCCGCCCAGCAGCGAGTGACGTCATATGTAAACCTCGCCGCGAGTTCCAACGTCGCTCAACGCGTCGTCGACCAACTCGGGTTGCCGATGTCTGCCGGCGAGCTGCAGGGCAAGATCACGGCCTCATTCCCCCCGGCCACCGCGCTGCTGGACGTCACGGTCACCGATTCGACCGCCGAGGGTGCCGTCATGTTGACCGACGCCGTGGTAGCTCAGTTCCGAAGGCTGATAGACGAATTGGAGACCATCCAGACCGACGCGGCTCCTGCTGCGAGGGTTTCGGTCGTCGATCCGGCCACAGATCCCACCGCGATCAATGGACCCAACTCGCGGCGGCTGCTCGGTATCGGCCTTCTCGCCGGATTGGCGCTCGGCTGTTTGGCGGCGCTCGTGAAGGACCGCATGGACCGCACGATCCGGACATCGCATGAACTCGGTGAAATTCTGCCGGTCCCCGTTCTCGCCATTCTCGATGTCGGGGAACCCGGTGCCATCGGGGAGGCTCGGCGACTGCGCACTCGATTGATCCAGGCGGGTGGTGGCGACAGTGGGATGACAGTGATGCTCACAAGTTTGTCGGCACGTTCACAACCGGATGTCTCGGTCATGCTCGCGAAGTCATTCGCCGACAGCGGTCGGCGGGTCGTGTTGATCGATGCGGATACAACGGGAAGTGGCATTTCCAACCATCTTCCCGTGTCCGACTCGGGCCTCGCAGACCTCCTGCGCACGACTTCGTCCCCCGTCGAGGAGTTGTCTACTTGCGCTGACACCGGGATCAGCGTGCTGGCCCTCGGATCTGTCGACGATCAAACAAGTGATCTGCTCGCATCCGAGCGCCTCACTCAGATCGTATCCGCACTCCGTAGCGACTTCGACTACGTCGTCATCGACGCCGCCCCGGTCGGATCTGCCGCCGACGCACTTACGCTCTCCGGGCGCTGCGACGGCACAGTCGCTGTCGTCGAAATGGGGAGATCCACGTCGCCGCAGGTACTCGGCGCACTGGCGACGTTCGATCAAGGTGGATCCCGGCTGCTCGGAGCCGTAGCAATATCGAAGAAGCACGCCAACTGGCTTCGCAAGATCTTCCGCCGGCCGAACAGCGGACCAATCCGAACACGGAGTACCGACACGGAACCGCAGAAGGAGGAACCCGCGATCGTCCTCGATGCAACGGCAGACACACTCGAGGCGGACCGGTGACCGACGATGTCCTGAATCGGCGGCGGTTGCTGGCTCGTTCACTGGGTGTCGCTGCAGCACTACCGCTGGCGGCTGCCGCGTGTTCGTCATCGGCCGAAAAACCGACTGTCGAGTTCACCTCGCCACACGTCTCCGATGTCCCCTCCGCGCGCAACGTCCGGGATTTCGGGGCTGTCGGCGACGGCAAGGCCGACGACACAACGGCGATCGCCACCGCTTGTGCGGTCGGCGACGGGCCCCTAGTTCTCTACCTGCCCGCCGGTGCATACCGCGTCACCGCATGGCCCGAACTGCCCGACTACGCCGCTGTCATTGGGGACGGCAGCGACGTCACAACCATCGGTTACGCCGGGGACGGACCACTGATCGCACTTCGAGGAAAGCATCGGGTGAGTTTCAAGCGCCTGGGAATCTACGTGACCGGCGCAACCGGCGCGGCCGTGTCCCTGTCCGAATGCTTCAGATGCTCGTTCGATTCCGTCGTACTCCGCGGCGGACACGTCAGTAACAACTATCCCGAGTTCGCACAGCAGCGAGGGGTCATACTCGACCAGAACACGGGTGGCACTGCTTTCATCAATTGCGATGTCAACAACTTCGGAATCGGGCTCACGACCAGATGCATTCAGAACTACGTCACCTCCTCGAAGTTCACGAGCAATTACGTCGGAGTCCTTGGGACGGGAAATGATCATAGTGCCGGGCTGTCAATGGTCAACGTCGAGTTCGTATCCGACACCGATCCGAACACTACGGACAAGCACGTGTTGATCGACGGAGCGGCAAACGATTGGTGGTTGACAAATGTATGGTTCGAGGGCGCCGACATCGCCCTGTCGATCGGGAATCGCGATCGTGGTGGGCCCGCACAATTCGGCCTGGTCAACTGCAAGGTCGCAGCACGCTCGGTGTGTATGGACCTGGTGTATTGCCGCCAGCCCTACCTTGCCAACGTCCAGTTCGATTCGGATACCCAGAGGCCGGCAATCGAAGTCCGCGTCGATTCCGAGGGGTGTCCGGATGGCACCGCTGTCAATCTGCTCTCCAGCACAACTTCCGACATCGATCCGAAATCGTTTCCTGAAGGGTGGAGCGTGACTGGTCGCGGACAGGTCAGTGGAATTACCTTCGTGGGAACAGTGATAATGCGAGCAGGCGTAGGTAGCGCCGACCTCCTGCAGGCGCAATCCCCGGATGGTGCAGTACTTTCCGCAGTCCTGCCGACCGGGGAGTGGCTCGTCGACCGAGCGGACGGCGGAGTCGTACTCAAGGATTCGGCCGACAACTACTGGAGACTCACGGTCTCGACCGATGGCAGCGTGAAGACCTCACCGCTCGGCAGGCGCCGACCGACGGGCTAGGCATGCGCCGCTCGCCTCGCGACCCCGAACCACGCTCGGGCCGACGCCCTGAATGTGCGCATTCTCCAATGGCACCGGCCTTGTTCAAGCGTGCACTGTGGATGCTCGTCATCCTCCTCTCAGCTGTCGCCGCAATTACGGCGGCAGGATGGCCTGTCTATGTGCGCCCGCAGATCGACCCGCTGAGAAGGGCAGACGCAATTGTGGTTCTCGGCGGAACTCCGTACGAGCGATTCGACGTCGGCGTCGAATTGGCCGAGCGCGGATACGCACCTCAACTCGTCATCTCGAACTCCGTCGGGCG
The DNA here is from genome assembly GCF_042671975.1 of Rhodococcus sp. NPDC127593. NCBI lineage: Bacteria > Bacillati > Actinomycetota > Actinomycetes > Mycobacteriales > Nocardiaceae > Rhodococcus > Rhodococcus sp. NPDC127593. Next base: position 47,766 of record NZ_JBHXWI010000034.1, on the reverse strand, counting down.
TGGCGACAGGACGATGGACAAATACTGCCAAGGCCACTCCGACTTCGTGGTGAGTTGCTTCGAGCCCGATCCGTGGACCACCAGAGGGGAAGCACAGGAGATAGGGCGCCGCGCCACCCAGCAAGGGTGGCATCACATCATCGTCGTGACCTTCACGCCCCACATTTCGCGGGCGAGGTACATCGTCGAAAAGTGCTTCGACGGCGAACTGACCATGGTCGCAAGCCCGAGCCCGTCCGGGCTACTCTTCTGGGCCGGAATGTACATCCGTCAATCCGCCGGGTACCTGAACGCCTTCACCGAGCGAGGGTGCTGAGATACCAATCGCCAGGCACTCAGTCACGACGCCAGCACGCCATCGACGACCGCCTGCATTCTGCGCCGAAAGATGCTTCGAGAGAACAGCTCGGCGTGTTGGCGTATTGCGGCCTCATCATAGGCTGAGCCGTCGAACGCGCGTATCGAGGTCACGAAACCAGCCACTATCTCTTCGTCGACATCGCCGGTGACGAATTGGCCCGTCACGTGTGGCACCACGCTGTCGAGTGCACCACCTCTGCCGAGGGCAATCACCGGCGTTCCGCAGGCCATGGCTTCCACCGGGACTATGCCGAAATCCTCTACGCCAGGCATGAGCAGCGCACGAGTCCGGCGCAGCAGATTCAACAGCTGCGCATGCGACACGTGCCCAAGGAAGACAACCTTGGGCCCCGCTATACTGCGGCAATACTCGAGGCTGCGGCCGTCCCCCGTAACCACGAGGGGGACCCCCGCGGCATTCGCGGCGAGAATTGCCAAATCGGGCCTCTTGTAAGGCACAAGACGCCCTGCGACCAAGAAGAAGTCCTCCCTGCGGGTACCGGGGTCGGGCGTGAAGGCATCGGTGTCGACGGGCGGATGAACCACGACCGCATCGCGGCCCCACCACTTCCTGATGCGCTGCGCGACGGTAGTCGAATTCGCGACTAGTTTAGTCAACAGCGGAGCCGCAGCGAGCTCGGCACGTCGAGCTGTCGACGCGAGCATCGCCAGTGCCGCAGCGCCGGCTCTCCCGCCTGCCTCACCCTCACGGAGCGATGCGTCCCACGCCCAGCGCGCCGGGCTGTGCACATACGCGATTGTGGCGGCGGAAGTCGAGAACACGGCCTGGGTCGCAAATGCGTGATGACTGATGATCACTGCGGCAGCATCTCCGATATCCATTCGCCGGAAGGCATTCGGCATCAACGGCAGCAACGGCGCATAGGAGCGTTCGCCACCGAGTCGGTACAACTGATTGAGCCAAGTAGTCTCCGGCGCCGTCCGCAGTCCCGACGGAATCCCTTCCGGACGCGCGATCGGAACAAGAACGCGCGCATCCGGCCATTGTGCCGACAACTGTTCGACAACATGCTCCGAACCGGCGACTTCGGTGAATCGCTCATGGACGAGCGCGACGCGGGGAGGGGTCATCGAGCATCCCGTTGGACGATGCCTGCGGAGGGAATCACGGTACACACCTTCCACTCGGATCTGCCCGTCGACCAACACCGCCGACAATACCAGCAAGACGTCAGCAGAAAGTCGCATTCATGCAGGTAGCAGCACCTTTATCCAGGTTTGAATCATCTGCCTTCCCCCATGTTTTCGGGACCTCGGTTCGGGTAGGCTTACTCCAAGCTCTCCACCGTCGTCGTCTGGCGTGGCAGATCGACTGCTTCAGTCAGGCTTGCTGGCCAGAGGTGAAAGCATGAAGCCTCCACGATCATTGGTGGTTCTCGTCGCGGCCGGCAAGCTTTATACGAGGCCCCTCAGGCATCGAATCGGATCCCACGGTGTACCCAGCGCTGGAATCCGGCTTGGCCCTGTGATGTCGGCCGAGCAAAGCGTTGCTCTTCGCTCGCCCAGGCTTTCGGATGCCTCGGCTTGGCAAACCCTACGGTTGCGGGATCAGCACTTGATCGAGCCGTTCTGGGTGTCGTCCCCGAAACCCTGGGTGCAACGCCACACCGAAGGCGCCTGGGTAGACGAATTTCTCCACATGCGTAGGGAGGCCCGCGCAGGCCGCGCACTACCGCTGGTAATCGAGGTTGAAGGCCGATTCGCCGGTCAGTTCAACGTTGAGCACATCGATTGCGGAGCAAAGAGCGCAGAGGTCGGCGTATGGATCGATTCTTCGCTCACCGGACAGGGCCTCGCGCTCGCAGCTGCGAACCTCCTCGCGGAGTATGTGTTCGACATACTCGGATTGCGCCGCGTCACCGCTCCCGTGTGCGTCGACAACCGGCAGGCCACCCGGCTCGTGCAACAGGCCGGGATGCAGAGAGAGGGCACGATGGCCAGCTACCTTGACGTCGGCGGCCGCCGCAAAGATCACGACCTGTGGGCAATTACTTCGACGATGTGGGCGGCCAAGTCGGCCCGGGATTCGAATTCGACCGCGCCGTGACGTCACTTTTGACAAGCTGTGCAGCCCGGTCGAACGCGGCTCTGCTCGCTTCGATCTGACTCACCGCCCGACCCAGCAAACCAACCCTCAGCTCCGGAGCGCGCAACCATGTGCTGCGCATCGCACGGCGAAGTCGGTCGTCGACCTCTTCCCCGTCCAGCCTTATCAACTCGACTCCGGCGTCGAACATCGCGGCCAGGCCCTCGAACTTGTCGTCGTAATACCGCGAGGTCGACAGCCCGACGACAGGGATTCCTTGAGACAGGGCGAAGACTGCTACGTGGTAGGCACCTGTGACGATTATCCGGCATCGGCCGATCCGCCGCGAGAGTGATTGCGCGCTGGCGAAACGACCTAGCGGCGGTACCACGTCGGGGAACCCGGTAAGGAGTGGCATCGTCGAGCGACGGTCTTCGGAGTCGTACTCGGACACGATCAGCGGCACCAGTCCGGCACCGGATTCGGCGGCCACGTCCCGAACGGCGCGACCCAACACGTCCTGCACCTCGGCTCCGACCGGAGAGTATTCCGCGACTCTGAGACAGACGCCGATGTCCGTGCCGAGGTCCCCGCGCCGAGTCGAATAGCCGAGTTCTACCGCGTCGTCCCCGGTAACCGCGACGCGTTCGGGCGGAACACCGAGGGAATGCAAGAGTTCTGGGCCCCGCAGTCCTTCGCGCAGCGCGATGAAATCGACCCGGGGAAGCACGCGGGCGGCGTGTTCCAGCACCCCGGGATCGTGAATCGGGCCAATCCCCTGCCCGACCATCGCGGTAGGAATTCGATGATTCGTTGCGTACTCGAGTAAATCGAGTGTGCGCTCTGTCTGGAACCGGTCGATATCGGTAAGGTACCCACCACCGATCGCGAGCACCAAAGATGCGCCGTCGATGGCATTCGGCAGCCGTCCACCGTCACGACTCAGCAGCAACCGTTCCGAATTCGTTGTCCTCGCGTCGGACTCATTGTTTGCACCTTCACCCTCGCCCCTGCGAAGGACGACGCGACGTGCCCGCCGCACGACAGACGCGGGTGCGGCCGCCGCGGCTTCCCATCCCCTGAGGAACGGCCCCGCCGCCTCGGGGCCGAAACGGCCAGCCAGTCCACCCCAACCACGCCTTCTCGGCCAATCGCCGCCTCGCTGATACCGAATCGGCTCCGCGTTCGGCTCATAGGCTTTCAACAGTGACGATCTGTCGGTGAGGACACCGATTTTGGCGTTGGGCCATCGCTCTGTAATCCTGCGCACTGTGACGTTGAGAATCGCCAGGTCACCTTTGTTGTTCAGCCAGTATTCGCCGTTTTCCAGGAGGACACGGATGTTGGATCCGCCGACCGGCGTCGCGCGGGATTCGCGATTCTCCATATCGGCCCCTTCGGCCACTCATTCGCGCGAGGAGGTCACCGCCCCCCGAGCATGTAGCACCATGTCAGCCCTGACCGAAGGGGCAGGTAGAGGTCGATTTGACGATACCGCAACCCTTTCCTCAACACCACGGTCCGCGCCCGCTACTTCGAGACCACGTCCAGCATTTGGTTGACCCCTTTCCCCCGTTCAGCACAACAATCGACCTACTGGGTGACACAATTACGTCGCGATGCATCTCCGAGCCATGGAGGTCGCCATGCCCCTCACGGACAACGCCGTCGGTCGCTCCTTTTCTCGCTCGAACGAGCTGCAGGCACGGCTGAACAAACTTGTACCGGGCGGCGCGCACACCTATGCGCGCGGTCCCGACCAGTACCCGGACTTCATGGCGCCGGTACTTGTTCGTGGGAAGGGCGCCCGCGTATGGGATGTGGATGGGAACAGCTTCGTCGAATACGGTATGGGACTCCGGTCCGTGACACTGGGCCACGGATACCCCCCCGTTGTCGACGCCGTGTGTGCGGCCATCTCCCGCGGTACGAACTTCAGCCGTCCAACTGAACTCGAATTGCACGCGGCCGAGGACTTTCTCCGAATCGTTCCCGGCGCAGACATGGTGAAGTTTGCCAAGAACGGGTCCGACGCCACCACTGCGGCGGTCCGCCTCGCGCGGGCAGTTACGGGACGAGAGCTGGTGGCGGTCTGCGATCAACCGTTCTTCTCCGTGGACGACTGGTTCATCGGCACAACCGCAATGAACAACGGCGTTCCCTCCGATGTCGCCGCAAAGACACGCGGCTTCCGATTCAATGATCTCGATTCACTTGTCTCGGTGTTCGACGAGGATCCACACCGGGTGGCCTGCGTCGTCATGGAGGCAGCCACCGCTACAGCTGAGCCGACACCCGGATACCTCGACGCAGTTCGGTCGCTCTGCGACGAGCGCGGAGCCCTTCTCATCTTCGATGAGATGATCACGGGATTCCGGTGGTCGCAGGGCGGCGCACAAACGGAATACGCGGTCACACCCGACTTGTCGTGCTGGGGTAAGGCGATGGGTAACGGCTTCCCGATTTCAGCCCTCGCGGGTAAACGCGAGTACATGGAGTTCGGCGGCCTGAACACGGACCACGACCGGGTATTCCTCCTATCCACCACCCACGGTCCCGAATGCGGAGCGCTCGCGGCTTTCCGCGCAGTCGTACACGCCTACGCGACCGAGGATCCGATTTCGCGCATGGAGCAGTCCGGTAGGCGCATCGCTGAGGGAGTCGGCGCAGCCGCTGCAGATATGGGGATTGCGGACTACGTCCAGGTGATCGGCCGGCCCTCATGCCTGATTTTCGTCACGCGCGACCTGGACCGTCAGCCATCGCAGGAATTCCGGACGCTCTTCCTGCAAGAACTCTTGTCCGGTGGCGTTCTGTGCCAATCGTTTGTCACGTCTGCCGCACACTGCTCGGCTGACGTCGATCTCACTCTGGAAGTGATCCATCGCGCTCTCGAAATCTACCGTAGGGCAATTGAATCCGGCGGCGTGGCCGGATTCCTCCGCGGGCGCCCTGTCGCCCCCGCCCTGCGCCGCTATGCGGCACCCCGCCGGATCGATACATCGGACTGATCGTGCAGCCGCAGGGACGGCTCAGCGCAGCAGGCGCCGCGATGCGAACTGGCGGAAATAGACGAGCTTCGACGGCTCGACCAGTCCGGGAAGAATGAAGTACCAGACCCGTTCCATCCGACGCGGAAGGTCCTCGAAGGCGCCGGTCGCGGTCGCGACCACATGGGCCCCCAGCAGCGACCCGAGCAGGAACGTGGACAGAGTTCCCGTCGAGACGTCGTCTTCCGCGACGACGTCACCCTCCTCGACCGCACGTGCGACGAGTCGTTCGAAACCCTGCTGCCACGAGGCCACCACGTTGCCGTGCGTCCCCTGGTAGTCGCCGATCTCGTGCTGCAGTCGCAACATCGCCGCGACGATCGGATCGGAACTCGCCGCCTCGATCGCCACATAGGACAGGGCGACGAGCGCTTCCATCGCCGGCGTCGGCCCGTCACTGACGGACGTCATTCCGGCCGTGAGCCGGATCTGCCCCTCGTCGATGACACCGCGGGCCAGGTCTTCCTTGGAACTGAAGTGGAAATACAACGCGCCTTTGGTCACACCGGACTGCTCGATGATCTCGTTGAGACCCGCGTTCGCGTAGCCGAGCCGCAAGAACACGTCGGCCGCCGCCATGAGGACCGAAGCCCGAGTTACCTCTGCTCGAACCTGTCTAGCCATCGACTGCCTCCCGAACAACCCCCCCGACGGGGCGCGCAAACTCCAGCGAACCCTAGCACTTGACAGGCGCAGCCCTAGGGAAGTTGAACCGCGAGTCCGAAAACGAGAACGCGTTCACCGAGGCGTCGTGCGGGGCCGATCGGTGCCCAGCTGCGGATCCGCCTCGAGATTGGTCAATCCGTTCCAGCACAGGTTGACCAGATGCGCGGCGACGACCTCCTTCGGCGGCGTCCGCTCGTCCAGCCACCATGTCGCGGTGGTGGACACCATTCCGACCAGCGCCTGCGCGTACAGCAACGCCAGATCAGGATTGAAACCGCGCCGCGAGAAGTCGCCGGCGAGGATGTGCCCGACCTGACCGATGGCCTCGTTGAGAAGACTCGAGTACGTTCCGTCCGGTGCCGCCACCGGAGAGTCGCGGACGAGGATGCGGAATCCGTCGGTGTGCTCCTCCACATAGGTCAGCAGCGCCAGTGCCACCCGCTCGACCCGGATCCGGGAGCGGTTCTGCTTCAACGAGGACGTCACCATCTCCAGCAACCTCGACATCTCCCGATCCACGACCACGGCATAGAGGCCCTCCTTGCCTCCGAAGTGTTCGTAGACGACAGGCTTGGAGACGTGCGCCCGCTGTGCGATCTCCTCGATCGACGTCGCCTCGTAGCCTCGCTCGGCGAACAGGGCACGACCGATCTCGATCAACTGCTCCCGGCGTTGCGTACCGGTCATCCGGGTGCGGACCACCCTCTCGGGGGTCGCGTCCACGTCCGTGGCTCGGGGCACCGGAGCACCATCCTTTCCTGACACTCGCGACGACGAAGTGTCGCGGGCAGCGCAGAAACACTGCAGGTAGCACCCACTCTATCGGGACGACCGAGACAAATTTCCGCAGCGGTTCGACGGGCGGCGGGTCGGCATGCGAGGATTCTCTCGCGCAAACGGGCGTGACACCCCGTGTGTGTGGCAATCCGCCGTAGTGTAATGGCAGCACCTCTGATTTTGGTTCAGATAGTTCAGGTTCGAGTCCTGGCGGCGGAGCAGAAGCCTGCGGAGCGATTCCCGCAGGTGGGGCTGTCGAGAACAGCAAGAGCAGAACGACCCAGAGGGAGCTTCATGCCAGTGCAGACCGCCGTGGTCGTCCTCGCCGCCGGCGCGGGAACTCGGATGCGGTCGAAGACCCCCAAGGTGTTGCACGCCCTGGGCGGACGCACGATGCTGGCGCATTCCCTGTACGCCGCCGCGGAGGTCGATCCGACGCACCTCGTCACCGTCGTCGGTCACGACAAGGAACGCGTCGGCGCCGCTGTCAGCGCGCTCGAGACCCAACTGGGCCGCCCGATCGCGATCGCCGTCCAGGACGAGCAGAACGGCACCGGGCACGCTGTCGAATGCGGCCTGTCCGCTCTGCCCGCCGATTTCCGCGGGACCGTGCTGGTCACAGCCGCGGACGTCCCGCTGCTCGACGGCCGCACTCTGCACGCTCTCGTCGATGAGCATCGCAGCGAACCCACGCCCGCGGCGGTCACGGTGCTGACGTTCACCGCTCCGGAGCCCACGGGCTACGGGCGGATCGTCAGACTGCCCCACGACGGTGAAATCGCCGAGATCGTGGAAGAGGCCGACGCCACCGAAGAGCAGGCGGCCATCACCGAGGTCAACGCAGGTGTGTACGCATTCGACGCCGAGTTCCTGCGCTCCGCGCTCGGGCAGCTCAACGCGAACAACGCGCAGGGCGAGCTCTACCTGACCGACGTCGTCAAGATCGCACGCGAGGCCGGTGCACCCGTCTTCGCCGCCCACCTGTCCGACTCCGCGAAGGTCGCAGGCGCCAACGATCGCGTCCAGCTGTCGAGGCTGGCCACCGAACTCAACCGCCGCACCGTCGAGAACTGGATGCGGGCCGGGGTCACCGTCGTCGATCCGTCGACCACCTGGATCGACGTCGGCGTCACTCTCGCTCGCGACGTCACCATCCATCCGGGAGTGCAACTGCTCGGCACCACCGCCGTGGGCGAGGACGCCGTGATCGGTCCCGACACCACGCTCACCGACGTGTCGGTCGGCGAAGGCGCCAGCGTGGTGCGTACCCATGGCTCGGACTCGACGATCGGCGCAGGCGCCACCGTCGGCCCGTTCTCCTATCTGCGTCCCGGCACCGTCCTCGGTGCGTCCGGCAAGCTCGGCGCATTCGTCGAGACGAAGAACGCCGACATCGGGGCGCACTCCAAAGTTCCTCACCTGACCTACGTGGGCGACGCCACCATCGGCGAGTACAGCAACATCGGTGCGTCGAGCGTGTTCGTCAATTACGACGGCGTCGCCAAGAGCCGTACGGTGGTGGGGTCGCACGTCCGGACCGGATCGGACACCATGTTCGTCGCTCCGGTACAGGTCGGTGACGGTGCTTACACCGGCGCCGGCACGGTGCTGCGTTTCGACGTACCACCGGGGGCACTCGCGGTCTCCGGCGGGAAGCAGCGCAATATTGACGGCTGGGTGCAACGAAATCGGCCCGGCACCGCCGCCGCCGAGGCGGCGTCCGCCGCGGGACTGCACCACAGTTCAGATCTGCACGAAACCGAGAAGCAAGATTTAAAGGATGGCATAGAGCAGTGACCGCGAATTGGATCGACAACCAGAAGAACCTCATGCTTTTTTCTGGTCGCGCGCATCCGGAGCTGGCCGAACAGGTAGCGAAGGAACTCGACGTGCGGGTCACCCCGCAGACTGCCCGTGACTTCGCGAACGGCGAGATCTTCGTCCGTTTCGAGGAGTCGGTCCGCGGCTCCGACGCCTTCGTGCTGCAGAGCCACCCGGCCCCGCTGAACACGTGGGTGATGGAACAGCTGATCATGATCGACGCGCTCAAGCGCGGATCGGCCAAGCGCATCACCGCGGTCCTGCCGTTCTACCCGTACGCACGCCAGGACAAGAAGCACCGCGGCCGTGAGCCCATCTCGGCTCGCCTGATCGCCGACCTCCTCAAGACGGCCGGCGCCGACCGCATCATCACGGTCGACCTCCACACCGACCAGATCCAGGGCTTCTTCGACGGCCCCGTCGACCACATGCACGCCCAGGGTCAGCTCGCCGAATACATCCGCGGCAACTACGGCACCGAGAACATCGCCGTCGTCTCCCCCGACTCCGGTCGTGTCCGGGTCGCCGAGAAGTGGGCTGACACCCTCGGTGGCGCGCCGCTGGCGTTCATCCACAAGACGCGCGACCCGCTGGTGCCCAACCAGGTGAAGTCCAACCGCGTCGTCGGTGACGTCGAAGGCCACACCTGCATCCTGATCGACGACATGATCGACACCGGTGGAACCATCGCCGGCGCCGTGAAGATCCTCAAGGAGGCCGGCGCGGGCGACGTCATCATCGCCGCCACCCACGGTGTCCTGTCCGATCCGGCGGCCGAGCGCCTCGCCGCGTGTGGTGCCAAGGAAGTCATCGTCACCAACACGCTCCCGATCGAAGAGTCGAAGAAGTTCCCGACCCTCACGGTCCTGTCCATTGCACCGCTGCTGGCTCGCACCATCAAGGAAGTTTTCGAGAACGGCTCGGTCACGTCGCTGTTCAACGGCAACGCCTAGGCGCTCCGCACCCGTGCGCCTTTCTGGTTGCTCCAGCTACCAGAAAGGCGCACAGGCGTAGCCTGTCCCTGTGTTCACCGGGATCCCCACCGCTGCTCTCGACTTCTACGAGGACCTCGAGGCAGACAACAGCAAGAGCTTCTGGACCGCGCACAAATCCGTCTACGACGAGTCCGTGCGCGTACCCATGACCGCCCTGCTCGCGGAACTCGAATCGGAGTTCGGCGCGGGCAAGGTGTTTCGCCCCTACCGCGACGTCCGGTTCTCGAAGGACAAGACGCCCTATAAGACCCATCAGGGCGGATTCGTCGAAACCCGCCCCGGGGTGGGCTTCTACGTGCAGATCGATGCCGCCGGGTTGTTCGTCGCGGGCGGCTTCTACTCGCATACCCCGCTCCAGGTCGGGCGTTTCCGTGACGCCGTCGACGACGACCGCAGGGGCCGCGAACTCGTCCGGCTCGTGAAGAAGGTCCGGTCGTCGGGATTCGAGATCGGCGGCGACACACTCAAGACCCGTCCCCGCGGTGTCGCGGAGGACCACCCGCGACTCGACCTGATGCGTCACAAGTCGCTCACTGCCAGCCGGAGCTACCTCTCCCCCGACTGGATCGAAACTCCCCGTGCCGCTGACGAAGTGCGCACCGCGTGGCGTTCGATGCGACCGCTCGTCGACTGGCTGACCACTGTCATCGGCGCCGGAGAATGAAACTTACCGGTCGGGAAATGATGTGTGGCACACAGCGTTTGCGCAGCACTTCGAGCGCCTCGGCATGATCTTCGTCACGCTGGGCCGCAGAACCGCAGGTCGTACTTACGGCGATGTGACTCGCACGCCCGAATTCCCCTACTGTGGCTCGTCGTGATCGACGCGCAGACTCTCTCCGGCCCTATCGATATCGCTGCAATTCGAAACGTCCGGCGTTGGTCGCCGGGGGCGTGCGTGTGGTGCGGAGACGACAACGCCGTCGAGATGTTCCGCAACGAACCTCGCTGTGGCACTTGCCGCGAGAAGGAATCGGTCATCGACGAGGCCCGCCGCTTCCTGGGCATGTACGGTCTGCGTCCGCTCGGCGGCACATTGCAGTCCGACGACGACGAAGAGCGCGAGCACCGGATCAACGCCCGCGATGCCCGCCGGGAACTCAACGAGATGAAGCTCGCGGAACTCCCTGACCCGGCGGCCGTCCGCAAGGCACTGCGCCCCCGAGCAGCGAGCGTGGTGTCGGAGCCGCGCAGCACCGCGCATTCCGGAACGTCGTCCGCGACCACTTCGAGCCGTCCGAGCACGTCCCGCACGTCCGCCTCGCCGCCGGTCGCTCCGGTGCGGACCGACGCCGTCGATGTCGCCGCACTGGAAACCCGGGTCACGGGCCTGCTCGATCAGCTCTCGGCCATCGACGCCCAGATGAACCTCATCGGCGAGCCGGCCGGCCTCGCCGCGCGTGCTCGAATCAGCGACCTCGAGAAGCAGCGCGCCACGGTGCTCCGCACTCTCGCGGCCCTGGAGAAGGCCCGGATCGCGGCCGGCCAGTAGGCCATACTTTTCGGGCTGCGGCCGGGTGATACTCTCGCCCTTCATGCAGCCCGCCTCCTCACCCACCGCGCTCGTCATCGACGCGAAGAAGCCGCCGATGGGCCCGATGCTGGTGACGCCCAACGCCCGAATCAACGGCTATCCCGTGCCGCTTCGGTGGGGCCACAACGTCATTCCGGCACCTCCCGGTGTGCATCACATCCAGATCTCCGTCCCCTGGATCGTGGAGCAGGGCAAAGCGCAGATCACCGTCGACAACCGGTACCACCCGGCTCCCCCGGTGTACTACGCGTCGCCGTTCAGCAGTTTCAGCAAGGGCGCCATCGGCCATCGGCCGGTGAAGAACCCGGGGCTACTCGGGTTGCTGCTGATCCTCACACCGGTACTCGTGCTGATCCTCGCCGTCGTGGCGTTCGCCCTGTTCGGCTAGAGAGGTCGCCGCCACACCATTGACACAATAAGCAATGTGTCTCACCATCGATACATGACCGCATATGTGTCGAGCATCTCGTTCGTGCCGAGGTCCGGACAATCGTGGCGTGCCCCGTGGCAGATGTACGCAGGCCTGCGCGACCACGACCCCGTCCATCACGTCGTCCCCGAGGGCGCGCCCGGCAACGACTACTGGGTGTTGTCCCGGCACGCCGACGTCTACGCGGCGGCCCGGGACGCCGAGACGTTCTCCTCCGCCGCCGGCCTCACCACGACATACGGCGAGCTGGAGAAGATCGGCCTGCAGGACAATCCGCCGCTGGTGATGCTCGACCCGCCCGACCACACCGCGTTCCGCCGTCTCGTGTCGAAGGGGTTCACCCCACGGCAGGTCACCGCCGTCGAGCCGGACGTCCGGGCGTTCGTGGTGGAGCGCATCGAACGACTGCGGGAGGCAGGTGAGGGCGATGTGGTGAAGGAACTGTTCAAGCCGCTGCCGAGCATGGTCGTCGCCCACTACCTCGGCGTCCCCGACGAGGACCGGGCGCAGTTCGACGGGTGGACCGAGGCCATCGTCGCGGCCAATGCGCAGGGCGACACGCTGCAGGCGACGGGTGCGGTCACCGAACTGATGGGCTACTTCACCGGACTGATCGAGCGGCGGCGCACCGACCCCGGAGACGACACGATCTCGCACCTCGTCGCGGGCGGGATGGGAGCCGACGGCGACATCACCGGGCTGCTCTCCATCCTCGGTTTCGCGTTCACGATGGTCACCGGCGGCAACGACACCACCACCGGGATGCTCGGCGGCGCAGTCCAGTTGCTCACCGAGCACCGGGATCAGCGCCGCGACCTGATCGAACATCCGGAGCTCGTCGGTGACGCCGTCGAGGAATTGCTCCGGCTCACCACCCCCGTCCAGGGCCTCGCCCGCACGGTGACCCGCGACGTCGAGATCGACGGCACCGTCGTTCCCGAGAGACGGAAGGTACTCCTGCTGTACGGCTCCGCTAACCGCGATCCGCGCCGGTTCGGACCGGATGCCGAGGTCCTGGACGTGCGTCGCAGTCCGAAGCAGATCCTCACCTTCAGCCATGGGGCCCACCACTGCCTCGGTGCGGCCGCGGCACGGATGCAGGCGCGGATCGCGCTCGAGGAACTGCTCGCCCGCTGCCCCGACTTCACCGTCGACATCGACGCCGTCGTCTATGCGGACGGCAATTACGTGCGCCGCCCGACGAGCGTCCCGTTCCGGGTGCGTGAAGCATGACCGCCGACTGGATGCGGGACGAACGCCCCCGCCTCGCCGCCGAGCGGATCCTCGACGTCGCGGCCCAGCTGTACGTCGAGAACAGCATCGCCGCCGTCGGTATGGCCGAGGTCGCCCGGGCGGCCGGATGTTCCCGGGCCACGTTGTACCGCTACTTCGACAGCAGGCAGTCGCTGCAGCTGGCGTTCGTTCACCGCGAGGCCCGGCGCATCGGCGCGCTGGTCGCGGAGGAGGTGTCCGCGGCCGGTGACCCGAAGGATGTGATCGTGGAGGCGATGCTGGCCGCGATCCGGCTGGTGCGTGCCGACCCGACTCTGGCCGCCTGGTTCCAGCTCGGCGACTCCGGCCTCGCCGCGCAGATCGCGCACTCGTCGGACGTCATCGAATCGCTGGGCACCGCCTTCCTGGGGCAGGCGGGGTTCTCCGGAGAGGAGTCGTCCCGGAAGGCACGGTGGCTCGTCCGGATCATCGTCTCCCTGCTCACCGTCCCGGGCGTCGACGACACCGACGAACGCACCATGCTCGAGCGGTTCGTCGCACCGGCACTCGCCGAGCACGACTCCGGACGCGCCTGACACGTGCCGCCGCCCGGACGAACGGGACGCTCGTTCGATCTGACGCAACGAGCCTCCCGTTCGTCCGGCGGCGGAGCAGCGCGGGAGCCGGGAAGAGGGCTCAGGGGACGAAGAAGTACCCCACGCCCGGAACGATCGTGGCCGAGGATTCGCCGAGGACGGTCGCCGTCACGTGCCCCGACCCTGTGGGCACGTCGACGACCGGTTCTCTGCCGGGCACTCCGAAACTGCCCGACGGAACGGTCACCGTTCCGGTCGCCCCCGTGCTGAGATTGAGCCACCGCACCGTGGTGGCGGAGGTGTACGTCGTGCAGTTCGCTCCCGGGGTGAACGCCGGGCACATGCTCGTCGCCGACAGCCGCGCGACGCCCGGTCCCGGACTCGCGCCGGTGGATGCGGCGAGCGACACCGTGGCGAAGGGAAACGGGTCACCGATGACCCCGGTGAACGGGACCTGGAACGCCGTCGTGGTCACCGACACCGGATCCGGTACGGCGGCGGCGATGCCGGCGGACGCGGTGGTGAGCGCCACCGCTGCGGCGCAGGTGCCGACGATCGTGCCGAGACGTCTGTTCCTCGTTGCCATGGTCAACCCTTCGTCACGTCGTGGAATCATGTTCCGGCTCTTCGACTGTATCGATCGACCCCGTCGCACGTGCGCACTCCGGGATACCGGCACGGCGAACCCTATGATGTAGCGAACCGCGACCGACCAGCGAAGGAGCCGCGTATGTGCTCGCCCCGCATCATGACTCACGTCTACGGAACCATCGAGAAACGCGGCGCCCCGATGAGTCGACGGTCGTTGTTCGGAGCGGTGGGCGCGGCAGGACTGGCGGCAGCGGTCGCACCGGCGACGGCATCAGCTGCCCCGACATCGGAGGCGTCGATCGTCGATCTCACCCATGTGCTCACTCCCACGTTTCCCGTGTGGCCCGGCGCCCAGCAGTTCGCGATGCGGACGGTGGCGCGGATCGGTGACGCTCCGATTCTGCTCGGCTCCGTCGGGATCGGCGCTCCCAGTGTGTTCTACAAGAACGAACTCCGCTACGACGAGCACACCGGCACGCACGTCGACGCGCCGGCGCATGCGAGAGTGAACGGCCTCACCGTCGAGCAGATTCCGCCCCGCGACCTGGTGGTACCCCTCGCGGTCGTGGACATCTCGGTGCGGGCCCGAGCCGACAACGACACGCTGCTCACCCGGCAGGACCTCCTCGACTGGGAGTCCGATCACGGTCCACTCCCCGACCGCTGCATGGTGGCGATGAACTCGGGATGGGACAGCCGCGCCGCTCAGCCCGCGACGTTCACCAATCAGGACAACACGGGTGTGCAGCACACACCCGGATTCGACCCGGACGCCGTCGAGTTCCTCGTCCGGGAACGCGACATCGTCGCGTTGGGATCGGACACCATCAGTGTCGACGCGGGGCGTAGCACCACGTACGGAGCGCATCTCGCGGCGCTCGGCGCCGGGAAGTACGCGGTGGAAGCTCTCGCGAATCTGTCGCAGGTTCCGCCGTCCGGCGCAACCGTCATGGTCGGCGCCCCCACCCACGCCGGAGGATCCGGCGGCCCCTGCCGGACCCTCGCGTGGTTCTGACGTGTGAAGGTCAGCCTTGCGGGGTGACGCGGAGAACCTGGTCGGCGGAACCGTTGTCCGTGGTGACGAGCAGCGAACCGTCGGCGGTCGGGGTGACCGACCGGAGTCGACCGTACTGGTTCTGCAGGCCGAACGTCTGCGCCGTCACCGACTGCCCGTCCGCGGCGAGACGCAGGAAGATCAGTTGCTTCGTCTTGAGGCCGCCCATGACGAGTGCGCCGTCCCACGGTCCCCAGCCGGGGCCGGTCACGAAGGCGGCACTTCCGGTTGCGAGGGTCGTGCTGCCCGAACTCCACGCCGCGGCAACGGCTCCGGGGACGCGCGACGGATCCGTCATCGGCACGGATTCGTCGTAGATGCCGGGGATCCGATCGGGCTTGTAGCCGTAGTTCCCTCCTGCGACCAGGAGGTTCACCTCGTCGTCGCGGGTCGTTCCCTGATCCACGGCGTAGATGCGGCCCGTTCCGGGCTGTTGCGCGAGACCCTGCGCGTTCCGGTGCCCCAGGGTGTAGACGGGGCTCGCCGGGTCCGGATTTCCGGCTGCGGGGGTGCCGTCGGTGTTGATGTGGAGGGTCTTGCCGCCCAGCGAGTTCGGATCCTGTGACACGGCCGGCTGCGCCGTGTCGCCGGTGCCGATGAACAGGGTGCCGTCGGCGGCCGTCAGTATCCGGCAACCGCCGTGACGTCCCTCGTTGACGGGGATTCCGGTCAGAATTGCGGCACCGCGGGTCAGCGTCGTCCAGCCGGCGTCGACGGTCCACGACTGGATCCGGATGTCGGTGACGCCACCACCCTGGAATCCCTGGCACGTGTACAGGGTGCGTGCGTTCGCGAAATTGCTCGCGAGGGCGATACCCATCAACCCGGTCTCGGACTGCGCGTACAGATCCGAGAGATCGGCGGTGACCGGGCCGGTGCTTCCGTCCGCACGCCGAACGAAGAACCCGCCCGACCGCTGGCCGGTGAGGACCGCGCCGTCCGGGGCCTGCACCGCGTCCCACGGATGGTCGAGCCCGTCGAGAACCGGAGTGACCGTCAGCGCCGGAAGGGTGTCCTCCGTGGGAATTCCCGGGCCGTCGCTACCCGAACCGAGGCTTCCGGTGTCGAACGGGAAGGGCAGCGGCTGAGCGGAGACCTGCGCGGCGGGGAGGCCGATCACGGACGCGGTGGCGAGAGCGAGGACAGCGAGCTTCGAATGACGCACAAGTTCTCCTCGGGTCGATTGCGCTCTACGCGGTCACTATAAGCGCGATCGTGCCCGAAGTTGATCTTGTCGGTCAGTTCCGCGCGGCGCACACCAGCGCGAAGCGGTCGTCGGGATCGGTCCAGGTGCGGTCGACGTCGAATCCCGCCTCCGCCAACTCCCGTCGGATGCCGTCGAGGGTGAACTTGGCCGAGATCTCCGTCCGCAGCTGCTCCCCCGCGGTGAACTCCACGTCCAGATCCAGCTCGCCCACGCGGACCGACATCGCACGCTCGGCCTCGAGCCGCATCTCGATCCACTCGTTGTCGGCGTCCCACAGCGCGACGTGCCGGAACTCGTCCACCGGGAAGTCGGCGTCGAGCTGCGTGTTGAGCACCTGCAGCACGTTGCGATTGAACTGGGCTGTCACCCCGGCGGCGTCGGCGTATGCGGGGACGAGGACGGCGGGAGCGATCACCAGTCCGACCCCGAGGAGGAGGTGCTCCCCCGGTTCGAGGACGTCGGCGATTCCTGAGAGGAACTCCGCCCGCTCGGCGGGCACCATGTTTCCGAGGGTGCCACCGAGGAACGCGATCGTGCGGCGGCCACCACGTGGAAGGTGGTGCAGCGACTCGGTGAAGTCGCTGACGACGCCGCGCACGGTCAGATTCGGGAACTCCACGCCGATCTGCTCCGCAGCACCCTCGAGCGCGGACACCGACACGTCCTGCGGTACGTACGTATGGAGACTTCCGTGCCGGGTGCCGGCGCCCAGCAGGAGCCGTGTCTTCTCCGACGACCCGGAACCGAGTTCCACGAGGATCTCGGGCGCCGCGACCTCGGCGATCTCCCCCGAATAACGTCTGAGCAGTTCCCGTTCCGTACGCGTGGGGAAATATTCGGGCAACGCGGTGATCTGCTCGAACAGCTCGCTCCCGCGGGCGTCGTAAAAGTATTTGGGAGGCAGCCACTTCGGGTTCGACATGAGCCCGACGGTGGCGTCCTTGCGCAGAGCGGCCTTGAGCTGCTCGGGCTGCAGGTACACCTCGAGTGTCGGTGTGGTGGTCATCGTGCTCCCATCTCGAGCGGGGTGACGATCAGGTGTCCGGGGCGTGCGCTGACGAAGTGACGGTCCGGAATCGATTGCCATGCGGGGTTGTCGTCGTAGGGTTCGGACATCACGATGGCCCGCTCGTCGTCGACGAACGCCGACAGCGAGTGATGCCAGGTGGTGGCCCACAGTTCGCTGCCGTTGCCCAGCAGCAGGTTCAATCGCGAGTTCGGGGCCGCAGCGACCACGGCCTGCACGAGCGCACTCATCGCCTTCTCGGGGTCCTGCTCGCCGAGCGCCCGACGCAGGAGCAGCCACAACGCGGCCGAGTCGGTCGGTGCCTCGAGTTGCAGCAGATCGCTCACGGGCAGCTCAGCGGCGAGCGCACCGAGCGACTCCGGCCACCCGCGCACCACCCCGTTGTGGCTGAAAGCCCAGGTCTCGTCGGAGAACGGTGCACACGCCGTGTGTTGCACCGGCATACCGACCGTGGCCGAACGCGTCGCGGCCACGACCGCCCGGGAGCGGTTGTTCGGCAACGTCTCTCGCACTACGGGGTCGGACCAGAGCGGCTGGGCACTGCGGTAACGGGAGAATCCGTCCGTGCCCCACCACCCCACACCGAATCCGTCGGCGTTGATGGTTCCGCCACCCCTCATGTCGCGTGGCGCGTAGGACTGGCGCAGCAGCGAGTTCTCGCCGCGACTCAGCAGGTCGCCCACTGACTGTTCCGGTCCCAGATAGCCCAGGTGTCGGCACATCTCAGCGGTCGTCCCCCGGAAGGTCCCGAGCACAGCGGAATCCGGAGAAGATCTGCCTGCGGATCGGGTGGTCCCAGTTGCGGAACGTCCCACGGCACGCCACCGGATCGGTGCCGAACGAACCGCCGCGCAGCACGCGGTAGTCGCCGCCGTAGAACACCTCCGAGTACTCGCGGTACGGGAACGCCGAGAAACCGGGATAGGGATCGAAGGGCGACGACGTCCACTCCCACACGTCGCCGATCAGCTGATGGACGCCGAGCGGGGACGCCCCCGACGGGTACGACCCGATCACCGCGGGACCGAGGTGGCGCTGCCCGAGGTTGGCGAGCGAAGAGTCGGGTTCGGTATCACCCCAGGGGAATCGGCGCGACCGGCCGGTGAACGGGTCCCACCGCGCGGCCTTCTCCCATTCGGCTTCGGTCGGAAGCCTCTTGCCGTCCCAGCGTGCGAATGCCTCGGCCTCGAAGAAGCAGACGTGCACGACCGGTTCCTGGAGATGGATCGGCTCGGTCACCCCGAACCTCCGGCGCCACCACGTTCCGCAGCCGTCGTTCTCCCAGAACTGTGGAGCATCCAACCCCGCTTCGACGCGGTGCGCCCATCCCCGCTCACTCCACAATTCGGGCCGCGCGTAACCACCGTCGTCCATGAACTCGACGTAGCGGCCGTTGGTGACGGGGGCGGCGTCGATCACGAACGCCGGAACGTGCACGGGGTGCGCGGACCTCTCGTTGTCGAGCGCCCACGGATCGTCCGACGTTCCCATCGTGAATTCGCCGGAGGGAATGACCACTTCGTCCTCGTCCATCGCCCCGCCGATACGCGGCGCGCTCTCCGCGGTCAGTACTGCTGCACCGGAGCGCAGTTGATGGGTGGCGAGCATCGTTTCGGCATGCTGCTGCTCGTGCTGTGCGATCATGCCGAACGCGAATCCGTTCTCCTCGAGTAGCCGGCCCCGGAACGTGCTGCGGTCGAGCACGTCCCACGCCCTGTCTCGAACAGTACGTATGTATCGCCTGGCCTCGTCCGGGTTCAGCAGCGGCAGGGACGGCCGGGAGTTCCTCGAATTTTTGAATGCGTCGTACAACTCGTCGATGTCGCGGCGGACCGGTTCCCGGCCCCCGACGTCCCGCACGAGCCACAACTCTTCCTGATTGCCGATGTGCGCGAGATCCCACACGAGCGGGCTCATCAACGGGGAATGCTGTGCGACGAGGTCCTCCCCGTCCACACAGTCCGTCAACCCGGCGGTGCGCTCCCGCGCCCGTGTCAACACCGTCTCGATCTTCTCGCGGGTACCCATCAGCGTTCCTCGCTCGGGGTCTGGCCCCGGCAACATCGTTCGGCGGCGGCGTCGAGCAGTCTGACGAATTCGGGGTCGGGCGAGTAAGCCGCCGCCAGCGACAGCAGAGCTGTTGCCGCGGCGCGCAGTTCGAGGTCGGCCAGGCCGAACTCGGCCGCGTCCCGCCAGCGTTCGGCGGTGGGCAGCGCCGCGTCGAGCGCCTCGGCCATGGCACCCGGACCCGACAGCAGCGCGTCGATCGCCGCGATGGGAACCCGCCACTGGTCGCCCGGTTGCGCGTCGAGATAGCGCACCTCGAGATGACCGGCCGCACGAACGGGCGGAAACAGGGTCGTGAGGTGATAGTCGAGGTCGGCGGGCGTCGGGCGTCCGATCACATCGTCCAGTGCGCCGTCGACCCAGTCCGCGAAAGTTGCACCGTCGGGCGCTGTCCAGTCCGTTCCGTCGTTGCGGATGCACAGCAACGGCACGTCCAGCACCCACCCCGCATAGTCTGCGCTGCGCGGGGTTCCGATGGTGCGCGGCGAATCGAGTTCGAGCCACGTTCGCATCCGCTGCGACGCCCACTGCCCGTCGGGTACCCCGTAGAGCCGCGGCGAACACGCGAAGGCCGCGATCAATGCGGGTCCGATGGCATGTAGCAGGTGCCACCGCTTCTCCACCGCAACCGGATCGGCCCCGGCGTCCACGCTGATCTGCGTTGCGGCGGTGTTGCACATCATCAGCTTCCCGAAGGGCCCGATGCCGGTGAAGCGGGATTCCATGGCGCAGTACCGCGGCGATTGGAGGAGACGCTGCGCGGGCCGGCGGGTGTCCGCGGCCTCGGACGACATGAGGATCGATCGGGACGACAACAGGTCCGCGAGAACCGCCTGATCGGCGGCGAGATAGTCGCACAATTCGCGTGCGGAGTAATAGGGGGCGCTGGACAGTTCGATCTGTCCGCCGGGTTCGACCGTGACGGCGCTGCCGCCTGGAAGGGGCTGAGCAGGAGAAGAGGGATCGATGGTTCTGGGGGTGTGCGGCCCGAGAGCTTCGGCGAGAGCGGCGAGGTCGGGGCGCACGTATTCCGGCAGTTGCGCGGTCAGCCACTCCAATTCCGCGCCGATCAGCTGCGGCGGCCCCAGTTTGAAGCACACACCACCCAGGTACGCCTCCGCCGCCGGCCGCGACGTGAAACACGTTGTCTCGACGGACTGAACTGCTGTAGCCATTCGACCCTCCCCTTCGGGCGCCGCCTGAACGTCGTTATCGACATTAGAGCGCCTCGGCCGTCGATGCACGCCCCATCGGCATACTTTTCGAGAACCTGCACAGGTACGTTCGAGTCCATTCACCGCGAAAAGGGAGGTATCGGACATGCTCGACCTCGAGCAGGCGCGACGGGACACCCCGGGCTGCCTCGACAAGGTGTTCCTGGACAGTGCGGGCTCCTCGCTTCCGCCGACGCCGGTCCTGGACGCCGTGTTCGCGCACCTGCGCCGGGAGGCCGACGTGGGCGGCTACGTCGCGGCCGCCGAACGGGCCGACGATCTCGCCGCCGTGAAGTCGTCCCTCGGCCGGCTGATCGGAGCGAGCGCCGACAGCATCGCCCTGGTGGACAGCGCCACCACCGCCTGGAACGACTTCTTCCATGCCGTCCCGCTCCGGTCCGGCGACCGCGTGCTGATCTCGGAGGTGGAGTACGCCAGCAACGCCATCGCCGTCCTGCAGCGGGCCCGGTCCGTGGGCGCGACGGTCGACGTGATCCCCAGCGACCCCGCGGGCCAGATCGACGTCGCCGCCCTGGAGACGCTCCTCGACGACAGGGTTCGTCTCGTGTCCCTCGTGCACGTGCCCACCAACGGCGGCCTGGTCAACCCCGTCCGTGAGGTGACGGAGCTGGCACACTCGTACGGCGCGCTGGTGCTGCTCGACGCGTGCCAGTCCGTCGGTCAGATTGCCCTCGACGTGGGCGAACTGGGCGTCGACGCCCTGTCCGCCACGGGCCGCAAATGGCTCCGGGCACCGCGGGGCACCGGCTTCCTGTACGTCCGGCCGGAACTGGCAGCGACCCTCGAGCCTGCCGCCCTCGACCTCCACAGCGCGGAGTGGACCGCGGCCGACGCGTACCGGCTCGCGACCGATGCCAGCCGGTTCGAATTCTGGGAATGCGACGTCGCCGCACGCCTCGGACTCGGGGTGGCCGCCGACTACCTCCTCGACCTCGGGATGGACGAGGTCGAGGCAGCCGTTGCGGCCGGGGCCGAGCACCTCCGGTCGGGGCTCGCGGCGATCCCCGGTGTCACCGTGCGCGACCTCGGCGCCCGCCGCTGCGGAATCGTCTCGTTCACCGTCGACGGGTTCGATCCCGGCGACGTCCGGAAGCAGCTGGCCGCCCGCAACGTCACCGTCACAGCCAGCCTGCGCGGATCGACGCTGCTGGACATGAGCGCCCGCGGACTGGACGCGGTGGTGCGGGCGTCGCCGCACTATTTCTGCTCCCCGGACGACCTCGACCGGTTCCTCGCGGAGGTGCGGACACTCGCGAATTAGCGCAGTAGGCTGGAACTCACCCGAGAACCAGGACTTCGCGATGACGGACCAGGGATCACCGGCGTTGCCACGCTTCGCCGCGGAGAAGGTCGTGCAGCTGCAGACGCGCAAACGCGACGGCTCATGGGTGGACACTCCCGTGAACCTCGCCGTGAAGGGCGATCGGGCGTATTTCCGCACCCCGGGCCGGGCGTCCAAGAACAAGCGGCTGCGCAATTTTCCCGACGTCCGAATCCGCCCGTGCACGTGGTCCGGCAAGCCGACGGGCCCACGGGCGCAGGCCACGGCGCGACTGCTGTCCGGTGAGGAGGCGCGGACCGCGGGCGCCATCATCGATGAGAAGTATCCCGTGGTGCAGCGGATCGGGGTGCATCTCGCGCACCGGCTGGCACGCACTCCGACACTGCACTACGAGCTGTCCGGCGTCACCGACATGCCCGGCTAGCCGGGCGTTCGCCGACCTCCGGGCGCGGCGTCCCACTCACCGGGAGATCAACCGAATCGGGTTTTGTAACAGGTTACAGTTTGAGGGTAACCCACGTCACACTCCGCCTGTGACCGCCCGAGAGGACTTCCACCAATGGTCGACGCCATACCGATCCGCCCCCGGTCCGCAGCAACGGTCGCCGAATGGGACTACGAGGCCGACGTCGTGGTCGCGGGTTACGGCATCGCCGGTGTGTCCGCCTCCATCGAGGCGGCGCGGGCGGGTGCCGACGTCCTGGTCCTCGAACGCACCAGCGGTTGGGGCGGGGCCGCCGCACTCGCCGGGGGCTTCATCTACCTCGGCGGCGGAACGCCGCTGCAGAAGGCGTGCGGGTTCGACGACTCCCCCGAGAACATGAAGACGTTCATGATGGCGGCGCTCGGCCCGGGTGCCGACGAGGAGAAGATCACCGACTACTGCGACGGCAGCGTCGAGCACTACAACTGGCTCGTCGACTGCGGCGTCCCGTTCAAGGAGAGCTTCTGGGGCGAACCCGGCTGGGAACCCCCCTTCGACGACGGCCTGATGTACTCCGGCGGCGAGAACGCGGCGCCCTTCAACGAGATCGCGACCCCCGCCCCGCGCGGCCACGTTCCGCAGATGGACGGCAAGCGGACCGGCGAGAAGGGCGGCGGCTACATGCTCATGAAGCCGCTCGTCGAGACCGCCGAAAAGCTCGGGGTCCGAGCCGAATACGACATGCGCGTCCAGACTCTCGTCACGGACGACACCGGTCGCGTCGTCGGGATCGTCGCCAAGCAGTACGGCAGGGAGGTGGCCGTGCGGGCGCGCCGCGGCGTCGTCCTCGCCACCGGCAGCTTCGCCTACAACGACAAGATGATCGAGGCCCACGCGCCGCGGCTCATCGGCCGCCCCGGCGCCGCCATCGAGGAGCACGACGGACGGTCGATCCTCATGGCGCAGGCCCTCGGCGCCGATCTCGCCCACATGGACGCCACCGAGGTCGCGTTCGTCTGCGACCCCCAGTTGATCGTCCGCGGCATCCTCGTCAACGGCCGGGGGCAGCGCTACGTTCCGGAGGACACGTACTCCGGGCGGATCGGCCAGATGACCCTGTTCCACCAGGACAACCAGGCGTTCCTCATCATCGACGAGGCGTCCTACGAGGAGGGCGCGGCCGCCACCACGGCCACGCCGTTCCTGCGCGTGCAACCGAAGTGGGCGGCGGAGACCGTCGAGGAACTCGAATCCGACATGGGCCTGCCCACCGGCGCACTGCAGTCGACCGTCGAGGTGTACAACAAGCACGCCGCCGAAGGATCGGACCCGCTGCTGCACAAGAAGTCCGAGTGGGTCAAGCCGATCGGCTCCCCCGTCGCGGCACTCGACCTGCGCGGGTTCACCCTCGGTTTCACTCTCGGCGGCCTGCGGACGACCGTGAACTCCGAGGTACTGCACGTCTCCGGCGAACCGATCCCCGGCCTCTTCGCGGCAGGACGGTGCACGTCCGGCGTGTGCGCGGGTGGCTACGCCAGCGGCACCTCCCTCGGCGACGGCAGCTTCTACGGCCGCCGCGCCGGCATCAGCGCGGCGAAGCAGGCCTGACCGGACCTACCCGACGAGCCGGACCGTCACACCGGTCGCGAACCGGTAGGGCTGGGTTCTCAGGACCGCGCCGAGACTCTTGCGCAGACGCGAGACCTCGGCGCGGACCGCCACCACGTGGTCGCGGTCGCCGAACAACGATTCGCTGAGCGAGGCGGCGTCGACCCCCGCCGTTCCCGCGACCGACAGCACCCGCAGGATCTGGGCATGCCGGGGCGAGAGCGCCCGCGTCCAGTTGACGTCGCCCCGGACCGTCACGTGCGGCGCGTCACCGAGGTCGAGTTCCAGTTCGATGGCCGCCCCGTCGACGCGCCTGCGCACCAGCCAGCCGTCGCCGAGCGGTTCGGGCACGCACAGCCCGAGCCCCGGGACGAGTAGTGGCCGGTCGAGGCTCGGCGGCGCGACCCGCTCCGGCGCGGCGATGCCACTCGCCTCCGCGACCCACCCGTGCTTGTCGACGACAAGCGCCGGACCACCCGCCGACGCCAGCAGCGGCGCCGCGCGGCCGCGCAGCTTGTCCAGTTGCGCCGTGTGCTCACGCCACAGTGTCGCCTCGGCCAGACGCACCGCGGTGCGGACGAGCGCGACCGTGGTCGGGTGAATGGACATCGCCGACCCACTGATGTCGACCACGCCGAGGATCTCTCCGGTGCGCGGATCGTGAACCGGCGACCCGGTGCACGACCAGCCGTGATGCGAGGGCGCATAGTGCTCGGCCGAGAACAGTTGCACCGCAGCATCTTCGATCAGCGCCGTGCCGATCGCGTTGGTCCCGACTGCCTGCTCCGCCCAGCGCGCACCCTCAGTGAACCCGAGGGCGTCGGCCGCCTTCCGGACTCCGCGGGAACCTTCCCGCCACAACAGGACACCGTCGGCGTCGGCGATGACAACGATGAAGTTCGCATCGTCCGCGACCTGCGTCAACGTGCTGCGCAGTTCCGGGAGCACGGTGCGCAGCGCCGTCCGGGTTCGCCGCGCCTCGATCTCGGAGAAGTCGGCGGGCTCCACGTCCGCGCAGTGGTCCGGGCTCACTCCGCCCGCCTGCAGACGGGACCACGACCGCGCCACCACGCCCCGTGGAAGCGCGGGCGGCTGCTGCCCGGACAGCACGGCGTCGTGGACCCGGCTGAGCAGCCGCGCATGTCGCGGCAGATCCACACCGGTTGCCACTGCGGTCAGCCGGTCGGCGGTCGGACGTTCAGCGCTCACATCGCCGAGGCTACCCCCGGCGTTGTGAGCCACACCACTGTACGTCATCGGATCGGCTGCAACCCTTCCTCCTGGGCCTTGATCTGGAAGGCCAGATACTTCGAGTAGTGCCGCGACTGATGCAGGTTGCCGGCCATGAACCAGAAACCCGGATGACCGGACCGGCGCCACACCGTGCGCAACTCGCCCTCCTGGTCGAGGCCCCACACGTCCTGGCAGCGGTCCGCGACCGCGTCGCCGAGGAACTTGCGGGCACTCTCACGCATGTTCTTGTAACCGGTCGCGAGAACCACCACGTCCACCGGGATCTCGGTGCCGTCGGCGAACACGACCCCGTCCGGCGTGAAGTGATCGATCTCGGTTCCCTGCTTCACCGTCACCTCTCCGCTCGCGATCAGCTCGGATGCGCCCACGTCGATGTAGTAGCCGCCGCCGCGCCGCAGGTATTTCATGAATAGACCGCTGCCGTCCTCGCCGAAATCGAGCTTGAATCCGGCCTTCCGCAGTCCGTCGAGCATCTCCGCGTCCTTCTCGGCGATGGCCTCCGTCGCCCCGGCGTGGATTCCCGCGAGCAACGGGTACGGAAGCGACGCGAAGATCAGGTCGGCGTCCTGCACCGCGGGCCCACCCTCCTCGTACACGCCGCCGAACAGTCCGGGGATGCCGTGCTTGCTGCTCATCACATACGTGGACGAGCGCTGCAAAATGGTCACGTCCGCACCCTGCTCGTTGAGCTCCTGGGCGATATCGTGACCCGAGTTGCAGCAGCCGACGACGAGCGCCTTCTTGCCCTGCATCTCCCGGCCGCCGACGAACCAGCTCGAATGCTCGATGGTTCCCTCGAACGTGTCGGCACCCGCGATCTGCGGAAAGTTCGGCACCCCACTCATTCCCGTGGCGAGGACGACGTGCCGGGGATGCAGTGTGCGGGTGGAGCCGTCGTCGCGGGCGACGGTGACGGTCCATTCGCCGGTGGCGTCGTCCTAGCTGCCGCCGGTGAACTCGGTTCCCGTCCATACGTTGAGTTCCATTGCGTCGGAATAGAATTCGAACCAGCTCGCGAGCTTGTCCTTGGGCGTGAACACCGGCCAATGGTCGGGGAAGTTCAGGTACGGCAGGTGGTCGTACCAGACCGGGTCGTGCAGGACCAGCGAGTGGTAACGCTTGCGCCAGCTGTCGCCGATCCGATCGTTTCGCTCCACCAGCAGGGTGTCGACTCCGAGCTGCCCGAGGCGGGCGGCGAGGGCCAGACCACCCTGGCCGGCGCCGACGATCACGACGGCCGGCTGCTCGGTCTCGAACTCGCCCTTGGCGGTTCGCCGGTCGAGCCAGTTGATCCTGCCTCGGTGGGCGCCGTGTTTCGTGCCCTGAACCCGCCGATGGCCCTTCTTCTCCTCGTGACCCTTGATCTCCTCCATCGCGCTGATCAATGTCCAGGCACGCCACTCGCCGTCGTCGTCGCGCCTCAGCCGGACGAAACCGCGGCTGCGCGCCAGGGTCGTCTCGAACGTGAAGAAGGCCTGGATCCAGTCGCCTTCCGGATCGGCCACCACCTCGGCCGGGTGCGCGGGCGAAAGGACGAGGTGGCGCGGCTCGTGCACCGGAACCGAATCCGCGAAGCGCGTCTCGATGTCCGCGCGACCGTGTGCGGTGTGCAGGTCCCAGGTGAACGACAGTAGGTCGCGCCACCAACCGTCGACCAGGAAGTGCTCCGCGGCCCCTGGCACGTCGCCCCGTTCGAGGGCGGCACCGAATCCGGCCACCCAGCGCCGGGCGATGTCTCCCGGCTGCGGGATGACGGTGTCGATGGGGGTGTCGAGTGTGGCGGTCATGATGTCCTCCGTCGTCGGAAATCGAGAAGTTCGATACCTCTGTGATACGGCTCACAAGGATGGGGCGGCAGGGTTGCACCGGATTGCACCGGCCCCACCTCGACGTCGCGCAGCCCGCCCGACGACACCCGATTAGCAGGTCAGCGGGCCATCCGGTAGAGTTCCATAAGTTGTCTCGGCGAGGGTGAACCAGAAGTTCCAATTGGCTGGCTCACCGTGATCGACGCGGCGACGGCTCTGCTCGAGCGTTTCGCTCCTGGCCGTCGCGTGTTCGTCCCTCGTCGACTCGAACCGCCCGCCAGTTACCACCGTGAGTTGTAGGAGCCGTTTCACCATGTCTGACGAAAATCGCCTCGTAGCCGCCGTGCGCACCGAGTTCGGCAAGGGCGCCGCCCGCCGCGCGCGCCGCGACGGCCAGGTCCCCGCGGTCCTGTACGGCCACGGTGAGGACCCCCGCCACCTGAACGTGCCCTCCCGCGACTTCGCCGCCATCCTGCGCGCGCACGGCACCAACGCCATCCTCACCCTCGACATCGAGGGCAAGGAGCAGGTCGCGCTCACCAAGTCGGTCGTGGTTCACCCGATCCGCAACTACATCGAGCACGCCGACCTCCTCGTCATCAAGAAGGGCGAGAAGGTCACCGTCGACGTTCCCGTCGTCGTCACCGGTGAGGCCGCTTCCGGCACCCTGGTCGCCCAGGACGCTGCCACCATCTCCCTCGAGGCCGACGCGCTGCACATCCCCGAGCAGATCGAGGTCTCGGTCGAGGGCCTCGAGGTCGGCACCCAGATCCTGGCCAACCAGCTCGAGCTGCCCAAGGGTTCCACCCTGCAGGCCGACGAAGAACTGCTCATCGTCAACGTCGTCGCAGCCCCGACCGCTGCCGACCTCGAAGAGGAGACCGGCGAAGCCGCGGCCGAGCCCGCCGAGGCTCCGGCCGCAGAGGGCGCCGAGAGCTGATCCTCTCGCAACCGCACTGATGTCGGCGGCGCGTCGTCCCGGATTATCCGGGGTGACGCGCCGCTGTCGTCTGACAAGACCCCCTCACGCACGGAAGGACCCTGTCGGTGAGTGAAGACACCGCCCTGGTGGTGGGTCTGGGCAACCCCGGACCGCAGTACGAGAAGACCCGGCACAACGTCGGCTTCATGGTGGCCGGCGTGCTGTCCGCTCGAATGGGTGGCAAGTTCAGCGCGCACAAGAAGAGCGGCGCCGAGATCGTCCAGGGAAGACTCGAGGGCCGTCCGACGATCCTCGCCAAACCGCGGTCGTTCATGAACCTGTCCGGTTCCGCAGTCGCCGGGCTCGCCCGGTTCTTCTCCGTCGATCCGGGCAATATCGTGGTCATCCACGACGAACTCGACCTCGACTTCGGGACCATTCGCCTCAAACAGGGCGGCGGCGAGGGCGGACACAACGGGCTGCGGTCCATCTCGAGTGCGCTCGGCACCAAGGACTATCTGCGCGCCCGCGTCGGGATCGGCCGTCCCCCCGGACGGATGGATCCGGCGTCGTACGTGCTGAAGCCGTTCTCCTCGGTGGAACGCAAGGAACTCGACCTCGTCTGCGAAGAATCGGCCGACGCCGTCGAACTGGTCCTGCGCGTCGGGCTCGAGGCCGCGCAGAACCGCCTGCATTAAGGCGCTTCGCGCCCGTGCGCCTTTCTGGTTGTCCCAGCTACCAAAAAGGCGCACGGGCCCGGAGGGCCTAGCTGACCAGATTCGCCGACGTGGCGCGGCGGAGTTTGCCCGACGACGTCTTGGGGATGCTGCCGGGGCCGAGTACGGCGACGGTGCGGGGTCGCACGCCGACCTCGGAGAACACGGCGTGCACGACCTCGTGCTCGATGCGCTTGACGACTTCGGGGTCCTGGTAGTCGTTGGTCTCCACCGCGACAGCGAAACTTTCCCGTTTCTGTCCCGCGTCGAGGCGGACGGCCACCGCATTACCGGGACGTACTCCGGCGACGGTGCCCGCGGCCCGCTCGATGTCCGTCGGGTAGATGTTGCGGCCACCCATGATGATGACGTCCTTGACGCGGCCGCACACGACGACGAGGCCCTCTTCGGTGAAGTAGCCGACGTCGCCGGTGTTCAGCCAGCCGTCCGCGTCCTGCGCGGGCTTGTGCCCGTCGAGCGTGATGTAGCCGGGTGTGACCGCCTTGCCGCGGACCTCGATGATGCCGACACCGCGGGTCGGAAGCAGCTCACCCTCGCTGTCGACGACGCGCCCCTCGAGGTTGGGCACCATCTTTCCCAGGGTGGCGAGGGCACGCGCGTTCGGCTTGCTCGACGGGACGGCACGCTGCATCGCCTCGAGGAGATCCGGGTCAACGCGGTCGAGGACCTGGCCCTGGTCCGGGTCCGGAATGGAGACGGCGAGGGTGGTCTCGGCCATGCCGTAGACGGGGGCGAGTGCGGACGGGTTCAGACCGAATCGGGCGCCGGCCTCGGCGAGCGCGTTCATCGTGTCGGGGTCGACCGGCTCGGCGCCGTTCCACATGTACCGGACGGTGCTGAGGTCGACGGCGCCGTCGTCCGCCTGCTTGAGGCGGCGGGCGAGCAGCGAGTACGCGAAGTTGGGTGCGGCCGTCACCGTGCCCTTGTACTTCCCCATCAGTTCCGCCCACAGCAGCGGTGTGCGGAGGAAGTCCATCGGGGTGATGCTCACGACCTCCGCGCCGACCTGCATCGGCACGCTGAGGAACCCGACCATCCCCATGTCGTGGAACAGCGGCAGCCAGCTGATCATCACGTCGTCCTCGATGGAGAACTTGATGCGGTCGATCATGGCGTAGGCGTTGGTGTAGAAGTTCTCGTGCGTGATCTGCACGGCCTTGGGCGAACCGGTGGAACCGGACGTGAGCTGCTGCAGCGCGATGTCGCTCTCGAACGTCTCGACCGGGTCGATCTCCGCGCCCCCGTTCAGCTCGGCCACCGTCACCACGGTGATGCCGCGCTCCTCCAGCAGCGGCTTGGCGGCGTCGAACGGCGCACCGAGGATGACGGCCTTCGCCTGAATCATGTTGATGACGGTCTCGGTGTCCATGGCCCACACCGCCAGGTCGGTCCGCGGCGTCGGCTGATGCAGCATGGTGACGGACGCGCCGCGCATCCAGGTGCCCTGGCAGGAGGGTGCGATGTCGACGGGCTGACCGGCGAGGATGCCGATGGCGTCGCCGTGGCCGATACCCGCCTCGGCGAGGGCGCCGGCCATGCGGCGCGCGGCCTTGTGGATCTCCCCCCACGGCTGCCGCAGCGGCGCGTCGGGCTCACCCGTGTTGAGACCACGGGTGCTGCTTTCCGCGGTCGCGTACATCTCGTCGGTGAACTTGCTCACAGTCTTCCTCCTGCACATACGGGTGTCCGAACGCAGAAACGGTGAACTCCGGAGCGCCCCGACGACTCACCCATATAAATCACCCATTGGCCTCCGATCGTTACTTCTCCCTGGATGTGACTGTGCTGCGAGTTCGTCCTCGGCACCCGAGTAACCTGGTATGCGGCCACACGGCCTTCCTGCACGCATTCCGTCCCCCGAGAGGTTCTTCGTTGACTACCCCGTCCGACTCGGCCGACACCATTCCAGCCGAGGCGGCGTCTGTCGCCACGTCCGGCTCACCGGAGGGGAAATCCGAGAAGGGTGTCCGTGCAGAGGCGTCGCGTCGCCGCACGTTCGCCGTGATCTCGCATCCCGACGCCGGTAAGTCGACGCTGACGGAGGCTCTCGCGCTCCACGCGAAGGTCATCTCCGAAGCGGGTGCGGTCCACGGCAAAGCCGGCCGCAAGTCGACGGTGTCCGACTGGATGGAGATGGAGAAGGCCCGCGGCATCTCGGTCAGCTCCACTGCCCTGCAGTTCAACTACCGCTCCACCGAGGCGTCGGCGGACGAGCCCGTCGACAACGTGATCAACCTGGTGGACACCCCAGGTCACTCCGACTTCTCGGAGGACACGTACCGCGTTCTGACCGCGGTCGACGCCGCCGTCATGCTGATCGACGCCGCGAAGGGCCTCGAACCGCAGACGCTGAAGCTGTTCCAGGTGTGCCGTCACCGCGGAATCCCGGTGATCACCGTCATCAACAAGTGGGACCGGCCGGGCCAGACGCCGCTCGAGCTTCTCGACGAGATCCACGAACGCATCGGCCTCACCCCCACTCCCCTGTACTGGCCCGTCGGGATCGCCGGCGACTTCCGGGGCCTGCTGCGGCGCGGCGAGGACGGTGCCGCGCGGGAGTACATCCGGTTCACGCGTACGGCGGGTGGCGCGAAGATCGCCCCCGAAGAGGTCATGGATGCGGACGCCGCCCTCGCGAAGGAGGGCTCCGAATGGGAGACCGCCGCGGAGGAGAGCGAGCTGCTGTCGGCCACCGGTCAGGACCACGACCAGGAGTTGTTCCTCGGCGGCCAGACGTCGCCGGTGATCTTCGCGTCGGCGATGCTCAACTTCGGTGTCCGCCAGATCCTCGACACGCTCGTCGAGCTGGCGCCGCCGCCGCGCTCCCGGGAGGACCTCGAAGGCCACCCGCGCGAGGTCACCGACCCGTTCAGCGCGGTCGTCTTCAAGGTGCAGGCCGGCATGGACACCGCGCACCGCGACCGGCTGGCGTTCATGCGCATCGTGTCGGGCGTGTTCGAGCGTGGCATGGTGGTCACCCACGCCCAGACCGGCAAGCCGTTCACGACGAAGTACGCGCAGACCGTGTTCGGTCGCGAGCGTTCGACCGTGGAGTCGGCGTACCCGGGCGACGTGGTCGGACTGGTCAACGCCACCGCGCTCGCCCCCGGCCACACCTTGTTCTTCGAGAAGAAGGTGGAGTTCCCGCCGATCCCGTCGTTCGCGCCGGAGCACTTCTCCATCCTGCGGGCCGAGAGCGCGGGCAAGTACAAGCAGTTCCGGCGGGCCGTGGATCAGCTCGATTCCGAGGGTGTCGTGCAGATCCTCCGCAACGACCTGCGCGGCGACGCCTCCCCGGTCATGGCGGCCGTCGGCCCGATGCAGTTCGAGGTGGTCGCGGCGCGGATGAAGGCCGAGTTCAACGTCGAGGCCCGGATGGAACCCCTGGGCTACGCGTTGGCGCGGCGCACCGACGCCGAGTCGGCCGACGAGCTGAACCGTCAGCGCGGCGTCGAGGTGTTCACCCGCTCGGACGGGGTGATGCTCGCGCTGGTCAGCGACAAGTGGCGCCTGCAGTACATCCAGAAGGAGCTGCCCGACCTCACGCTCGAGCCTCTCGTGGCCGCCGCCGACTAGCGTCCGTGAGGCGCTGACGAAAGTTCCCGGTCTCGACCCATCGACGGGGTCCGCACCCCGTCGATGGATCGAAGACGCTACTGCGCCAGCACCTTCCGCCCCGCGGCCACGATCTGCTCCAATTCGTGCCGGTGCTGGGCGCTGGCGTCGACGAGCGGCGCTCGCACCGAGCCGGCGTCGAGGCCGGTGAACGAAACCCCCGCCTTCACCAGAGCGACCGCGTATCCGGGGGTGGTGTCGCGAAGCCGAACCAGAGGATGGAAGAACTCGCGGTTGAGCGAGTCGACCAGCTCGGTGTCGTCCTCCTCCAGCGCCCGGTAATAGGCGAGAGACACGTCCGGAGCGAATGCGAACGTCGCGGACGAATAGAGCGTGACGCCGATGCTGCGGTAGGCCCGCTGCGAGACCTCGGCGGTCGGGAGCCCGTTGAAGAACTGAAATTCTTTGTCGCCGAGAGAATCACGCAGAGTACGCACGATTCGTGACGTCAGGTCGAGGTCACCGACGCCGTCCTTGAACCCGACGACCTTCGGCAGTCGCGCGACCGCGAGAGCACTCTGCTCGGTGAACTGGCCGTTCGCGCGGTGGTAGACGATGACCGGGAGGTCACTCGCCTCCGACACCTGCTTCACGTACTCCACCAGGCCCTGGGCCGGCGCTCCGACGAGGTAGGGCGGCAGGAGCAGGATGCCGTCCGCTCCCGCATCCTCGGCGATGGCCACGAATTCCTTGGCGACGGGGAGGGCTCCACCGGCGCCGGCGAAGACCGGGACACGGCCCTTCGTGGCCGTGACCACCGTTTCCACCACGGACCGGAGCTCGGCCGCCGACAGCGCGTGGAACTCGCCGGTGCCGCACGCGGCAAACACTCCACCCGGTCCGGCCGCGACACCGGATTCGATGTGCTGTGCCAGGGCGGGAAGATCGACGTCGCCGTTGCTGTCGAACGGGGTGACAGGGAAGAAGAGAACTCCGTCAAGCATGGTTGACTCCTTGGGTCATGGTCGGGTTTTCGTCGGAGAACTGAGTCGCGCTCAGTCGACGAGTCGTTCACCGGTGACGGTGGAGAACAGGTGGGTGCGCTCTGCCGCATACGACAGGGTGATCACCTCTCCGCGCTTCGGCGGGATGCGACCGTCGGCACGAACGACGATGGGCTGCTTGCGCCCGTGGATGTCCGCCTGGCCGTAGACGTACGCGTCGGCGCCGAGTTCTTCGACGACGTCGATGGTGACGTCGAGCCCGCTACCGGTGGTGATCACGAGATCCTCCGGACGCACACCGAGCGTGACCGAGCTTTCGCCGATGCCGACAATCGCACCACGCGGGACGGGGACCACGGCGCCACCGAAGCTGACACCGCCGTCGACGAGGGGAAGTTCGAGCAGGTTCATCGCGGGCGAGCCGATGAAACCGGCGACGAAGACGTTGTTCGGGTGCTCGTACATGCGGCGCGGAGTGTCGCACTGTTGGAGTACTCCGTCTTTCAGGACGGCGACGCGGTCACCCATCGTCATGGCCTCGACCTGATCGTGCGTCACGTAGACGGTGGTGGTGGCGAGACGACGCTGCAGCGCCGAGATCTGCGCGCGGGTCTGCACGCGGAGCTTGGCGTCGAGGTTGGACAGGGGCTCGTCCATCAGAAACACCTGCGGCTTGCGAACGATGGCGCGCCCCATGGCAACTCGCTGCCGCTGGCCACCCGAGAGGGCCTTGGGCTTACGGTCGAGGAACTTGGTGAGGTCGAGGATCCTGGCGGCATCCTGGACACGTCGCTTGATCTCCGCCTTGTCCTCGCCGGCGATGCGGAGGCCGAAGCCCATGTTCTCGCCCACCGTCATGTGCGGGTAGAGCGCGTAGTTCTGGAAGACCATGGCGATGTCACGGTCCTTCGGCTGGAACTCGGTGACATCGTTGCCGCCGATGGCGATCGTGCCCCTGTCCACGTCTTCGAGTCCCGCGAGCATGCGCAGGGACGTCGACTTGCCGCAGCCGGACGGTCCGACGAGGACGAGGAACTCGCCGTCCTCGATGTCGAGGTCCAGGTGATCGACCGCGGCCTTGTCGCCGCCGGGGAACAACTTGGTGACGCCTTGGAATGCGACTGTTGCCATGATGGTGGGTGGTCCCTTCACCGGCAGGAACGTGCCGGACGATCCGAGTGGGAGTGTGAAGCAAACGATTCGTTCACATACGTGAATCTTCGTCAAGATAGTGACTTCGTTTCGAAGTATGTACTACCGTGATGTGCATTACAAGGCTCACTCCCAGAGAGGTACGAGAAGACATGACCGACACCGCCTCGCGTCTGCTGATCACCGGCGCCGCAGGAAACATGGGCAAGATGCTGCGCCCCTTGCTCCGCAAGCCCGGCCGCACCCTGCGCCTGTTCGACATCGCCGACATCACCGACATCGACCCCGACCACGAGGAGTTCGTCCAGGGTTCGGTCACCGACCGCGCGGCCGTGGCTGCTGCGGTCGACGGCGTCGACGCCGTACTTCACCTGGGCGGACTCAGCACCGAGGACTCGTGGGAGAACATTCTGTCCGTCAACGTGGACGGCACCCAGGCGGTGTTCGAGGCCGCCGTCGCACACGGCGTGACGCGCGTGATCGCAGCGTCGAGCAACCACGCCGTCGGCTTCTGGACGCACGCGGAAGCCGGCTCGAACCCGCTGCCCGGCGACGTCTCGCCGCGTCCGGACGGGTTCTACGGCTGGAGCAAGGCAGCAGTCGAGGCGCTCGGCCGGCTGTACCACGATCGCTTCGGCATCGACGTCGTCAACCTGCGGATCGGCTCGAGCTTCGACCGGCCGCCCAACTATCGCGGCCTCGCGTCCTGGATGTCACCGGCCGACACCGCGCGCCTGATCGAGGCCGCACTGTCCGACTCCGCCAAGGGATTTCACACCGTGTGGGGCATCTCGCGGAACACTCGCAGCTGGTGGTCCGCAGCAGAGGGCGCAGCGATCGGGTACGAACCCCAGGACGACGCAGAGGTCTTCGCCGACGAGTTCCTGGCCGACCACGAATGGACGTTCGACGACCCGATCCTCCAGCGGGTCGGCGGCGCGTTCTGCGACCACCCGCTCGGACAACGGATGCGCTGATTGCCATCCGGGGTGGGCACCAGCGATGGTGCCCACCCCGGGTGCGTCAGACGGAGTAGTCGCCGACGATGCGCCCCAACGCGTCGAGCTGCACCTTGTTGACCAACCCGAGGTGATACAGGTGCAGCTCATTGGCTCCGGCCGCGACCGTGGCCGCGACATGGCTGCTCACGTCGTCGAGATTCTTCGGTGGCAACACCGACACATAGGCGCCGACGTCGACGGCCTCCCCGACGATCGCACGGGTGTCCTTCGTGACGGCGACGGTTTCGGCCGTCCCCGGCCAGGCCGAGACGAGTACGGCGTCGACGTCTCCCGAAGCAGCCGAGGTCAGCGCAGGCGACGGCCCGGTCTTCCAGGGGTTCGGGTGGCAATGCAGCGTGACGCGGGCCGACGGGATCTCCGCACGCACGGCGCCGAGCACCGCACCCCGGAGAGCGTCGGCGTCCGCGTGGCGCACCGACAGCGCCGCGTCGGCCTCCGCCTCGCCGAGGATGTCGGTGATCGCGGCGTCCGGAGCGAGCGTCCCCATGGACAGCGCATCCACGCCGGAACGCAGCTTCGCGATCATCTTGTCCGGATCGACACCGCGCTCCGCCCACAGTGCGCGTTCCCGTTCGGTGCAGCTGATCGACATCAACGTGTCGCCGATGCCCGGAAATGCGCCATCGGTCTTCTCGTGCGGGCCGACGTGGGCGATCCCCAGCTGTCCGCATGCTTCGATCGACACACCGTGGAGGTCGACACCGCGCACCGCCTCCGCCGCCAGGGTGCGGGCGTACCGGACGATGTCGGGATGCCCGGGCGCGAGCGCGTACGGGTAGCGGTCGCCGAAGCAGTTGACGACGGTGACATCGGGATGCGCGTGCCCCAGAACGGTGCTGTGGGACAGAACGATCCATGCGTTCACGCGGATGCCCGCGTCGATCAGGATTCGAGCCGCATCGGCGAACGCATCCTCGGATCCGCCCCACGTCGCTGCCCTGGCCGTGACCACGTTCCCGTCCCACGCGCCAGGTCGGACGGGGCGGTACAGCGCGGCGTGATGCGCGTCGACCACCTTGTGGGCCGGATGCAACGGGGTCGCCGCGCGGGTCGAGTGATAGCTGGCGGCGAGCGAGATCTCGGCGACTCCGAGCGTGCGCGCTCGGTCGACGAAGTGCGGATCACCGAGCACGTCCCACGGATAGGCGTGCGCGACGATGCGATCGACAGTTCTTCCGGACATGCGGTTCCCCTCAACGGTTCGAGTACAGAGTTCGATAGACAAGACGGAGTTCACACATGGGAACACACCTTTCGGCCGGCTGTCCACGACCGACCCCGGCCGACCCGCCTCGCGACGCCGTTCGCGAGGCTCTCGGCGTAACGGACGAACTGGCGGCGGGCACACCCGACGTGACGTACGGCAGGTCGTGGATTCGACACGGTGTCGCCGGTCGCGCACTCACCTGGGCGGCCGGTGACGACGGTCCGGACACCGCGGGCTGGCTCCTCCGCCCCAGCCACGCGGGCGAGAACACGGCTCGCCCTGCAGTCCTGCTGATGCACGCGCACGACGGCGTCAAGTTCTACGGCAAGGAAAAGGTGGCCGACGGTCCCGACGGAGCCTCACCGGGCGTCCCCGAACTCCGGACCAGCGGTTACGAAAGTAGGTCGGTCGCAACAGGACTCGTGCACGCAGGTTTCGTCGTCCTCGTCCACGACGTGTTCCCCTGGGGCAGCCGGCGCGTGCCCTGGCCGGAACTCCCGGGCCGAGCCACAGCAGCCGGATACGCCGCATTCCCACCTGGTCCGGACACTCCCGAGATCCGTCGGCGCCGATACGACGCGGCAGCCCGCGAGCACGAACACGGCCTTGCCAAAGTCGCCGCCCTGACAGGCACCTCGCTCGCCGGCAAAGTCGTCGCCGAGGACCTTCGGGCGCTGAACGTGCTCCTCACGACCGAAGGCGTCGATCCGAACCGGGTCGCCGCCGCGGGATTCTCGGGCGGCGGCGCTCGCGTCGCACATCTGCTGGCGTGTTCGACACGCCTGCGAGCAGGGGTGATCACCGCGATGATGAGCACTTTCGCGGATGTCGCGGACGGCAGAGCAGACGATACGACGTGGCTGATGATCACTCCGGGCCTGCCGGCGGTGTGCGACTGGCCCGAGATCGCCGCATGCCATGCGCCGCGGCCGCTGCTGGTTCAGTTCGCGCTGGACGACTCCCACTTCAGCCGGCAGGGAATGCGCGACTCCGAGGCCGTGCTGCGTCGGGCGTACGACGGGTCCGAGGCGCTCACCACGCAGTGGTCTGCAGGCGGACACCGGTTTTCGGCCGAAATGCAGGTCGAGGCCGCCGAGTGGCTCGTCCGCAATGTCTAGGCGAACACTCTTGACAGACCCTTGTGACTGCCGTCATAGTGAGTTCGACAATTCACATAGAGGACGTGAGTTCACATACATGAACGAGACGCGCAGACGCCGCCACCGGAACCCAATCCACACACCGGGTATCTCAGGCAGGCCGGAGGGCGCTTCGTTCCCACCACCTTCCACGCTGACGAGCCACCCCCGTGATCTCGCCTCGGCAGCAGTAGCCACAATCCCCTGACCCGCCGGCGCGACCGGCACCGAACTTCGGAGCGTGCACCATGGTCACCACCACCTCCCCCCGGCCAGGAGGGCAGTCCGCGCCGGCGGCGCCGGCCTCTCACGGTCGAACCCGTCGCAGACCGGCCTGGCGCAGAGCCTGTGCCCCATACATCCTGATCGCACCGGTGGTCATCCTGCTGACCGTCTTCATCTTCTACCCGGTCGGTAGCGTCTTCTACTACAGCCTGCAGTACTACAACCCCACGACGCCGTGGGACAACGGCTTCGCCGGCCTCGACAACTTCCGGCTGATGTTCGCCGACTCCCTCTTCTGGACCAGCCTGGTCACCACGGCGAAATGGGTCGGATTCCAGGTCGTGTTCCAGTTGGTCCTCGGACTCGGGCTCGCCTTGCTGGTCAACGAGGTGTTCCGGGGCCGTGGCCTGGCACGCGCCCTCGTGTTCTCCCCCTGGGCGGTGTCCGGTGTCCTCACCACCGGCATCTGGCTGCTGATCTACAACCCGTCGACCGGCCTCTTCAAGCTTCTCGGAAACATGGGAATCGGCGACGGCACCGCCGCTCCCATCGCCGATCCGGACACCGCGTTCTGGGCGACGGGCGTCGCGGAACTGTGGCGCGGTGTGCCGTTCTTCGCCATTCTCATCCTGGCCGAGCTGCAGAGCGCCCCCAAGGACCTGTACGAGGCCGCCAACGTGGACGGTGCCAACCGCTGGCAGCGCTTTCGCTTCGTCACCCTTCCGCACCTCAAGGCCGTCATCATCCTGTCGACTCTGCTGCGCGGTGTGTGGGAGTTCAACAACGTCGATCTGCTGTACACCCTCACGGCCGGCGGCCCGGCCGACGTCACCACGACACTGCCGCTGTACGTCTCACAGCTCGCAACCACTGCCCAGGACTTCGGATACGGCTCGGCACTCACCACGGTCGCATTCGTGATCCTGCTGTTCTGCTCGATCCTCTACTTGCGCCTGAGCAAGTTCAACAGTGAGAAGGTCTGACCGTCGTGACCACCACCACCGATCGTCCCGCCGTTGCGCTGTCCGAGCCGGACACCTCCGGGAAGCTGCGCCTACACAGGAAGAAGCCGCGCCTGTTCAGCGTCGGACTGCCACTCGCGCTGTACCTGCTGTTCACTCTCGTCCCGTTCTACTGGATGATCGTGTTCGCCTTCCGGCCCGCCGGATCGAATTCGATGCTCCCCTGGCCCATCACGTTCGAGCACTTCGACACCGTGTGGAACACCCTCGGCTTCAGCTTCTTCTTCAAGAACAGCCTCATCGTTGCCGCGTTGTCCCTCGTTCTGACCACGTTCGTCGCACTGGCCACCGGATATGCGTTGGCCCGCTTCAAGTTCCGCGCCAAGATCCCGTTGGTGATGGCACTGCTCTGCAGCCAGTTCGTGCCCGGCGCCATGCTGCTCATCCCCCTGTTCCAGGTGTTCCGCGAGATGAACCTCGTCAACAACCTGACCGGCCTCATCGTCGCCGACACCGTGTTCCAGCTTCCACTCGCCGCCATGCTGATGGCAGGTTTCATCGCGCAGATCCCGGTGGAGCTGGAAGAAGCCGCAATGGTCGACGGCTGCTCACGCCTGCGCGCGTTCCGCATCATCATGCTGCCGCTGCTGCGGCCCGGCCTGATCGCCGTCGGATCGTTCGCCTTCATCGGCAGCTGGAACAACTTCCTGTTCGGCCTGATGTTCATCAGTAGCCAGGACAAGTTCACTCTGCCGGTCGGACTCAGCTACACCATCGGCTCCTACAACGTCGACTTCGGAGTTCTCGCCGCCGGCGGTCTGATCGCCGCGGTGCCGGTCGTCGCCGTCTTCGCCGTCATCCAGAAGTACCTCGTCCAGGGCTTGAGCGCCGGCGCGGTCAAGGGCTGATCATGACTTTCGAAAAGAGGATCCACATGAACCGGCGAACGCTCCTGCGTTCCACCCTGGTAGGCGCGGCGGCCATGCTCGTGCTCGCCTCCTGCAGTTCCGAAACCTCCCTGCCCGACGGAGCACTCGGCGACCCGAACAACGCCCGGCTCACCTTCTGGGACAACAACGCCGGACCGGACCGCACTCCGCTGTACGAGGAGCTGATCCGGCGGTTCGAGGCCGCCAACCCCGGCATCGACATCGAATACGTGGGCCTGCCGTCGGACAGCGCCCAGCAGAAGTATCAGACCGCGCTCGCCGGCGGCTCGGCGCCCGATCTCGGGATCGTCTCGACCGCCTACCTGGCCCCGCTCGTCGCCCAGAACGCCGTCATCTCACTCGACGACTTCGTGGCGGCGTCACCGCAGCACGACGAATACGACGCCGGAATTCTCGAGTCGGCACGTGAATCCGGCGGCGGCGAGCACCTGTACGGTCTCCCCTACACCAGCAACAACGCCACCCTCTGGTACCGCACCGACTGGTTCGCCGAAGCCGGGATCGAACCCCCCGACACGTACGACGAGTTCTACGAGGCCGCAAAGACTCTGACCGACAAGGACGACGGCCGTTACGGATTCACCATCCGCGGTGGCGCCGGATCGATCTACCCGCTGCTGCAGTACATGTTCGCCAGCACCGGTATCGAGAACTTCTTCGAAGACGGCGAGTCGACGCTGAACCGTCCCGAGATGGTCGACGCCATCGAACGCTTCGCAGCTCTCTACGACGTCGACACCCCGACCGCCGACGTGAACAACGGCTTCCCGCAGATGGTCGCGAGCTTCGGCGGCGGCTCGGTGGCCATGATGCAGCACAACCTCGGCTCGCTGAGCAACCACGAGAAGGCTCTCGGCGACAAGGCCGGAGCTGTGGCGCTGCCGCGTAACGAAGACGGAAAGCGCACTGTCATGACGGACCCGTTCCCGTCGTACACCGTGTTCAAGAGCAGCACGAATCAG
This sequence comes from Rhodococcus sp. NPDC127593, assembly GCF_042671975.1. Classification (NCBI taxonomy): domain Bacteria; kingdom Bacillati; phylum Actinomycetota; class Actinomycetes; order Mycobacteriales; family Nocardiaceae; genus Rhodococcus; species Rhodococcus sp. NPDC127593. Next base: position 6,884 of record NZ_JBHXWI010000034.1, on the reverse strand, counting down.
GCCGCGGCGTGGAAGTTCGTCGAGTTCATGACGTCCCAGGAATCGCAGGCGTACTGGAACGAGCGCGTCGGACAGATCCCGGTCAACAAGACCGCTCGTTCGGCTCCCGAGTTCGCGAACATGCCGTCGGTGCAGGCTGCGCTCGCGGCACTGGACGACCCGGAAACCGTACTGGTCACCCCTCCGGACTACCTCCCCGACTTCGGGAAGATCGTTCAGGTGCAGATGCTCGGCCAGTGGCAGAAGGTGCTCATCGGGCAGCTCAGCGCACAGGATTTCGCTGACGACTTCGCCGAGAAACTCGATCGTTCCATGGCCAAGTACATCGCCCGCCAGGGCAAGTAGAAGATTTCGAACAGGAAGCGAATCATCATGTCCAGCGTGATCACAGAAGTCGCCGTGCAGGTTTTCAAGACCGAGGCACGCACCTCGGTCGACTCGTACGGTCATCGCCATCCCGGCCCGTCCGTGCCTGCGACGGGGGCGCTCCTGCGGATCACCGATTCCGACGGCGTCAGCGGTTACGTTCTGGGCAAGCCGAACTACCTTCGGCAGGATCAGGTGGAGCAGCACTTCCGGCCTGTCCTGATCGGCTCCGATCCGCTGGCACGCGAGGCGATGGACAAGAAGTTCGCGATTCGTCAGCGAACCCGGGCGGTCGAACTTCCCGAGCACAGCTGCAGCTACCTGGACCAGGCATTGTGGGACCTGGTGGGCAACAGATTCGACACGCCGGTGTGGAAGCTGCTCGGCGGCGCGCGCACCGAGATCAAGGCGTATGCCAGCACCATGTGCGGCGACGACATCGAAGGCGGCCTCGCCACCCCGGAGGATTACGCGAACTTCGCGGTCGCGCTGAAGAGGCAGGGCTACCAGGGCATCAAGCTGCACACCTGGATGCCTCCGCTGCCGGGCTCCCCGAATCTGACCCGGGACATCGACGCGTGTGCCGCCGTGCGCGATGCCGTCGGCGAGAACTTTTCGCTGATGCTCGACGGGTACCACTGGTACTCGCGCACCGACGCTCTGAAGCTCGGTCGCGAGTTGGACCGGCTGAAGTTCGATTGGTTCGAGGAGCCGATGGACGAGTTCTCGCTGCGCTCGTACAAGTGGCTCGCCGACCAGATCGACACCCCGGTGATCGGACCCGAGACCACCCCGGGCCGGCACCGATCTCGTGCCGACTGGATTGCGAACGAGGCGTGCGACATCCTGCGCGTCGGGGCCATGAACGGTGGTGGCATCACACCGGCCCTGAAGACGATGCACATGGCCGAGGGCTTCGGACTCGAGTGCGAGATCCACGGCAACGGCGCCCCCAACCTCGCACTCGTCGGAGCAGGCAACAACGTCCAGTGGTACGAGCGCGGTCTGCTGCACCCGCACGTGGATTACGACTGGGTGCCGCCGCACCTGAATTCCATCGTCGATCCCGTCGACGAGAACGGCATGGTGGCGATGCCGCAGAGGCCGGGCCTCGGCGAGGACATCGATCTCGCGTACATCGAGGCCAACCTCGTTGCGGAGTACTGAATGCGCCACGTCGCCGGCACCGAACACGCGTCAGTAGGTGATATCGCGTTCAGAATGAGAGATAGTGTCTTCATGGTGACAGAAGACATGCGTGGGGCACCGCCGGAAACCCAACCGGTCAAATCTGCCGAACGCACCATCCACATCCTCGAGACGCTCGCCGCATCGCCGACGCGTATGAGCCTCGGCGAGTTGCAGGAAGCGTGCAAGTATCCGCGCTCGAGCCTCCACGCTCTCCTGCGCACGCTCAAGGATCTGCGGTGGATCGAAGCCGACGAGTCGGGGTCGCGCTACGGCATCGGCACCCATGCGCTGCTCGCCGGCACGTCGTACCTCGACAAGGATTCGGTCGTCTCGCGGGCAGCAGCGGTGCTCGAGGCGCTCCGGTCGGAAGTGAGCCATACCGTCCACTTCGCGCGGCGCGACGAGGCCAGCGTCATCTACCTCGCCAGCCGCGGTTCGAAGGTCGAGGTTCGGCGCATGCATCGCGTCGGCCGCAAACTGCCGTGTCACGTCACCGCACTCGGCCAGGCCCTGCTCGCCGAACTCACCACCGGTGAGGTCCGGGAGATTCTTCCCGCGAAACTCGAACGATTCACCGAGAACACCATCGTCGACATCGACGACCTCGTCACCGAACTCGGCGAGGTGCGCAACCGCGGGTGGGCCCTCGAACGAGAACAGGGGACGGTCGGTGTGGTGTGCATTGCGACCGTCGTGCCCTACCGAATCCCCGCCACCGACGCCCTCAGTGTGTCCATGCCCGCCGAGGTCGCGTCGTACCCGGGTGAGCTGGAGCGGATCGCCGGCGTGCTCACGAAGCACGCGTCCGCCTGGGCCCGGGAATTGAGGGCCGAAGGGGTGCGATGACGTGACGGAACCGATGGGCCCGAGACCGACCGGGGCCGCGTCGTGCGCCGTCGAGGTGTGCGGCCCGCCGGACCCTCCTGGTAGCTTTCAGATCGAATCGAGCACACTGACGGGCTTTGCGCGGTACCCGTTTGGCCACGAGCAGGAAGCGACACGATGGAGAACGGCATTTCCACCAATGGATCGGGAAGCAACGGCTCCGCCGGCACGAGCCCGGCGTCGGCGTCCCCTTTCGCTGAACCGAGCACCGGCGGGCTGACCGGCCGCAACGGCAACGGCAAGTCCACGACCAGCTCCGCCGAGACATTCACCTTCCCGCTGCCGACGCGCAGCTCGGGTTCGCACAGCACCGAGGAGCCGTCCGAAGCCTCCGACACGACGGCGCCGCCCGAGGCTCGTGGGCGCACCGTCATGCGACGCAACGCGATGGGAGTGGCAGCCGTGCGAGTCGCGGGCCGTCTTGCACACACCGAACTGATCGAGGAGCACCTCGCGTCGGCGAGCAGTCACTCGGCCGATCCCACCGTGGACGCCGACGAACTGCTGGCACTGCTCGGCGAGTACCTCGTCGCGGCCGGGTTCGAGCGCCCCGAGATCCACGCGAAGCTGAATGGCCAGTCGATCGTCGTCGACCTGCGCTCGCCGTCCGCGACCGCACGCTGACCCCCGCCCCCGGGCGCGGTCACGGCCACAGCACCTCGCGGAGCCACCGGTCGGACTCGCGGCGGTAGAACTGGCGCACATGCCTGCGCCCGGCGTCCGCCTGCCAGAACTCGACACTGTCGGGGACGATGCACCATGCCCGCCAGGTTCCCGACACGAAGTCGGGGTCGGCCTCGATGCGGGCCACCGCCGCCGCGACAGCGCGTTCGTATTCGGCGGGATCGTCCAGGACCTCACTCTGACGACTGGCGGCGGCCACGGCCCGCGCGGTGACCGACCGTTCGCGGAAGTCGCGGGCGGAGAGTGCCGGATCGCCCTCGACGACGGACCCGCGCACCCGCACCTGCCGGCCCTGTTCTCGCCAGTAGAACGACAGTGCCGCAACTGTATTCGCGGCCAGCGCACGACCCTTCGGTGAGCGCGTGTCACCCGAGAACCAGAAGCCCTGCTCCGTGACGTCCTTGAGGAGCAGGAAACGCGCGTCCGGATTGCCTTCGGCATCGACGGTCGACAGCGCGGCTGCGTGCGGTTCCGGAACACCGGCCGCTACGGCCTGCGTGATCCAGTCGAGAAACAGCGCGATCGGCGACTCCGGAAGCGTATCGACGGGCGGAGGCGTCTCGCCGCCGAGTGCGGGCAGGGCGCGAATCCATGCGCGGGTGTCCGGAAACGACGAACGGTCGGGTGATGTCGGCATGTGCCGACAGTAGCCGCGGCCCGAATCTTCAGGCCGGCGCGGCCGGATCCGTCGGCCCCACCAGCATCCAGCGGTGACCGAACGGATCGATGAGTGTCGCGTTGCGGTGTCCGTGGCCCTCCGAGATCCACCGTTCCACGGTGCCACCGGCGTCGCGGGCACCCACCAGGACGGCATCGGGGTCGTCGACGGACAACATCAGGCTCACGGACGTCGAACCGGATTCCGGCGCGGTCAGGCCCATCTCGGGGAATTCCTCGGCGAGATAGATCATGCCGGTCGGCAACCTCAGTTCCGCGTGACCGACTCGCCCGTCGTCCATGACGATCGGCTCACCCACCACCTCGGCGCCGAACACCTTGGAATACCACTCGATGGCCTCGACACCCCGCCGCACCGTCAGGTACGGCAGCGCGCCGGGAACGGGTACTTCCGGAGCCATCGTCACCTCCCAGTGTCCGCGGTGCGTCGAGTCCCAGTGTGCTCCCTCAGGCAGACGCTGGAGGTTGCAACATCGCCCACTTGTTGGAGGTGAGCCGGAAACTCGGGAAATCGGAGAGCGCCGCAACCGATTCCCAGGTGCGTTCGTAGCCGGTGTGCGTGATCCGCCAGTTGCCGTCGGGGCACCGAAGATAACGATCGTGATAATAGGCAGACCCGCGCAACAGCATGCCGTCCTCGGGAATCAGGGTGGTGTCCGCGAGAAACCACACCCCTACCGCGGTATCACCGGTGACGGTGATCTCGGGTTGTCCGCACTGGTGTTCGGTGATGACGTGGGTCCCGAGAGTGTTCTCGAGGAAGGACACGAATGAGTCACGGGAATCGAACGTGAGGTATTCGCTGTACGTCGCCGTGACGTCCGGGACCATCGTGTCGGCGAACTCCACCCACGACTTCGTGTCGAGCGCACGTGAGTAACGGTGCTTGAGCTGCTCGATCTGTTTGATTGCTTCGAGATCCATGACCCCCGCCTCCTGTGCAGCGAACATGCAAGCCCTGGACTGCAGATTAGTCGGATAATCTGCAGGTTCGCCTTGGTTTCCCCCGTTTTGCCCGGATCATGCATATTCAGGCCGTGATCCGGGACACGAAAAGGTTACGAAATGACTGCATGGCCTGCGCAACCGCACACTGTCGACAATACTTTAGGCTAGCCTCACCTGATGAGGATCCCGGCCGGCAGACCCCCGCCGGCCCGAGGATTCCACACACGCGAACGTCGATGCTCGGATTCTCCTGCTGCACAGCATTTTTGGATATCCGGTGCACCGCCCTTCGAGTCGAAGGGCCCACAATGCCGGACGCCGGACGGGATTGCTGTGACCCCGAATCCACAGGTATCTCGTCCGGCGCTATCGTGACGCTGACGTGGTCACGCGAGAGGGGAATCCATGGATCCGACCCGCTTACCGGTGATCGTCGGAGTCGGCGACATCCGCTCCGGCCGTGCGGGCGATCCGGCAGCCCCGCGCGAACCGCTCGACCTGATCACCGACGCCGCGGGTGCCGCTCTCGCCGACAGCGGCTCCGCGACCCTCGGCTTCCGGATCGACGCGATCCATGCGGTGAAGACCGTCAGCTGGTCGTACGACGACCTTCCCGAACTGCTGGCCGCCCGGTTGAATCTGCCGTCACCACGATCGAGCACGTCCCCGATCGGCGGCCACTGGCCCGCGGCGCTCCTCGACCGCATCGGCGACGACATCGCCGCGGGCCGGTCGTCGGCTGCGCTCCTCGTCGGCGGTGAGGCGCAGGCGACCATGACGGCGCTCCGGAAGTCGGGCACCGATCCCGCGACGCTGGGCTGGGCGTCGGCGCCGGGCGGTCCCCCCGCCTTCGACCCGGCGGATCTCGGGAGTCCCGCGATGCAGCGCGCAGGCCTGATCGTTCCGACCCGGGTGTACCCGTTGTTCGAGAACCGGGTCGCCCACGAGTCGGGCCTCGGCCCCGACGCGTCGCTGGCGGACTCGGCCCGGATGTATTCGGCCTTCTCCGAACTGGCGGCGAAGAACCCGGCGTCGTGGACGTCCGAGGTGTATTCCGCCGAGGAGATCGCCACGGTGAGTCCGGGCAACCGGATGGTGTGCGAGCCGTACCCGTTGATGCTCAACGCCATGCCGTTCGTCGATCAGGCCGCCGCGGTGCTGGTGTGCTCCCTGGCCGTCGCGCGGGACCACGGCGTTCCGGAGGACCGCAGGGTGTACCTGTGGGGCGGCGCGGGTGCCACCGATCCCGTGGACGTACTGAGCCGCAACGGTTTCGGCACGTCCCCGGCGATGACGGACGCGGTGCGCCGAGCACTGGCGCGGGCCTCGATCGACGCCTCGGCACTCGACATCGTCGACGCGTACAGCTGCTTCCCGGTGGTGCCGAAGCTTCTGACCCGCACGCTCGGCCTGCCCGCAAGCATCGTGCCGAGCGTGACGGGCGGCCACTCCTTCTTCGGCGGTCCCCTCAACAGTTACACGCTGCACTCGATCGCCGAGGTCACCCGAAGACTGCGGGAGGGCGCGGGACCGGCCCTGATCCACGGCAACGGCGGCTATCTGACGTACCAGCACGTCGTGTTGCTGGCGGGCGCCCCGCACCCGGGCGGATACGTCGGCGATCCGGAACCGTCGCAACTCGCGTCGGAGGCGCCGGAAGTCGTCACCGGATACGAAGGACTAGCCGCAAAGCCGTGTAGTTAGCGGGGACGGCTGGCGGTCAAGAATGCGGGTCTTGGGCGTGTCGTGCGCGAATGGGTAGCGGAGCTCCGGTAGAAGAGGGCGTCCTCCAAGACATCCTCGACCCAGGAGCTCCGCTGACTACCGATTCTGTCATCACACGTGTCGTCACCGTCGCGGGAGGCCGGTTCGCCCCGGGTCATCTCGGGGAGCTGACCCGAATCGTGGGCTTCGACATGGTCGACGCCGCATTGGCCGAGACCGGCAAGGTCCAGGCCCGGGTACGTGATCTGCCCTCGCGGGTGGTGGTCTACCTGCTGCTGGCCGCCGGGCTGTTCGCCGAGGTGGGGTTCGGGCGGTGTGGCAGCGGATGATCGCCGGACTCGACGGGCTCGCGGTGGCCACCCCGACCGCCGGAGCGCTGGCCCAGGCCCGACGCCGGATCGGCCCGG